>MVRN01000039.1 GCA_002067965.1 Pelotomaculum sp. PtaU1.Bin035
GAAAAAACTCATTGGAGTACGCGATCCGAACGGCATCCGGCCTTTGTGCCTGGGCCGGCGCGGCAACGCGTATATACTGGCGTCCGAGTCCTGTGCTCTGGACACTGTTGGAGCGGAACTGATCCGGGATGTGAGACCCGGTGAAATCATCGTGATCGATGAGGACGGCCTGACTAGCCACATGGCCTTTCATAACAGCAGGAGGGCGTACTGTATCTTTGAGTACATCTACTTTGCCCGGGCCGACAGTTGCATGGACGGTTTTAATATCAACAAGGTGCGCCGGGAAATGGGACGGCAGCTTGCCAGGGAGTACCCGGTCGAGGCTGATATGGTGATCCCTGTGCCCGATTCAGGTATTGCCGCCGCCAGGGGTTTCGCAGCCGAATCGGGTATTCCTTTTGAAGAAGGCCTGATGAAAAACCGGTACATCGGCCGCACTTTCATCCAGCCCAGCCAGAGCATCCGGGACCTGGGCGTGAGGCTCAAGCTGAATCCTATCCGGGACGTGCTGGACGGCAAGCGGGTGGTCATGGTGGACGACTCAATCGTCCGGGGTACTACCAGCGGCAAAATTGTAAACATGCTGCGGGAGTGCGGCGTAAAAGGAGTCCACTTCTGTATAAGTTCCCCGCCGGTGATCAAACCTTGTTTTTACGGTATTGACATATCAACAGAGTATGAATTGATTGCCTGCCGGAAACCCCTGAGAGAGATCAGGAATTTTATCGGCGCCGACGGTCTCCATTACCTGAGCCTGGAAGGACTGCTGAACGTTTTCGGGCAGGAAAGGAATAATTTTTGCACCGCCTGCTTTAGCGGCGATTACCCTGTGGAAATCCCGAAGGCTCATGATCGGGACAAGTATATCCTTGAGTGAACCTCGGTGAACTCGATTAGCTTCTTATTCGTTGGGGACATTCCTCCGGCCCCAAAGTCAGGCTTTTAAGAGAGGTGTGTCCCTTCTCCATGATAGAAGTGGAGGTCTTTGAAATCCGGTTAATTTCTGGACATAATCAGGAGGTCCTTTTATGGCTGAACAAAAGACAGGCCTGACCTATGCGGACGCTGGGGTGGATATTAAAGCCGGTGACGAGGCGGTGCGCCTGATGCGCAGCGCCGTACAAAGCACTTTCCGGCCGGAGGTGCTGGCGGATATCGGCAGCTTCGGCGGCCTGTTTGCCTTGAATACTGCCAAGTACCGCGAGCCGGTGCTTGTCTCCGGGACGGACGGAGTCGGTACGAAGCTTAGAGTGGCCATGCTGGCCGGCCGGCATAACACCATTGGCATCGACGCGGTGGCTATGTGTGTTAATGATATACTTGCCCAAGGGGCTGAACCGCTTTTCTTTTTGGATTATCTGGCTGTCGGCAAACTGGTGCCGGAGAAGGTGGCCGACATTGTGGCCGGGGTGGCGGAGGGATGCCGCCGGGCCGGCTGCTCCCTAATCGGCGGGGAGACAGCGGAGATGCCCGGTTTCTATGGCCCGGAGGAGTACGACGTGGCCGGATTTGCGGTAGGAGTGGTTGAGCGGGACAAGATCATAGACGGGCGTAATATCGTTCCCGGCGACAAGCTGATCGGCCTCCCTTCGTCGGGCCTGCATAGCAACGGGTACTCGCTGGCGCGAAAAGTGCTGCTTGACCTTGGCGGTTATAGTGTGGATACCAAGCTGGAAGTGCTTGGCCGCACTGTTGGTGAGGAGTTGCTGGAGCCCACCAGGATTTATTCGCGTGCGGTTTTGCCTTTGCTGGAACGTTTCAGGATAAAGGGGCTGGCTCATATCACCGGAGGCGGGCTTACTGAGAATATTCCCCGGATTTTGCCTGACGGCACGTCGGTCCGGATTAGGATGGGCGCCTGGCCGGTAAATCCGGTGTTTGAGCTAATCAAGACAACCGGTGGGGTGGAGAAGGCGGAAATGCTGCGTACCTTCAATTCGGGCATTGGTATGGTGGCTGTCGTATCTGATGGAGAGACTGGCGCGGTGATGGATGACCTGGCGGCCCGGGGCGAGAAGAGTTATTTGGTTGGAGAAGTGGTAAGGGGCGAAGGTATAGTTAGCTATATTTGAATAATAGACAATAGAGTTTATAGTCGCCATTGGGACGAATTCGGGCATTCTAAAGGGGGAGAGAAAATTTGGGTAAGTTGCGCCTGGGTGTGCTGGCCTCCGGGCGGGGGTCCAATCTTCAGGCTATCATGGATGCCGCCGCCGCCGGTAAAATAGACGCGGAGGTGGTAGTCGTAGTAAGTGATTGCAATGAGGCATATGCCCTGGAGCGGGCGCGGCAGCGCGGCATTCCGGCCGAGTTTGTGAATCCGGAAAGTTTTGGCTCAAAGGGAGAGTACGAAGAATTAATCGTTGGACTATTAAACCGGCACGGGGCTGAACTGGTGTGCCTGGCCGGCTACATGCGTGTTGTCGGCGCTGTAATGCTGAATGCTTTTCCGGATAAAATTTTGAACATTCACCCGGCGTTGTTGCCTGCTTTTCAAGGGTTGCACGGGCAGGAGCAGGCCTGGCGGTACGGGGTGAAATTCAGCGGCTGTACTGTTCACTTTGTGGACGAGGGCATCGATACCGGCCCGATTATCATCCAGGCCGTGGTTCCGGTGCTGGACGATGACACGGCTGATACGCTGGCCGCCCGCATCCTTGAGCAGGAGCATGTAATATACCCGGAAGCTATTCAACGGTTTGCCGAAGGCCGGCTGAAGATTGAGGGCAGAAAAGTATTTACTGTGAATAAATGATTGAGACTAATTGCTGGAGGGGTAAAAATGCCTGTTAAACGTGCGTTAATCAGCGTTTCCGATAAGAAAGGCGTGGTTGAGTTTGCCAGGGGGCTCGCTAACCTGGGTGCGGAAATAGTTTCCACCGGAGGTACGGCCAAAACCCTGCGGGAGGCTGGCGTTCCGGTTACATATATCTCTGACGTTACTGGTTTTCCGGAAATTTTAGACGGGCGGGTTAAGACCCTGCACCCCGGCGTGCATGGAGGCATCCTTGCCCGGCGCGATGATGACCACCTTGGACAGCTGGAAAAACACGGAATAACCCCGATCGACCTGGTTGTGGTAAACCTCTACCCCTTCCGGGAGACTGTCGCTAAACCCGGTGTGACTCTGGAGGAAGCAATTGAAAACATCGATATCGGCGGCCCGGCCATGGTCCGCTCGGCGGCCAAGAATTACCGGCATGTGCTGATTGTGGTAAACCCGGAACGTTATGATGAGGTCCTAACCGCCCTGCGCCAAGGTGAGCCCGGGAACGGGTTGAAAATGGCTCTCGCCTTGGAGGCGTTTGCCCATACTGCTTCATATGACGCCGCTATTGCTGCTTACCTGGAAGGGCTTGGAGCAAAGGACGAGCTTTTCCCGCCCGCCTGGAATATCTCGGTCAAGCGCGCGCAGGTTCTCCGCTACGGTGAGAACCCTCACCAATTGGCTGCTTTCTACCGCGATCCCGCGATATCGGGGCCCTGTGCCGGCAATGCCGTGCAGCTGTCCGGCAAAGAGCTCTCTTATAATAATATCGGTGATTTGGACTCGGCCTTTGAGCTTGTCCGTGAGTTTACCGAACCTGCCGCAGTTATTGTCAAGCATAACAACCCGTGTGGCTGCGCTTGCTCTTCCGGACTGCATAAAGCTTACCTCAAAGCCTTCGAGTGTGACCCCGTTTCAGCTTTCGGCGGCATAGTCGCCCTGAACCGGGTGGTGGATGTCGCTACCGCGGAAGAAATGGCCAAAATATTCCTTGAGGTAATTATCGCTCCTGGTTATCAAGATGAAGCGCTGGATATTTTGAAAAGAAAGTCCGCCTTGCGGGTGCTGGAAACCGGTGAAATTACCGGGCAGGCCAGCGACCGTTTTGTTACCCGGAAGGTTAACGGAGGCCTGCTGGTCCAGGAGGCTGACCGGGAAGTGCTCCGAATGCCGGAATTAAAGGTAGTTACTAAAAGGCAGCCGGCCAAAGAGGAGATGGACGAGCTGGTCTTTGCCATGACTGTAGTTAAACACGTCAAGTCCAACGCTATCGTGGTGACCAAAGGAAGGCAACAGCTCGGCGTCGGCGCGGGGCAGATGAACCGGGTCGGTTCGGCGCGGATTGCCTTGGAACAGGCCGGTGAGAAAGCCCGCGGGGCGGTATTGGGCTCAGACGCTTTCTTCCCCTTCCGGGATACCGTGGATGAGGCTGCCAAGGCCGGAATCACCGCTATTATCCAGCCGGGTGGTTCGATCCGGGACGAGGAATCAATCGAAGCGGCGGACGAACACGGGATCTCCATGGTGTTTACCGGGATGAGGCATTTCAAACATTAAGACATGAGAGAATGATTTACTGTCCGATGTATTCTGAATTCTAACCACTGACTGTTGGAATGCCTGTATACCTGAAGAATTAACGATCTCAAGGAGTGAAGGATATGAAAGTGCTGGTAGTCGGCGGCGGCGGGCGCGAGCACGCTTTGGTTTGGAAGCTCAGGCAAAGCCCCCGTGTTACCGAAGTTTATTGTGCTCCGGGCAATGCCGGCATCGCCCGGGAGGCCACCTGTGTGAACATAAGCCCTGAAGATATTCCTTCTTTAATGGCTTTTGCCAGGGAAAAAGCCATTAACCTCACCGTTGTCGGCCCCGAGGCGCCCCTTGCCGCGGGGATCGTGGACGAGTTTCAGTCGGCCGGGCTGAAAATTTTCGGGCCGTCCCGGGCAGCGGCGGAAGTAGAGGGAAGCAAAGTTTTTTCTAAGGAAATCATGGCCAAGTATGGCATACCGACCGCTGGCTACGCTGTTTTTACCGACTCCGCTGAAGCCTCCGCTTATATACAAAAAACCGGTGTGCCCTGTGTGCTCAAAGCGGACGGGCTGGCTGCCGGCAAGGGTGTTATCATCGCAAATGACATGGAAACAGCCCTGGATGCCGTACGCTCAATCATGGTGGACCGGGATTTTGGCGAGGCGGGCGCACGGCTGGTGGTGGAGGAGTGCCTGACTGGCGAAGAGGTGAGCATCCTCGCTTTTACGGACGGCGACACGGTGGTGCCGATGGTATCATCGCAGGACCACAAGCGGGCCCTCGATAACGATGAAGGGCCGAATACCGGCGGCATGGGAGCCTACGCCCCGGTGCCGGTCTATACCCCGGAAGTGGCGCGGCGGGCTATGGAAGAGATCCTTATTCCGATGGTCCGCGCTCTAAAAGCCGAGGGCCGGACTTACCGGGGGGTTATTTACGCCGGGTTGATGGTTGCCGGCGGGGAGCCGAAGGTCCTTGAGTTCAACGTCCGCTTCGGCGACCCGGAGGCGCAGCCGGTGCTTAGCCTGCTGGAGACCGACCTGGTGGATATCATAGAAGCTGTATTGGAAAACCGCCTTGACCGGATCGAAATCAAATGGAAACCACAGGCTTCAATCTGTGTGGTGCTTGCCTCGGGCGGCTATCCCGCCGCTTACAGGAAAGGGAAAGTCATCTACGGGCTGGGTGAAGAGCCTGAAGATATTATGGTATTCCACGCCGGGACGGCGGAAAAAGACGGGAAGGTCGTCACCTCCGGGGGCAGGGTGCTGGGCGTGACCGCCACCGGACCGGACATTTCCGAGGCTATTGATAAAGCGTATGCTGCCGTAGGTAAAATTAAGTTTGACGGAATGCACTACCGTCGGGATATCGGGCGGAAGGCCCTGGACCGGGTGCAGTGATAGAAATCCCAAAATGATTCAAAAAAAGATCCCGTGTCACTATCAAAGTGGCGCGGGATTGCATTATTTCCCGGCGTAAGCATTGAGCCTGCGTTAATTGCAAATATCCAGGGTTAATAGCTGCATAGAATAGCAGATCGAATTGTGAATGTCTATCACCCGCATGTCAGGCTCACCGTAAAAGGACAAAGCATACATTTGCCTTCAGAAATACTCAACAGTAAAAAATATGATGATGCTAATAGAACAAAGGATGTATTTAAATTCAGACTTTTATTTTTTCAGGGCCATTGATTGCAGAACTCGTGTTTGTTATATTTATATAAGGAAACTTGAGGGAAGCTGTGATCTAGTGTGGTTTATAATTTACGCGTTTTGGCAGTAGATCCGGGGCTGGCCTTAACAGGTTATGCTGTTTTGGATTATCAAAATAATCTTGTTATTCAGCTAGTTGAAGGGGGAATTATAAAAACGCGGCCGGGAATTTCTTTAGAAGACCGGCTTAAACAAATTTATTCAGGGCTGGAAGAAATTCTACATGAATTTAACCCAAATGTCATAGCCATTGAGGAGTTGTTTTCAGACTATAAAAACCCAAAGACAGCCTTACTGATGGCCCATGCCAGGGGTGTCTGCCTGTTGGCGGCGGGTCAATCAGGCATAAAGGCCCATCACTATTCGGCAACTCAAATAAAGCAGTCTGTAACCGGTACCGGTGGCGCCACCAAGAGCCAGGTCCAAAGGATGGTCCAGGCCGCGCTTGGGCTTGAGTCACCGCCCAGTCCCGACCATATAGCGGACGCAATCGCCGTGGCTTTGTGCCACATCTCTCATTGCCATGACCCGGAGGTTTTAAAATGATTGTGAAAATAAGCGGGACCTATACCGGCCTTAGCCAAAGGGGAGTATTGCTGGACGTCAAAGATATAACATATGAGGTGTATTTAACGGCTTTTTCCAGGGACCATTTTCAGTTGAAAAAAATTGGTGAGAGAATTTCGTTATATACAATGTATTATATTGAGAGCAACCTGGCCGGCGGACATATGACCCCGACCCTGGTAGGGTTTGATGACGAGCTAGAGAAAGAGTTCTTTCAATTGTTTACAAGTGTTGCAAAAGTTGGCGTTAAGACTGCCCTCGCGGCGATTACTGTCCCTGTTCCGACGATAGCCAGGGCTATTGAGTGCTCAGATGTTTATACGTTAAAAAGCCTGAAGGGAATTGGAGAAAGGACGGCCAAGAAGATTATTGCCGCGCTTCACGGCAAGGTCGCCAACTTTGCGCTTGTCTCCGTTGAAGATAAAAATGCGGGCGGTATTCAGGCTGAATCAGGAATTGAAGACGAAGCAACGCAAGTCTTGCTTCAATTGGGATACAACTTAAATGAAGCCAAGAAAATGGTTGGGGAGGCTGTTTCCAAGAACAGCGATATCGGGACTGCGGAGGAGTTGCTGGAAGAGATCTATAAAAACAGAGCTAATTCATCGCAGAAGAGGTGAAGCTTTTGTCAAGGCTTCGTTTAATTGAGGCCGCGGAACAACCCGGTGAGGATAAGTTCCAGTGGTCTTTAAGGCCCACCAAATTTACTGACTATATAGGCCAAAAAGATTTACTCGTCCGGCTGGAGATTTCCATTAAAGCAGCAAAAAGAAGGGGTGAGCCGATTGACCATGTCTTGCTTTACGGGCCGCCCGGCTTGGGAAAGACAACTTTGGCTCATATCATCAGCAACGAAATGGGTTCCAATATCATTTGCACATCAGGCCCGGCTATTGAACGAAGTGGTGACCTGATGGGCATCCTTACGAATTTGCAGTATTCGGATATCTTATTTATAGATGAAATACACCGGCTGCCCATGCCGGTCGAAGAGTTTTTATACTCAGCGATGGAAGATTTTAAAATAGATTTTATTGTTGACAAGGGGCCGTTTGCAAAAACTATAAAAGTTAATATAAAGCATTTTACACTCGTGGGAGCGACGACAAGAGCAGGGCTTCTGTCGTCTCCTTTGCGCGACCGTTTTGGTATAATGCACCACGTTGATTTCTATACGCCGGAGGAATTAAGTGAGATAATAAAAAGATCCAGCGCCATATTGAATGTTCCAATTGATGACAAAGGGTCGTTAGAGATCGCCAGGCGGTCCAGGGGAACGCCGAGAATAGCGAATAGGCTCTTGAGAAGAGTGAGGGATTATGCCGAAGTACTTGGCAATGGGGCGGTTAATGAAGAAATAGCGATAAAATCGTTGGAATTGGAAGGAATTGACTCAGTGGGTCTGGACGGCATCGATACCTTGTACTTAAAAACTATAATAGAGAAATATAAGGGCGGCCCGGCTGGCATTGAGGCAATTGCGGCCACCCTTAACGAAGAAGTCGATACCTTGCAGGATATGGTAGAGCCGTATTTGCTGAAGATCGGGTATATAAACAGGACGCCATCCGGCCGTAAAGCCTCCCACAGCGCCCTCCGGCATCTTGGTTACGATGTTTCCAGGTTTCTGTAGCATAGTTGTCGAAAGACCTGTTAGCGGACGCGGTTGCTTGTCTCAATGGCGGTATACTGTATAATATTTGAAAACCGGCAGCAAGCCCGAGAAAAAACAAGGAGAAACGGCCCTGTACGCCGAAGTAACTTATTTTAGAGCCATACACGTCCATATTGTTTTACATTATTTACGTCGGGGCGGAACCCCCGGACACCGGGTCTTCCACTGTAATATTAACTTGCGGGACTGGACAAATTAAAATTTGAAAGGAGCGAAAGCCGGTAAGGGGGTAAGAATAAGTGATGTTTATTGGAGCAGGTGAGCATAATAATGTCGGACCGTATTGTAGAGGCGTATACCGGCGAGTATGCCGGAGGGAAAAGTGAGAACGCTGTAAACCGTGCCTTGGAACTGGCCCGCCAGAGTAGGAAGGTTACCCTGGTTGATCTGGATATCGTAGAGCCTGTTTATACCTTGCGGCCCATCCAGGAAGAACTGAAAGCCTTGGGCATCGCTGTAATAGCGTGGAAAACCAGAGATACTGTAGGGCTGGGCGAGGCCGGCACGATATTAAAGCCCGGCGCCAGGTGGGCGCTGCGACATGAGGGAGATGTCATCCTTGATATCGGCTACGGGGTAGAGGGCGCGAAAACATTGAATTTGCTGGAGGGCGCCAATACCGAACCGAACTTGAAGGTGATTGCTGTTATCAATATATCCCGTCCTATGACAGCGGGTGTTGAGGATATTGTGGAGCATGTCAGGGAAATGGGTAAGGTTGACGGGCTGCTTAATAATACCCACCTTGGTAATGAGACTACTGTGGAGGTGGTTCAGGAAGGCGCCCGGGTGGTCGCGGAGGCTGCCAAATGTCTCGGGCTGCCGGTGGTTGCGACGGCGGCAGCTGTTGGTATAGCGGAAGAAATCGGCCCGGTTGATTGCATGGGCAACCCGGTCCGGGCGCTGGAAAGGTTCATGCAGAAGGCGTTTTGGTAATGATTTGTAGGTATGGCCACATATAGGGGGGTAATCAGATTTTGCAGAAATTGTTTGAGAATGAAAAAAAGGCGTTCATGACGGGCAATGAGGTAGTAGCCTGGGCCGCTTTGGCCGCCAAAGCGGACATCATGTACGGCTACCCGATTACGCCGCAGAACGAGATCATGCACTATTGGACAAGGCTGGCGCCTAAATTCGACAAAAAATTCCTCCAGACTGAAGATGAATTATCAGCCGGCTTTACAACCATCGGCGGCGTGATGGCGGGGCGCAAGGCTTTTACCGCTACCGCCGGGCCGGGCAACACTCTGATGCAGGAGCCTATGTCCATGGCCGAAATGATGCGGTTGCCTACCGTTGTGGTAGTTCAACAAAGGGGCGGTCCGTCCACAGCCACGGTCATCTATTCCCAGCAAGAGGTTAACATGACCGCCCTGGGCGGCAACGGTGAGGGGTTGCGGATCGTTTACTCAACGTCGTCGCACCAGGAACTCTTTGACTATACTATAAAGGCTTTCAATACAGCATGGAAATACCGTTTTCCCACATTTGTGCTGGGGGACGGCTACCAGGCCAAGATGCGCGAGTCGCTTACGTTATATGAGCCGGAATCGCGGGGTATTAATTTGATTGAACCGGAGCCTTATCTCGGTAAAGCAGGCGTGCCCGGAGTGGACAGGCCTCCCGCTCAGTTCCGCAACACCTTCAGCATGGAAGAAGAACTGTATGAGTTACTGATGGGTTATGTCAAGGATTACGAAAAGATAATGCCGGAGGTTGCTGAGTACCAGTCATCCGGTGTTGAGGACGCCGACTTGGTGATCGTCGGCCACGGGATCGTTTTCCGCGCCATCAGGGCGGCCGTTGACACCCTGCGGAGGAGGGGGCTGAAAGTAGGTTATTTCCGCCCGGTGACCCTGCGCCCGCTGTCTATTCCGCAGATTAGAGAACTGACTGCCGGCGTGAAAAAGATGTTAGTGGTGGAATCCGCTTACGGCCAACTGGCAAGGTTAATAAAAGAAGTCGCTTACGGCGGCACTGCCGAAATGCTGACGATGTACCGGCCGGGTGTGGGGATAACTGCCGAAGAAGTAGAGGCTGAGGCAGAGAAAATACTCAAATAAAAAACCCGCCTGTTATTGTATCCGCCTATTGGCAAGCTCATTATTTCCACCCGGCCTGAGGATTGGCAAGGCATTCTGCAACTAATTGTTCCAGTGAACCATTCAGTGCATGTTGTTCTGTTATACAGGTAACGTGATTGACTGTTTAACAATTTCAATTGAGGGCGGTGTTGAGGGTTGTTGATAATGGGTAATAGCTCTGTACAGCCGGTTATGCCCCGGAGTTGGCGGGTTGACACCAAACCCCACAAGTTTTGTCCGGGGTGTGGCCACCCTTTGATTTTAAAATGCCTTGGCCAGGCTATTGATGAACTGGGCATACAGGACAGAGTGGTGTTTGGGTGCGACATTGGCTGTTCTTTGTTATCATGGGACTTTTTTGACCTGGATACTGTCCAGACCCACCACGGGCGGACCACTCCGGTAATGACCGGCATCAAGCGGGCGAGGCCGGGGCTGATCTGTATCGCTTACATGGGCGATGGCGGCGGCTACTCCATAGGAGTCCAGCACTTGGTCAGCGCGGCGGCGCGTGGTGAAAAGATCACTGCCGTTCTGGCAAATAATACTCAGTATGCCATGACCGGCGGGCAGATGGCTCCCACTACCCTGCCCGGGCAGAAAACCGAAACTACACCCTACGGGCGCGACCCCGAAACCACGGGTTTTCCCCTGCCGGGTCAGGATATGGTTTCATCCGTGGCCGGGGAAGGGGCTTATGTTGCCCGGGGCAGCATTGCCAATCCGCGCCAGTTAAAAAGCTTTTTAAAAAAAGCGTTGGAAAACCAGATGTCAGAAAAAGGTTTTTCCTTCATTGAGGCTCTTTCTGCCTGTCCCACCAACTGGCGGACAAATGCGTCAGAAACATGGGATTTCGTTGAGAGAAAAATGCCGGCATATTTTAAGGCGGGAGAAATCAAAGTTCCAGCCGGCGGGCAGGGGGAGGTCCAAAAGGATGGGTGAAACCACCAAGATCGTACTGGCCGGTGAGGGTGGCCAAGGCGTGCAGTCAGTGGCCGGAATAATAGCGGAAGCGGCGAATGAAGAAGGCAGGCAGGCTCTGTATATTCCTAATTTCGGGGTGGAGCAGCGGGGCGGCGTGTCTGTGGCCTACGTCCAAATCAGCGACAGCATTATAGGTTCGCCCAAGTTTCAAACAGGTGACATTGTGGTGGCGCTCAGCGGCCGTGCCGTGCGCCGTAGTAGCAGGTACGTGGGTTCCAACACCACCTTTATCTATGACAGCGGAATTGAGGGAGTGGAAGGGGAACTTCCCCGTAACGCCGGCATGATCCTGCCCATACCGGCCATTGAGACTGCTAAGAAAGATTTCCACCCGAGGGTATTTAATATCATTATCATGGGTGCTGTAGTGGGTGCTACCGGGGTGATCCCCCTGGAAAGCGCCAAAGAGGCTGTTGAAAAGAAACTGGGTTATAAATTTGAAAAGCAGCCAAAATTGCGCGAGCTAAACTTCAAGGCGATGGAGCGCGGTGTTGAACTGGTTGCCGAAGCTGCGAAATATCAACCTGTATAGAGCGGGCACCCGCGCGCCTTCTATTTAGAACATGTGATACCGGCGAAAAAACACGAAGATTACGGTGAAGGGAAGGTATTCAATTGCCGCTTGAATTTAAGCCTAAAACGCAGGAGTTGGATAGCAGTTTTTTTACAATTTTTCCGGGCTTGTGCAAAGGGTGCGGGTTATGCATTGAAAAGTGTCCGAAGAAATGCATCGTCTGGTCCAATACGCTGGGGGTCTACGGTACGCCGTCAGTGGAGGCGGACGATGATTGTATCGGCTGTGGCATATGCCAAAACATTTGCCCGGACTGTGCCATCAACATTGAGAAAAAAGTAAAACACTAAAGAGACCTTGTCCGAAGGTCTCTTTTTTCACCAGAAAACCGCCCGCTTCATATTTTATTTAAGGACGATTTATTATCACAAATGAGGGGCATGAATAACCTGAGAGCGGGAGAGGGTGGTTCGAATCTTGCCGGTTTGTATTATTTGCGGGCAAATGTTTAAGGAAAACAAGCAAGGTCTCTTTATTAACGGCCATTATATTTGTCCTGAGTGCGAGAACGGAGTTGTTGCTCTGTCTGCTGACGATCCCGGTTACAATTTTTATAAGATGGGATTGAAAAAAATTTGGTGCTTTTCTAACGCTTGAGCCTGCGCCAGCGCTTGTTTTTTTTGCGCCAGCCTGATCCTTCTGTGAGTCAGTTCAATATCCTGCTTGATTAAATATAATGTGGAAGGCTTGATACCAGTCTTGCCGGTTATTTCTTGGTCGGAAGAGCCGCGTTTCCATGCCCTGATCAGCCGGCTTACGTCCGTACCGTACTTCTTGGAGAGGGCTTTCTCGTCGAGTTTCCGGGTTAAGTCCCCGGCCATGGCATTCCACTCCTTTTTTCGCAGTGTGATTATCATCTTATATTTTGACCGGGAAAATGTTATCTATGAGACAAAACTGCTGGAAAACCAAAGGATAGTCTTGGTAGCGCGGCTCCGATATGATAAAATAAATGGTTAGTAAAAGTTACAAAAATAAATTTTCATAAATATACTGGAGGATTGTACGATTACCGGGCAAATTCGAGTCCCTTTGTTTGAAGCGCTGCAAAACCACGCGGGGAGGCGGACGGTGAATTTACATGTCCCCGGGCACAGGCAGGGCCGGGGGCTTCCCGCGGAACTGTTGTCGCTTGGCGGGCAAGCCTTATTTGAGTTGGATTTGACAGAAATACCGGGACTGGATGATTTGCACAACCCCCGGGGCGCGATCGCTTCCGCCCAGGCGCTGGCCGCCCGGGCTTACGGAGCTGCCAGAAGCTTCTTCCTGGTTAATGGCACCACGGTGGGTATTCACGCTCTCCTGACGGCAGTGGGAGGGCGGGGAAAAGTTGTGGTTTCCAGAAATGCCCACCGCTCCGCTCTGAGCGGCTTAGTTTTATCAGGTGCTGATCCGGTTTATGTCATGCCGGAAAAAATCAATGAATTTGGAATTGCCTCAGGCATTTCGCCCGAGAAAATACGCCGGGCGCTTGAGGTAAACCCCGGCGTTGAAGCTGTCTTGACGGTGCGGCCGGACTATTATGGGGTAGCGGACGACTTGGCAGGCCAGGTCCGGGTTTCCCATTTTATGGACAAGCCGCTTCTAGTCGATGAGGCACATGGCGCTCACCTGCGGTTTCATCCTGACTTGCCGGAAGATGCCATGGCCGCCGGGGCTGATGCTTGTGTCCAGAGTACCCATAAACTGGGGGGATCGTTAACCCAGAGCTCTCTGTTGCACTTGGGCGCCGGCCACCTTCTTGCCGCCGAAGCGGTGGCCGGCGCGCTGGATCTTTTGCAGACCACCAGCCCGTCTTATTTACTGATGGCTTCCCTTGACCTGGCCCGGCGGCAGTTGGCCCTGTCCGGCGAAGGCTTATTGGAAAGAACGGTGAGCCTGGCCAATAAGACGAGGGAGTGTCTTGCCCGCATTGGCGGGCTCAAAGTTCTAACTGAAGATTATCTGGAAGGAGACGGGCTTGGCCTTGATCCGACAAAACTTGTTGTATCAGTAAGCGGCCTGGGTTTAACCGGCTACCAGGTTGGAAGCTTATTATTCCGGCGCTATAATATTTATATTGAAATGGCCGACACAACCAATATTGTGGCATTTTTATCCATTGGCACCACCCCGGAAGACTGTGACGCACTGGTTAACGCGCTGGGGGATATAGCGAGCCGGGACAAGCAAACCTCTTCCATAAGATATCCCGAAGTGCCAGCCCGTATAGTAAAGAGAATGAAGCCCAGGGACGCCTGGTTTGCTCCTGCCAGAAGGGTCTCACTGGCTGACGCCCGCGGCAGGGTGTGCGCGGAAACGGTAGCGGTTTATCCTCCGGGTATCCCTGTAGTATGCCCGGGTGAAGAAATAATTCCGGAAGTTCATGATTGCCTGGAGATAATTAGTAATATGGGCCTGCCTTGCCAAGGGGTGTCCGACCATACATTGAGAAGTATAAAAGTTGTGATGGAATAGCATAGTTAAATTAGGGGGGATTTTGTAAATAATAATATGAAGGGGAAACTCATTGTTATAGAAGCAGGCGATGGCAGCGGAAAAGAGACCCAAGCCGAAAAGTTATACAATAGACTAAAAACAGAGGGCTGTAATGTAATAAAAATAACGTTTCCGAATTATAAAAGTGAGTCTTCCGCATTAATAAAGATGTATTTGGATGGCGAGTTCGGCAGCGATCCGGATGGAGTAAATCCCTATGTCGCGTCCACATTTTATATAGTTGACCGGTATGCTTCATATAAAAAAGATTGGGAAAAGTTTTATGAAAATGGTGGTATTATTATCGCTGATAGATACACTACTTCAAATATGATTCACCAAGCTGTAAAAATTTCTGATGAAAAAGAAAAAGAAGATTATATTAACTGGTTGTTGGATTTTGAATTTAAAGTATTTCAGCTTCCAGTTCCTGATTGTGTGATTTTTTTGGATATGCCGCCTGAGTATAGCAGGAAATTAATAAGCGGCAGGGTTAATAAATTTGGAGAAAAAGAAAAAGATATTCATGAACGGAATTATGACTATATTGTAAAGACCTATAATAACGCATGTAAAATTGTTGAGAAAAATGACTGGTATAAAATAGAATGTGTTACTGGGGGAAGGCTGAAAGATATTGATGAGATCCACGAAGAAATATATAAAATAGTCCGGCTGTTCACTAAAGATAACGCCATTCCTACCTGACGCCGGGAATGGTTATTCAGAATATTTAATCTGGCGGGGGAGTTTTGGGGATGCTGTTCATGAGAGAAATCGCCGGGCACGGCCAGATTGTCAGGACCTTGCTGAACGCCGTCTTGAATGAAAGGGTGGCTCACGCTTATCTCTTCGCCGGGCCTGAAGGGGTGGGCAAGGCGACAACAGCTCTGGCTTTTGCGAGGGCTTTGCTCTGCGCCAGGCCGGCCGCCGGGGACGCCTGTGGAGAGTGCCGGGAATGCCGGCAGGTGGAGCACGCCAACCACCCGGACTTCAATTATGTGCGCCCGGGAGGCTCGTCGATTAAAATTGAACAGGTCCGTGAAATTCAACGCAAAGTAACATTTTGTTCTTATCAGGGCGGCCGGAAAGTTTATTTGATCGAACAAGCCGAGACAATGACGGCTGAAGCTGTCAACTGCCTGCTCAAAACTCTGGAGGAACCGCCCGGCGGTACTGTTTTTATCATGCTTTCCGCGTTTCCGCAGGCCCTGCCGCCAACAATTCTGTCCCGTTGCCAGCAATATATTTTTAAACCGATACCTGGCCATGAACTGACCTCCAGCCTGATCAAACTGCGCGGGCTTGCGAGGGAGGAAGCGCGGTTGCTGGCTGCCTTTTCCGGCGGCAGCATGGGTAAAGCTCTCGCGTATGCCACGGGTTCTTTTCAGAAGGAGCGGGCCGCCGCCTCCGGGCTGGCCGCCGCGCTAAGGGAAGCGGGTGTCCTGGAGGCGCTGGAAATGGCCGAAAAATTATCCAAGGCCAGGGAAAACATTTTAAATTTGTTAGAAATGCTGATTTGCTGGTATCGCGACATTTTGATTTGGAGGGAAACAGGAGAAGAGAGACTCTTATTTAGCCCCGATCAGGTTGCTACGGTGAAAAGAGAGGCCGGGCATTATGAGACCGGCCGTCTTGTGGAAGCAATAGAAACTATTGAAGAGATAAAGAATAAAATTTACGGCAACGCCAATACCAGACTGGCCCTGGAGGCGTTGTTCCTGCGACTGGCCGGCGGTATAAACGGTGCTCGAACTGACAGAGGAGGTTAACCCATGGGACTAATTGTTGTAGGGGTGCGTTTTAAAAGGGCCGGTAAGGTTTATTTTTTCGACCCGGATGGACAAGAGTTAAATCAGGGCGATGGTGTGATTGTGGAAACTGCCAGAGGGATAGAGTACGGGCAGGTGGTGGCCGGCCCTCTGGAGGTAGAAGAAGATGAGATGGTAACGCCCCTGAAAAAAGTTATTCGAAAGGCGTCCGTTGCTGACATCCAACAATTGTCTGCGAACAGGGAAAAAGAAAATAAAGCTTTTCAAGTCGGACTGGAAAAGATAGCCGCTCACAAACTGCCAATGAAACTTGTAGGCGTGGAGCAGACTTTTGACGGTAACAAAATCATTTTTTACTTCACGGCAGACGGAAGGATCGATTTCCGGGAACTGGTGAAAGATCTTGCTTCCATTTTCAGGACCCGGATTGAGCTAAGGCAAATCGGAGTCCGGGACGAGGCAAAGATGGTGGGTGGCCTTGGTTGCTGTGGCAGGGAACTCTGCTGTTCAGCCTGGCTGTCTGATTTTGTCTCTGTATCGATCAGGATGGCCAAAGATCAAAACCTTTCTTTAAACCCGGCTAAAATTTCAGGCATCTGCGGCAGGCTGATGTGCTGCCTTAAATATGAGAACGAATGTTATGAGCACGCCAAGGAAGAACTTCCGGATATAGGGAGCTGGGTGATCACCCCGGATGGGGAAGGTAGAGTAACCGGGGTTAACATTTTTAAAAAGGGGGTAAATGTGGAACTAAAAGAAAGCAAGATTGTCAAAGAATACCAGAAGGGAGATGTAATACTAAAAAAAGGCACTGTCAGGGAAAAAATTATTGATTGCCCCGGACAGCCGGACGAGGAGAGTGAATAGTTGCAATCTTTTTATAAACTAACGAAAGATATGGAAGTCAAACTTCACGCTCTATTAGCTGAAATGCAGGAGTTAAAAAATAAAGCGCGCGAGCTGGAAGAGGAAAATACCCGGCTGAGACAGGAACTTGCCAATGCTTACCGTGAGAAAGGCATTATCGGGGCCGGCTCAGAAGAAACCGGCGGCATGGATACGGGGTTTTTAAATCTCCTTGGGCTTTACAACCAGGGTTTTCATATATGTAATTTACACTTCGGACGCAGGCTAATGGAAGATTGTTTGTTCTGCATGGCTTTTTTTAGAAAAGGGAATGAGCCGGCGGTGGGCCGGATAAAAAGCGAAATATAGTACGAGGTGAATTTTCTTGACCGTCAATCTGAAAGGGACGCTTTACCTTTGCGCGACACCCATCGGCAATCTTGAGGACATAACCTTAAGGGCACTGCGGGTGCTGCGTGAGGCCGACCTAATTGCGGCCGAGGATACGCGCCATACCCGTAAACTGCTTAGCCATTTCGATATCCACACGCCGCTGACCAGTTACCACGAGCACAACCGCAAAAAAAAAGGAGAATATTTACTTGGACTCCTGTCTTCAGGCAAGCAGATAGCTCTGGTATCTGATGCCGGTATGCCGGGTGTTTCAGACCCCGGCGCCGAACTGGCGGCGCTGGCGTTGGAAAATGGTTTCGGAGTGGTCCCGGTCCCCGGGCCAAGCGCAGGCATCACTGCGCTTGTTGTATCGGGGCTGCCGGCCGCGTCTTTTGTCTTCGAGGGGTTTTTGCCTTCATCCCCAAAAGCCCGGCGGGATAAATTGGCCGGTATGTCGCGCGAACGGAGGACGTTGATTCTTTACGAGGCGCCGCACCGTCTGAAAGCAACCCTGGCTGATATCCGCGAGGTCATGGGAAACCGCCTGATGGCAGTGGCCAGAGAACTAACCAAACGGCACGAAGAAGTAATAAGGGGAACGGTGGATGAGATGCTGGCATTATTTCAGGGAAAAGAGCCGCGGGGTGAGTTTTGCCTGGTTTTGGCCGGCGCCACTGGCGAAGAGTTGCCCCCGGAAAAAGCGGCCCGGATCTCAATCGAGCCGGTTGAACACGTTGCCTTGCTTGAGGCGGAAGGTGTGGGGCTGAAGGAGGCTATCCGCGAAGTTGCCCGCCTCCACGGCCTTCCGAAAAGGCTGGTTTACCGCGATGTAGTTTTGAAAAAACAAGAATAAGTAACAAAGAGAGACGATTGTCTCTCTTTCTTAAGGAATAAATTTTGAATAATAGCAAGTTTAACATGCCATTATTTACCAAATGGTAATTATTAATTTTTCTCTTGCGAACCTCAAGGTTGTTTGAATCCGGTTGTTTACTGGAGTTGTTGCAAAACACGTTTTCTTTAGATTGCTTTGGTATTTTCAAACATGGTTAGAGCGCACTCGCGGCAGACTAGTTTGCCGCGGTAGTGTTGGACATCGGACGCGTTGCCGCAAAAAACACAGGCAGGCTCATATTTTTTCAGGATAATTTTTTCTGCGTCAACGTAAATTTCCAGGGCGTCTTTCTCATCGATTCCCAGAGTACGCCTTAACTCAATGGGAATTACGACACGTCCAAGTTCGTCAACTTTTCTGACAATGCCCGTTGATTTCAATACTATCTACCTCCTTTTCTAATAGTGTAATAATTGTACAACTAAATGGTACCAACCGTGCCATTAAAAGTCAACCAATTTTTTTATAAATTTTTACATTTTTTTTAAGGAAGTGTTAATATTAGCGTAAACTTGACAAGTGAGTATTTTTCCATATAAAATCAGTTAAAAAGCTCCGCCCTTCAAAGAAAATAGGGGCGCGGGTTTTTTTGTTAGAAAGTCAGGGGCGGACCTGCCGGAAGAATTCAGTTTCCGTCTATTCAGGGAGGAAGAAGTCATGAAAAAAGGAACGTTTTATATTACAACGCCAATTTACTACCCCAGCGACAACCTGCACATCGGCCATGCTTATACTACTGTAGCTGCTGACGCCATGACCCGCTTTAAGAAGCTGACAGGGTATGATACCTGGTTCCTGACCGGTTCTGACGAGCACGGCCAAAAAATTGAGCGGGCCGCTAAGTCGAGAGGTGAGACGCCACAGGATTATGTGGATAAGATTGTTGCCGGGTTTAAACACCTCTGGGACCGGCTGGAAGTCGGTTATGACGATTTTATCCGCACCACGGAGCAACGCCATAAAAAAGTAGTATCCGATATTTTTCAACAGCTTTTCGACCAGGATGATATTTACAAAGCCAGCTATGAGGGGTGGTACTGCACGCCTTGTGAAACCTTCTGGACAGATGCGCGGCTGGTGGAAGGCAACTGCCCTGACTGCGGCCGCCCGGTAGAAATGCTCAAGGAGGAGAATTACTTTTTCCGGATGTCCAAATACGCCGGCCGGATGCTTAAATATATAGAAGAACATCCCGGATTTATCCAGCCTGCCTCCCGCCGGAACGAGATGGTGAGCTTTATCAATAGCGGCCTGGAAGACCTTTGCGTGTCCCGGACTACTTTCGATTGGGGCATACCGGTGCCTTTTGATCCCAAAAACGTAATTTACGTCTGGATTGACGCCCTGACAAACTATATCTCCGCCCTTGGTTATGGAAGTGAAGACGACAGCCTGTTTAAAAAATTCTGGCCGGCTGATGTCCACCTGATGGGCAAGGACATTGTACGTTTCCACAGCATCATCTGGCCGATGCTTTTAATGGCGGTGGGGATTGAACTGCCGAAGAAGGTGGTGGGGCATGGCTGGCTGCTTTTGGATAGCGGGAAAATGTCCAAGTCTAAAGGCAACGTGGTTGATCCGCTGGTGTTGGTCGACAAGTACGGCGTGGACGCCATTCGATATTACCTGCTTCGTGAGCTGCCGTTTGGTTCTGACGGCAACTATAGCGAAGAATCGTTGGTGGAGCGGATCAATAAGGATCTGGCTAATGATCTGGGCAACTTGTTCAGCCGCTCCATAGCAATGGTGGAAAAATATTTTCAAGGGTCAATAAAGACCTCAAGTAACCTGGAAGGCCCGGATCATGAACTGATCGACCTGGCCGAACAAACTCCCGCGGTTGTCGAGGAGTTGATGGACAAGATGGAACTGTCCAATGCCCTGGCCGCGATCTGGCGGCTGGTAGGCAGGGCCAATAAATATGTGGACGAAACCGCTCCCTGGGGGTTGGCCAAAGATCCGGCCAGACAAGACAGGCTTTCCACTGTATTGTATAACCTTGCCGAAAGCCTGCGGTTTATCACAATAATGATATCTCCTTTCATGCCGGTGCTGCCGGGGCGGGTCTGGGCACAGTTGGGGATAGAAGGCCGGCCGGAGCTGACGACCTGGGAGTCGCTGACCTGGGGTAAACTGCCTGCGGGCACGGTAGTGAAAAAGGGACAGGCGCTGTTCCCGCGCATCGATCTAAAGAGTTTAGAAAAATAGCACAAAACTGGAAAACTCGAATTGGTAAAAGGAAGGATTCTTATGATCTTATTTGATACTCACGCCCACCTGAACTTCGGGGATTTCGACGCCGATCTGGACGAAATGATCGGGCGTGCACGCGCCGCGGGGGTGGTTAATATTGTCAACGCGGGCTACGATCTTGCTTCTTCCCGCAGAGCCCGGGAGTTGGCAGATAGATATGACCTAATCTATATCGCGGTGGGAATTCACCCTCATGTTGCCGGCAAAGCATTGCCTGGTTACCTCGAACAACTGGAAATGCTGGCGGCTCACCCCAAAGTGGTGGCGCTGGGCGAAATGGGCCTGGACTACTTCAGGGATCTCTCCCCTCGTCCTGTCCAGCGGAAAGTTTTCCGGGAGCAAATAGCGCTGGCAAAGAAGCTTAATCTGCCGGTAATTATTCATGATCGAGAGGCCCACGGCGATATGATGGAAATTTTACGCGAGGACGGCCCCGGCCTGCCGGGCGGGGTAATCCATTGTTTCTCCGGCAGTTGGGAAATGGCCAAGGAATGCATCGCGATGGGCTTTTACATCTCTATCGCCGGGCCGGTGACATTTTCCAACGCTTCCAGGTTGAAGGACGTTGCCGCTCGCGTACCTTTGGATCGCCTTCTTGTAGAGACCGACGCGCCGTACCTTGCTCCCGCGCCGAACCGGGGAAAGCGTAACGAGCCTGCTTACGTCCGGTATACAGCGGAAGAAGTAGCCGCGCTGAAGAAAATGGAGCCGGAAAAATTGGCAAAAATTTGTACAGAAAATGGCAGAAAATTGTTCCGTTTGCCATAACTTTAGAGCATAAGACAAAATTTACTATTCCATAAAGGACCCGGTGAAGGTTTTGAACGGAAGGATTCATGGACTGGAGGGGGATAATATTGGATGGACGGAGAGAAAGGGTTGCTTCTGGTAAATACGGGCGGCGGCAAGGGTAAAACTACCGCGTCGCTGGGCATGGCGCTCAGAGCTTGGGGTCAGGGTATGAAGGTGCTTATGATCCAGTTTCTCAAAGGCGGCTGGAATCCCGGAGAACTGAAGGCGGCGGAGAAACTCGGGCCTGACTTTGAAATACGTCAGATGGGTAAGGGGTTTATCAATGGAACTGACGGTGAGTCCCTGAACATGCACCGTCAGGCTGCTCTGGAGGCGATGGCCGTTGCCGCGGTAGAAGTATCCTCCGGGAAATACGGCCTGATTATTTTGGATGAAATCCTTTACGCGATCCACTTCGGGCTGGTCACCCTGGACGAAGTTCTGTCCCTCATCGCCCGGCGGCCGGAGAGTTTGCACTTGGTGCTTACCGGGCGCTACGTGCCACAGGAGATAATCGAACGCGCCGACATGGTCACCGAGATGGTTGATATAAAACACCCTTATGCCAGGGGTGTTCACGCCCGGAAAGGTATCGAATTTTAAATTAAACTGTCAACCGGGGAAAAACCCGGTTTTTTGTCTTTATTGGCGATAATATGACAAAAATATAAGCTATCCAGGATGGTCATATTGTAGTAAAATTAGTGGTAACAAAATCTAGAATCAGCATAATAATAAAATTATTGCTTCAATTTAATATTTCGCCAAACTGAAAGGAGGTATTTAATGAGTTGGTTTGATAATAAAACATTAACGGTACTCAGGCAGCGGGGCGTTTTTATCCAGTGGGCCGCTATGGCCGCCATCGCCGCCATTCTCGTGTACAGCTGTTACGCTAAGGCCCGAAAGTCAGTGGTACTGGCCGTCGACGGGAAAGAAGCCACGGCGGTGCAGACCTTTGCCCGTACGGTTGGGGGAGCCTTGAAAGCGCAAGATATCGCCTTGTATGAAAAGGATGAGGTTACTCCTTCTCTTGAAACCCGTTTGCAGAACGGTATGGTGATAACGGTAAAACGGGCGGTGGACTTGTGCGTTACCGTGGACGGATGTGATATTCCCGTCAGGACAAGGTCTTTGAAAGTGGAGGATGTACTTGCTGAATATGGGATTAACCTCGGCCCGGATGATGAAGTCACACCGGCAAAAGATTATCCGGTTTACCCCGGTATGGCAATTACAGTTGCCAGAGTAAAAGTAGAGACCCAGGTAAACGACGTTGCTATAGATTACAATACGGAAAAAGAATATACGACCAGGCTGCCAAGTGGAGCCAGCCGGGTTGCGCGGGAAGGTAAAGAAGGGATCGAGCACCAAACCTGGCAAGTTGTTTTAAAAGACGGCAAGGAAGTGAACCGGCAGTTGGCCGGCCGTGAGGTAGTTGAGCCGGCGGTGGATAAGCTGGTTGTGATCGGGAGTGGCCTTGTTGTGTCCCGTGGCGGCGAAAATATCCGGTATTCCCGGGCCCTGGATATGCTGGCTTCGGCTTATTCCTATACCGGCAATAATACCGCTTCAGGAGTTGCGCCGCATTATGGAGTCGCAGCGGTAGATACCAGCCTGATCCCGATGGGATCGAGGCTATACGTGGATGGATACGGTTATGCCACGGCGCTTGACCGGGGAAGCGCGATTAAGGGCAACCGGATAGATCTGTTTTTCGGATCAAACGGTGAGGCAATGAGTTGGGGCTTGAGGCGGGTGAAAGTTTATATTTTAGACTAACTTTTACATGGGGCCGAAAGGCCTTTTTGTTTTGGTTAAAAAGGGGAATAATAAAAGGGAAACAGTTATAGTTTGTCGAAAATACCAGGCAGTCAGGTTTTTATACCGTTTTTTTGCGGGAGGACGCGAGTTGAAAGAAGTTACTTCACCGGTGATTGTACGTGATATTTTATCGCGGTACAAACTCTCTTGCCGGAAGAATTTAGGCCAGAATTTTTTAATCGACTCCAATATTGCCAATAAGATTGTAGCTGCTGCGGAATTAAGGCCTACCGATCTCGTAGTTGAAATCGGGCCGGGGCTGGGCGCTCTGACCGCCAGGGCTGCCGGCAGCGCCGGCAAGGTATTGGCAGTGGAAATAGACAGGGGACTGCTTTCCGCGCTGGCGGAAACACTGGAAGGCGTGGGAGACGTGAAAGTCATCCATGGTGATGCGCTGGAAATTGACTTTGACAATCTGGTTCAAGAAAGAACTGGAGGAAAGTTCGGGCAGGGGGGTGAGCGGTACAAGCTACTGGCCAACCTGCCCTATTATATCACCAGCCCCCTTCTGCTACGACTGTTGCTGAAGCGCTATAATATTTCCCTGATGGTTGTAATGGTACAGTTAGAAGTGGCAGCCCGCCTGGCTGCCGCGCCCGGTTCGAAGGATTACGGCGCCCTTAGTGTGGCCGCGCAGTATTTTACAGAGGCGCAAATCCTTTTCCGGGTGCCGGGTACGGTCTTTTTTCCGCAACCGGAAGTGAGTTCCGCGGTTGTGCGGCTTGCGGTAAGGCCGGAGCCGGCCGTACCGGCGCGGGATGAAGAAACCTTCTTTAAGGTAGTGCGGGCGGCTTTCGGCAGGCGCCGCAAAACACTTCTAAATTCCCTGGCAGGGTCAGAGTTTGGCATTGGAAAAGGAGTTTGGAAGGCTGTGTTGGAAAGCTCCGGAATCGCCCCGGCGCGGCGGGGTGAAACTTTAAGCTTGGCTGAATTTGCCCTGATAACCGATAATTTGCTGGCAATGAGGGGTTAGAACAAATTGTGGGGCCTGAGCTATATAATAAAGCGTAAGCTTTGATGATGGGAGAAGGGGATAAATATGTTTTTTATAAGCCCTTCAAAGGGCCGCATGGACTTTGATGAGATGATGAGTGATATTATTCAATATATCAAAGGCCTCCCCACGTCTTCTTATAAGATAATCATCGGTTCCGATTCCCAGGTCAAAAGGGAAACGTCCTTTGTGAGCGCAATAATTGTGCACCGTCTGGGCAAGGGAGCGCGCTATTATTACCGGAAAAAAACACAGCGGAAGATCAAAAGCCTGCGTCAGAAGATTTTTTACGAGACAGCACTGAGTCTGGAACTTGGCGGGATGATTAACAAATATTTCAGCAACAGCGGTTTCGACGATTTGAAAGTAGAAATCCACATTGATGTTGGCAACCACGGTGAGACTAAGAACCTCATCCGTGAGGTAGTCGGTATGGTCACGGGAAGCGGATTCCGGGCAAAAATCAAGCCGGATGCTTACGGGGCTTCCAGTGTTGCGGATAAACACACCAAATAAAAATATATAATTATTAAGTTAACTCAGGTAGAATTCGAGTGGCGCTTGCCAACGAGCTCTATTGGCCCCCTACATAGGTAAGGGGACACACCTTCCTTGGCTTTCAAAAATTCGCAAAGTGTAGAGTTATCAGGAAAGGAATGTCCCCTTAAATTTAAACGTATGAGCCCGTTCGCCTTCGGGCCCGGTCAAACTCGGCGCTATAGCGCCTCAAACAGTTCCCTCGCTTATCCTCAGGCAAACTCGCTCTTTGAATTAGGGCTTAAAAATCGCCCTAACGGCAAGCTCTACTGAGCTAACTTTATTGTCGATTAAAATGTTAAAACAGGAGGGGGAAATCCCCTCCTTAAATTATATCTTGAGGAACTTATCCAATATATCCCAGCGCCTTTCCGTGTGGTAGCCGTTGTATTCAACCTGCCCTTTTGACCGGTCTCGCTTCGCGTCCCGGAAGGCGTGAAGCGCTTCTATACAGTCCCCGATGATAGTCTCGGCAATCAACTGTGAGTGCCTGCGATCTTTTTCCGGTGAGCCCAGGTATTTATGGCTCACAGTTGTACCAACGTTAATTCTTAGGTTGTTCTTTACCGCGAGTGCCAGGGATACCGGGGGGATAGCGATCTCTCTCAGCGGTATGGTATGAAGAAAAAGCCGTGATACGGCGTGTGGCCCGTGGCAAGGCGAGGCGGAGCCGATGGTTTTTTCCACACCGATCTTCCGGTTTAACCGCCGGCGCTCCTTTAATAGAAGTAATGCCAGGGTAGACAGTCCTTCCTGGTGTTCCTCCGGGTAGCAGTTGGTGAGTGACATGTCATAACGGCAGGCGGATATACTGTTTAGCAACTCATGTAAATTGTTGGAAATATCACCATCCATATCGCCATCCAGAAAAAGTACTGCCGACGCGCCCCTGTCGAGGGCTATTTTGGCGCCTATCGCCCTTGGTACGTCAATACCCAGGGGTTCAAGAAAGTGAACGGGCAATATCCTGGAAGAACACATTTGCCGGGCGATCATTAAGGAATTATCAGTGCTTCCGTTAATCACCGGTATTATTAGATCAATATCATTGAGCAGCAAACTTTCAATTGTTTTTTTAATGCGACTTTCTTCATTGCGTACTGGCACAACAGCGACAAGCATGATATTCTTCCTTTCAGCAATAACTTTATCTAATATATGGAAAACATATCAAAAAGTTACCGGATACACACGTTGTCCGGTGCCCCACATATGATATATAAATAATTATCTTAAGGGGTTATAATCTGATGGGAGATATTAAACAAGGTGATATAGTCGGACGGAAATCCTATAATCTCGATGTCCTTTTTAAAGTAATGGATGTGTTAATGACTGACGACGGGAATAGGCAAGCCTATTTGAAGGGGCTTCACCTCAGACTCAGCGCGAATGCCCCGGTTGATGACCTGGTCAGGATCGAACCCGGCACGCTTGCCAGGCACCTGATGGAGCAAACAAAAAAGAACAGCGAGCACTTAAACCGTATTTTTAACCGGCGGTTGAAAGAACGGGAGATAATCCTTGGAAGAGCTATGAATGTGGAACATGGAAAAGATCAGAATATGGATAAAATGGACGGTTATGATATCCCCGGGACCGTCTTGCATATTGACGGTGATAAAGATTACCTTGAATTATGTCTAACGACTTATAAACAGCTAAGTATCACTGCTAATGGCTATTGTATCAGCGAAGAGAAACAGTCGGCGATGGTGAAAGACCTGCTTAAAAAACACAGCCCGGATTTGCTGGTACTTACCGGGCACGATGGATTTATCAAGGGTAAAATGGATTTTTCGGATATAAATAATTATCATTTTTCCAAGTGTTTTGTTGATGCTGTAAAAGCGGCCCGTTGCTATGAGAAAAGCAGGGATGACCTGGTTATCTTCGCGGGAGCCTGCCAATCACACTACGAGGCTATCCTTGCCGCCGGCGCGAACTTTGCCAGTTCTCCCCAGCGAGTATTGATCCACGCCTATGACCCGGTCTTTGTGGTGGAAAAAATTGCCTACACCTCAATTTATGATCCAATTTCAATTAAAGATATCATAAGCGGGACAATAACCGGCATTGAAGGCGTCGGCGGGATGGAAACACGCGGAAAGTACCGCTTGGGAATCCCGAAATCTCCTTATTAGGTTACGTACCTCTTTATTAAGGCGGCGCATATCATGTTGTAGGATTTAAAGGAGGACTGTATAGTTATGGATAGGTTTTTTAACGCCCTTAAAAAAAACCGTAGGAAAATTCTAGGTTTAAAAAACGTGGTTGGCGTAGGGGTTGGCTATAAACATGTTGGCGAAGAAAACACAGGAAAACCGGCTTTTATAATTTATGTTGAAAAAAAGATGCCACCGGCCGGCCTCACCCGAAGCCACATAGTGCCAAGGCAAGTTGACGGGCTGGATACCGACGTGGTTGAGATTGGCGTTGTTAAAATGTTAGGCGTGCGCACAACACGCGAGCGGCCGTGTCAGCCGGGAATGAGCATCGGCCATTACCAGTCTACCGCCGGCACATTTGGCGCGGTGGTAAAAGACAAGGCAACCAGGCAACTGATGGTCTTGTCCAATAACCATGTCCTTGCGAACGGCTCAAGTATCCAGGAGGCCAGGGCAAAGGCGGGTGACCCTATCTTGCAGCCCGGCGGTTGCGATACTTCATTGAATTGTTGATAAGTATTGAATGGACAAAGTTTGGTGAAGATTGTTAAAATATGCTTACAATAAATATACCTGAAAGGTATTAAAGAGGTGTGAGCAGTGCGTGCGATGATTCTGGAGGCGCCCGGCAGGCTTTTGCGCGAGGTTGACCTACCGGTGCCCGAACCGGGGCCGGAACAGGTGTTAATAAAGGTCCACACCTGTGGGGTATGCCGGACCGACCTGCATATAATCAGTGGAGAATTAAACGATCCCAGGCTGCCTTTGATTCCCGGCCATCAGGTTGTAGGTTCAGTGGTGGCTACCGGCGGGTTGGCCGGGCGGTTTGCGGAAGGTGACCGGGTCGGCGTGCCATGGCTGGGTACTACCTGCAACCGCTGCCGCTATTGTCTTTCCGGCCGGGAAAACCTGTGCGACAAAGCAAGGTTCACCGGATACCATATTAACGGCGGTTATGCTGAATATACCGTGGCTGATCACCGGTTCTGCTTCCCTGTTCCTGAAGGCTATCCGGACCTTCAGGCGGCGCCGTTGCTTTGTGCCGGGCTAATCGGCTACCGCTCCTTAATGATGACGGGTGACGCCGGACATATCGGCATCTACGGTTTTGGCGCCGCGGCCCACATTGTTGCCCAAGTGGCCCGTTACCAGGGCCGGAAGGTCTATGCTTTCACCCGCCCGGGTGATGCTGAAGCCCGGCGCTTTGCCCGCGGCATGGGAGCAGTTTGGGCGGGGGGCTCCCGGGAGACGCCTCCGGAGGAACTGGACGCGGCCATCGTTTTCGCGCCGGACGGCGCGCTGGTCCCAACCGCGCTGCGGGCCGTGGCCAAGGGGGGCGTGGTAGTCTGCGGCGGGATCCATATGAGTGATATCCCATCGTTCCCGTACGAAGTCCTCTGGGGCGAACGGACCGTGCGTTCCGTGGCCAACTTGACCCGCAGGGACGGAGAAGAATTTCTGGCTCTGGCTCCCAAAGTTCCGGTACACACCGAAGTGCAGTCTTTTTCGCTCAGCGCGGCCAATGAAGCCCTCGAAGCTTTGCGCAGCGGAAAAATTAACGGCGCGGCTGTGCTGGTTGTGGGCAAGTAGAAATGTAAGAAAAACCCCACCTTTTATGGCGGGGATACATAAATAATTATTTTTTTACCTCGACTTTTATCGTCGCAGTTTTGTTTCCGTACTTGGTAGTGATAGTGGTTTTGCCTGCCTTTAGCGCCTTAATTACACCCTGTTCGATGCTCACTATACCATTTGGTTTTGAGCTAAACTCAGATTGATCAGTTAATAGTTGTTTTTGACCTTTTTTAGGATAGCCGTATATATTTAGCTGAACGGTTTCACCTATTTTTAATTTTATACTCGACAATTTTTTGCCGTTAGGATCTTCGGCCTGAATTTTTTTAAATTCGACCGGCGCCGGTGTAATAGTAACCACAAGTTCCACGCTGAAATTTTCGTAACTGACAGTTAAGCTGGTTTGGCCTTCCTTGATAGCCGTTAAAACTCCTTTTTTCACGGAAGCCAGGGAAGGATCTTCGAAATTATAATCCGCGGCGGAAGTAACGTCGGTTTTATTATTATTCTCGTCAGTAAATGTGACTTTTAATTTTTGTGATTTACCGGCTTGTATATTAATATTGCCGGGTTCAACAATTAATTCGCCGGAAGGTACGGGATCAAATCCGGGCACTTTATATGGTACTGTATGACTAAGGGCTTGAATATAGGCTGTTCCGTCTTTCTTTACAAAATAGGCTGAATTTGACGCGTCGAACAATTTAATATCGTCGATTTCCGTCATTTGTTCGGGTGCGCGTGGACTGCCGTCAGCCATACTAATGCCGGTATACCAAACAGTCCCGTCACTTTTAAGAAATATTGGGTCATAATACATTTCAGAACCGGCTGAAAAATCCGCCGGATTTTCTATATCCGGTACTTTCGCTAATCTTGGATGCCCCCATAGCCAGATATCGCCATTTTGCTGCATGGCAAGGTTGTAGCAGTCCCCGGCGTCAATCTTAGTTACGTTAGTTAAACCCTCAACTAAAGCGGGGGTACTGTATTCATCGCCGGGCTGGTTGGATAGATTCCCCCATTGCCATACAGCGCCGTCATTTGTTAACGCCAGCCCCTGGCTGGCGCCAGCTGATATAGCTATCACGCCATTGATTCCAGGTATCCGCACGGGTTCAAGCGAATTATCTGTGGTGCCATTGCCGAGTTGGTAGAGATTATTGCATCCCCAAGCCCATACCGTGCCATCTTCTTGCAAAGCCAGGTCAAAGCTTTCTCCATACATGCCGCCGGCCGATATTGCCTTGATATCTGATAAACCTTTTACTATCACAGGCACACCGGGTTCCATCGCGGTATAATCAAAGGACCACTTCCAAACAGTACCGTCGTTTTTCAAGGCCAAAGAATGATCCCCGCCACAGCTAACCGCTTTTACCTCTGTTAATCCCGGAACTTGTTTTGACACGGCCTCGCTGCCGTAAGGGCTGTATTTCATAATCAGCGCCCATACCGTGCCGTCGCTTTTTAGCGCTATTGCCATGGATGGGCCGGCTTTGATACTGATTATTTCACTGGCTGCTGCCATACTGGAACATGGCAAAAGCAATAAAAGCGCCAAAGCAATGTAAATTGCCAGAAAATATCTTTTCATAAATAACCTCCTTTTTTATGCATAAAAACCAACCTCAGTGATTTGATATTTCTAATTTCTTAACTCACCTCCAAAAAAAATATTTTTCCAAGGTTTTATTTGGTAATTAAAGTTTACTTCGTTTTTCTCTATCGCGTCAATACTATTATCAGATAATGATCCAATAGATCATACGCTTTAATTTGCTTAATTATATGCTTATATGTTCTTCCCGGCTCTATCTCCGTTTCTGGTTTTTAGCTTGAGAGTGCCGGGTTTTTTTTATTGGTTAACCAGTTTTCGGACAAGGTACTTTTTGAATAAATTAAAAATAAGGAGGTGTTATTGTGGATAACAAGCAAATCATTGAAAACTATGAGCGGATCTCAGTGCTTAATGGCGAAGGGAGGATTAAAGATATGGCGGTTTTTCTGGCATACAGAAAACTGGTGAAAATGCTTGCCGCCTCTTCATCTACGCATAAAACCATTAAAGAGGGGCAAGGGAAGTGAGTTGATTGGCCCGTGATTTTACCGGATCCCCCGCGCCCGGAGCCGGGACCTGCGGAAAACTGACGGCGGTATACGCCAGGCTTAGCGTCAATGAAAACGGGGAACGGGACGAGAGCCTGGAGACGCAGTGTGATTTGTTAAACGGTTTTGTACGGAAGAATGGATTTGGGAAATCCAGGCTGTATGTTGATAATGATGAATCAGGTGTATATTTCGACCGGCCGGGGCTTATTCAGTTAGTCAATGATATAAAAAATAACCTTATAGGTGCGTTGGTAGTAAAAGACCTGTCCCGGTTGGGTAGAAATAACGGCGAGACATTAACTTTCCTTGATTTTCTTATAGAGAACAATGTGCGCCTGGTTTCGATTGTCGATAGTTACGACAGCTTCGCGGACGATGATGAGATTATCGGGATTAAAACCTGGGCTAACGAACATTATTGCAGGGATATTTCTAAAAAAGTGCGCGCGAACTTAAGGAGGAAAATACAGAACGGAGAATACCTGGGCAAGCCGCATTTCGGCTACTTGAAGTCCGCCAGCGAAAAAAACAAACTGGTAGTCGATGGCCGGTATCAAAAAGTTATTCAAATGATATTCGATATGTATATAAACGGCTGGGGTTACCGCGCGCTGGCCGATTATATACAAAGCATGGAAATACCGACACCCAGCCAGGAAAAAAATTACCCCGGCGCAAAAAAGTCCGGCCGCTGGAATGAGCAGAACATCAGGCGAATCATTACAAACCGGGTCTATTGCGGTGATACGGTCCAGGGTGTAAGCGAAAAAGTGTCTTTTAAATTGCGCAAGACCCGGCGGCTGCCACCGGATAGGTGGGTGGTGGTAGAAAATACTCATGAGGCAATAATTCCCAGAGAGACCTTTGAACTGGCTCAGAGCGTCAGAGTTAAAAGGTGGCGGGAAGGAGAAGGAAGAAAAAAGAAAAAGGGGAATGAACAGCACCTTTTCTCTGGTTTTTTGGTCTGTGCCGCATGTGGGGCGTATATGGTCCATAAAAAGAAAAAAAACCGTCCCGCCAGTTATATATGCGGAAAGTATAATAAATTCGGGCGAAAAAATGGAGGGTGTACGAACCATTATATACTGGAAGATAAATTAGCCGGGCATCTGGTTGAAGATATGGAGCAAATGGCCGGGGAAATAAATTTGCAAGACCTGCTGGCGGATGAGCATCGCAGAAGGTATAAACTTTCCATTACTCAAATTGAAGGAGATGTTAAACGCCTGGAAAGTAAAGTGCTCGAAAAAAAGCGGCAGTGGAAAATGGTGTACCTTGACAGGGTGGGGGGGAATATCAACGAAGAACTTTATAATGAAGCCGCCGCAGAGATTGAGAAAGAAATTGCCGTCCTTGAGAATGGTATCGGCAGGTTGAAAGAAGAACTGATCGGCGCTGGGCGGATGGAAGAAGATATCCAAACAGTTGATACAACGGCGCTGCAAATAAGCGTTGCCGACATCGACAGATTTTTTCTGGAAAAGTTTATTAAGAAAATAATTGTTATAGAAAATGGAGAGGAGATTTGCAAGAGCGTCAGGGAGAAATTCGGCTTGGATTTAATCTTCGCCGGAGAGTGTCTGAGTAATATTTGGAAGAGGAAAATCAGGCTGATAATTATATATAAGTAATCAGTAGTCAGAATTTAAAATAATTGACTATAAAGTTTGCCTTATTAGCATTTCAGGATATTATGCGGCGGCAAACAGTTCTCTCATTTTGACTCCCGGCTGCCTGATTTCTGAGTAGTTGTTCCATATAGTTGCACAGCGCGGGCCATACGACGGAGGGACTATGAAGGACCGTATCGGTGTCTTGCACCGTTATGTGCCGCTGGTAAAAAGCGCCACAAAATCCGACTGTCCGGTAGCGGCGGCTGTGGCTCGCGGCGGCACCAGCGTGCTAAACCTGGTAAAAAATGATTATGAGATCCGTTTTTATAAGAGCTTTGCGGCTGAAAATACGGCAGATTGCGCTCTGGCCAAGCTTGATTCAACGGACCTTGTTTCGGCTGCCATCCTGGAAATAGGTGAAATAAAGGGGGTAACTGACGTCAAGTCCGGTATGAAAGTACAAAAAAGCGGCAGGACTACCGGCCTGACCAGCGGCGTGGTTAAATCGATAGGGACCACTTTGCAGGTTGAAATGCACGCGGAGGAAAAAGTCTGGTTTTCAGACCAGATAGTAACCGATATGGCTTCCCAGCCAGGGGACAGCGGGGCATTGGTGTTGAGCGAGGACTGCAAAGTGGCCGGCCTGTTATTTGCTGGCTCAGATAAGTTAACTATATTTAACCGTATCGCAAATATTACTGACCGGCTTGGAATAGAGTTTGTTTATTAACATTAATCGCCGTTGAATTTTCCACTAAGCCTCACCTTTGTTTTTACCGGGCCATATATTAAATACCGGGGAGGCCTACCATATGGCGTTACGTACGGTTGTATCGGGTGATGTGGCTTTAGCTTTCTTGGGAGAAAGTATTCCCGCGATTGGCCCGAGGTTTGATGATAGGGGAGAGGCCTTAAAGATAGCTTGCCAATACATTGAAAGGATCGGCAATATATCGGGTGGCAGCCAGAGGACACCGTTTCAAATTATCCTGAGCAGGCAGGAGGACGGCCGGTATTCCCTGGCCGTCGCAGATGGTTCCTGCCAAACAGTGAGCAGGCTGAATAACCTTGATGAGTTGCTTGTACGGAGATTTCGTAAAGGACTGAAAAAAAGGTTGTTTATATTAACTTGCTTTGTCGAAGGTGTGGATGGAATGGAGTGCCTGGTTCTTACTGAAGGCCTGGGGGCGGTTTTTTACGCCCCCAGTACTATGGGGATATAATAATATCCCGAATAAATTTAATGAAAGGGCGGTGGCCATGGGCGATAATATTGTAGGAAAAAATGAGAGCGACTGTGCCCTCGGCCAACAGAAAGCCTACCGGACCGGCAAAGATCATGGTTATCATTTAGGGTACAATTTCGGTTTTGAGTCAGGTTTTGAAAAAGGTTATATTGAAGGCAGCACGTTGGGTTATAATAATGGTTTTCTGGCGGCACTGAGATTGGGAGAGGGAGCCGAAATCTTAAACGCCCCGTGTGCTAACATCCCGAATGACATTGTCTACAAAGCTATCAAAAAGCTTATCGAAGGAGGACAATTAAAAATACTTCTGTCAGGTTGCGCAACCAGGGAAGCGGAAATCTTATTTAAACTTATCAGTTTGAATGTACATGTGATTGAGAAGGAGTGAATCAATTATTGGTAAATATTTATATATTATAAATTTTATGATATATAATAAAAATTTTTCTAAGACAACGGGCTGTCCGTCAAGCGATATATTTTAAGATAATGCCGTATATTGCCGAAATACGGCTAATTTTCTCTATATGGCAAATTCTGGGGAAAGGCATTTATTTCCGGATATTAACAGCCATTATTAAGTATAAGCCTATCTGATAATGCGCCGGGTGTGTTCCATTAAAGTTAACATTTTGGAAGCTGATCTTATTTTGCCTTTATTGCCATGATGCCTCATCTTTAAGTATATTAGGCTTGTACAGGAGTTGCTCTTGTACAGGCCTTTTCGCGTATATCCGCCAATGAAAAGAGGATTTCTTTTAGTATTAACAACTATATTATCAAATTAGCCGAATCCCAAAAAAATTTGGGTACGGGGGAACCGGTTAATGGGGTGAATCTCAATTGGCAGTCGAAGCGCCGGATGCCGGCGTTCAACGGCTTAATTGGGTAGGGTTGTCTTTTTCCGAACCCGTCAGCTAACCTCGGAGGCTTAAAAGAAAGGGGAAAATTAATATGCGATACCGTTCAAGGGACCTTCTGTCGGGTTTGATGGCTACCTTATTTCTTGTTGCATTGTTTTTCTCTGTTGTTGCGGCAATCCCGGCCACTGCGGCAGCTGCCGGCGTTTCACTCAATGCGGACGAGTGGCAGTTGGCGAAACTAGTTAGCCAGGCCAGGCTGGATGCCGAGCAAGCTCCTTTAACATTGGACTCTACCCTCTCAAGTCTAGCCAAGATTAAAGCCCAGGATATGGTTTCAAATGGTTATTTCAGCCATACTTCACCGACTTACGGCTCCCCATGCGATATGATGAAATCTGCCGGGGTGCAGTACTGTTATGCCGGAGAAAGTTTGATTAAGGCTGCTTCGGTTAAATCTGCTTTCAAAACCCTGATGAACTGTAATCAGCCGGGTGTGCTTAATAAAAGTTATGACCGGGTTGGTGTAGCGGTTATAACAAATGGCCCGTATAAGTATATTGTTATGTTATATACTGGCGGCACAAAAAGCATTTCTTCAACTCCGCAGCCGCAGCCGCAGCCGCAACCGCAACCGCAGCCGCAACCGCAGCCACAGCCACAGCCGCAGCCGCAGCCGCAGCCACAGCCGGTAAGTGGTTTGAGCGCCGATGAGCAGCAGATGTTTGATTTGGTGAACCAGGAGCGGGTCAAGGTTGGATTGAACCCCCTGCAAATAGACATGAGCCTGGTTAAGTTGGCCAGGATGAAAGCGCAGGATATGATCGATAACGGGTACTTCAGCCATACCTCGCCGACATACGGCTCTCCTTTCGATATGATGAAAGCAGCCGGGGTGCAATACAACTATGCCGGGGAGAACCTGGCCGGAGCTCCCACCGTTGATATGGCGCATACCAATCTGATGAATTCATCAGGACACCGGGCCAACATACTTAACCAGAATTATACCAGAATAGGCATCGGTGTAATTAGCGGGGGGCCGTACGGAAAGATGTTCGTGCAGATGTTCAATGGTTAACGAATAGATAAAAATGAATAGTATTAAAGAAACCTAATTAGCAAGATAAGGCAGAGGACCCAGGTCCTCTTTTTTTTACGTTTTTTACAGGCTGGCTACCTTTATTGCACATTTTTATATATAACCCTCATATATTAGTAGAGAAAAGTTTTGAAAGGAGGAAATCATTATGGCTGGAACTGAACGGCTTAAGGTCAATCTGGTCCAGGGTGAAAATATAGTCCAGACCGTTGTTAGAGGGCAGATTGAAGTTCCTGAAGCTAAACCGGACGTGGAAAAGATTCTATCAAAAGAAGCAAAAGCCAAAGTTAGAAGCGTCAGTATTGTACCCGATAAGGTCATCGTGGATGGGACCTTAACTTTACAAGTAATGTACGTTGCCTTTATACCGGATCAGTCTGTCCATTCCATGCACGCCGATGTTAATTTTACTACTTATGTCGATGTGGCTGGCGCTGAGCCGGGGATGGATTATGTTGTTGAGTTTACTGTAGAGGATGTGAGTTTAACTCCAAGTAGAGACAACGCCTGTAAATCTGATGTCGCGGCTGTGCTCAGCGTTTTTGCAAAAGTAATGGATATTGATGAACTGGAAGTGCTCACAACAACTCCGTCCGGAAACGAAGCTCTGGAAACCCAGGATATCACTGTCGAGCATATGATCGATGACAAGGCTACCAAGCAGGTTATAGTCAGTGATACATTCGAATTGCCTGAAGAAAAGCCCGACGTGGAAAATATCCTGGATACCAAGGCTGAAGCAGAAGTTACCGGCAAGCGGGTTCTCGCCGGCAAGGTCATCGTGGATGGCGAAGTAAGACTACGGGTTTTGTATACGGGAATGGTGCCCGAGCAATCTGTCCATGACCTGCACCATGTGATCAAATTCAGTGATTTCGTTGAAGTCCCCGAAGCCCAACCCGGCATGAACGTCCAGGTGCGTGCGGAAGTTGAAAGCGCCGATGTTCAGCCGGTAGTCTGCCCGAAACTTTCAGCGGACGTTATTGTTAAACTTACTGTCTTTGTTTCTGAGACAAGAACACTTAGAAATGTCCCTACCAGGCTTAAGGATGAGAGTGGCTATACCAGAAAGAAACTTAAGGTGGACCGGGAAGTCGGCGCCGGAGAAACACAGGTGGTGATTAGGGAAACGACTGAAGTTCCCGAACCGAAACCTGATATCATGAAAGTTCTGGAGTCGATGGTGGATAGGACGGAAGTTACGGAAACTAATATCCTTAAGGAAAAAGTCATAATAAGAGGCTACAGTGATGTTGAAGTTGTTTACGTCAGTGTAAAGCCTGATCAGTCCGTCCACGCTTTGCACCAGCGTCTTAATTTTCGCACATTTGTGGTAGTTCCCGGCGCCGAACCGGATATGAAAGTGAAAGTAAAAGTAACTCCCGAATTCGTCAGCGTGGACCAGCAATGCGCGGATCTGCACACTGAAGCAGTATTGAAGGTAAAGGCGACTGTAACTGAAATGTCTCAGCTGAATGTTTATGTGCCCGGTGTTGCGCCGACCGTTGCCCCAACACCTACTCCCTGCATACCAACCGATTATACGGTAAAATCAGGCGACACTCTCAGTAGCATTGCCGCTGCTCATGGAATCACGGTTGCCATGATCCTGGCTGAGAACCCCCAGATTACCAACCCGGATGTGATCAGCGTCGGACAGGTAATTAAGATCCCATGCAAGCCTATGGGCTAGAGGCGCTTACTTATCAATATTAATTCTTAAGAATAAATAGTTAAAATAAGGAGGTTTATAAGAGAATGCCTGAACAGTTTTTTTATACTGAGGTCCAGCCGGTCGAATGCATTGAAATCAAAGTTCCGATTGCTATTGAATCAGTAGATGTGGAAGCGGTGATCGACGACGTTTCAACCTTGCCCGAACTGGCAATCAAGATTGATAAGATACTTGCCTCTGTCCGCGACCTGAAGGGTACACCGGTATTTGTCGATGAAACCAAATCCGGTGATTTTGTGCTGGTGCCTCACACAAGTAAATTCCCTCACAGGGATATATTTGTCAAGAAAATAATTGTTAGCGGCAATCTGCACAAACAAGTTTTTTATGTTAATAAAAATAATGAAGTAAGACATACAGCCGAGGACCTGCCGTTTTCCAAGATGGTGGAATTGAAGGAACCTAAGAAGATTGAAAACAAGAACGATGTTTTTGTCCAATTCCATAACATTGATATTGATGTAAACTGGGAACTCCAACGCGCCTGCCGGGTCCACGAGACTTCCGTCGTTCAGGTTACCGCCAAGGTGGCGGAAGACCGCCAAATTTTTGTGCAAACCTGTCCGTCCCCGAAAGAGTGCCCCGCCGGCAATCTAGTTAAAGACGGTGGAATTGAAGCCTGGGCCGATACCTTTCACCCGGTTTTCTGGGGCGCGAGCAATGTTGCCCAGACCACTACAGCTCATTCCGGCTCATTTGCGGCTGAATTGGGTGTGTTGAATACGTTGCTGCCCGCGTCGCTGTTCCAGATGGTCCACAGGGGGATCGTCAGCGGACGCCAGTACCGCTTGACCTTCTTTGTCAGGGAAGATGTGCTCGGCGCTACCAGCTCCTTTTCATTGAACGCCGAAGTAGTGTTCTTTGACAGGAACGGCGTCCAGGTCGGCGTAGGCTCGCAGACGTTGCCCTGCGCCAGTATTCCCGATAATTCTTACAGCCAGGCACAGTTCACCACGCCTTTTACAGACGTGGATGTTTCCTCCGCCATGGTTCGCTTCACCTTCACGCCAGGCGCCGGGAATACTAATACTGTCAAGGTCGATGACGTTATGCTTGAGTGCGTAGCCATGTAAGCATTCAACTTAGTAATAGGCTGAACTGTTTAACTGAAAAAGCTGTTGTAAAACAGCTTTTTTTTCGGCTTAACCAAACTTTTTTCACGGACGGTGTATATATTTATTTATGAATCTTAGGGTAGAGATCATAATAAGGGGGTATAAACAATTGATGAACAATATGGGTATGATTATTGGTGAAGTGCAAAGAATGCAACAGGAGCTTAAAAACGTGACTGTAGAAATCGGTGAGGGTGACGGCGCGTTTAGTATTGTAATGAACGGCCATCAGGAGGTGCTAGGTGTTAAATTCAGCCCGGCGGCTTTGGCTCCTGGAAATATCGAGGCGCTGGAGGTGATGGTAGCCAGTGCTTTCAACAGAGCTATTAATGAATCAAAGCAATTGATAAAAAACGAGATCTCTAAAATAACCGGCGGTATGAATTTGCCCAATATTCCGGGATTGTTTTAAGTATACTTTTTACCAGCTGTTTGGGGAGGTGATTTAATTGGCAGAAGGTTCTCCGGGGACTGAGGTACTGGCAGAACCGGTGATCAAGATTTTGGAGTTGCAGTCGAAATACGGCATAGATCAGGAAACAATGTTAATTTACATGGGTTCGGTTAATCTGATGAGTATTCTGAACCTTATTGGCCGGCGCTACCACGGAAGTTCCAGCGGTTACATGCAGGCGCCGGCCGCTGCCGCGGAAGCGTTTCCTTCAACTGCCCCTGTTAATAGTGGAGATAACTTATCCTTAAATAACTTGGCCGGTATGTTATCGGGCATGCTGGGCAGTCAAGGCGGGCAGGGATTCAATCCGGCTTTGCTGCAGAATGTATTAGGAAGCCTTGGAGGCAAGGACGGCCGGGGACTGAACCCGGCTCTGCTGATGAGTTTACTTGGAGCTCTCGGGGGGCAAAATATGGATTGGGGCGGCCTTATGAACATGCTGGCCGGGCTAATGGGAGCAGGTTCTAAGCCAGCCGCCAGCCCGGAAACAGCGAAAGGCAAACCGGCGGCATCTTCAACGGGCGCCACATCTGGAGCCGGTTCCGCGATAGAATCCGGTGGCGCAAATAATAGCCGGGTCGAAGGAAAGCAAGGTATTCGGGAAGTGCCAAAAATCATGAAATGGGATCTCCTGGGTGACCGGAAAAGAGCATGACTAGTAATACCTTCCGCTTAGAAATTGCCGCGCAGTTTCCAAGCGGTTTTTTCTTGATTTTGCGAGAAATTATGGATAATTGACCTGTGGCGAATATGTTAAAAAAAACCGGGCATATAATCGAACAGCCCGGTTGGGGGACCCCTGGGTTAATGTGGATAGTATTAGGCCAGCGGTTTACTTTCCTCTTCACTTTCTTTGGGCGTGCTGGCGGAAGCGCTGGTTTTCCCTGTTTCCTGGCTTTCCATGAAGGGCATCATAGCTGCGTGGAAGGATTCGATGCCGTTTCTTATGCCTAGAACAGTATCTTTGGTGGCTGTGATAAAGGAACTCAGGTGTTCCAGTTTCTTATCCGATTCGGGGCTGACAGCGAGCATTAAAAAAATGGGAAGCAGGCGGTACACGCTGTTTACAACTCCTTTCATAGATTGTTTCATACCTTATAACTTTAAATTATTTTATGTTTACTCCGGAAATTATGTTACATGAATAAGTATCTTTCCTTGAGTGGCCGGGTTTTTAGAAAATTCCAGACAAGCCGCGGTTTTCGGGGCCTTTGCCTCGTGGAAGAATAATGGCTTGGATGGCGGAAAAAATAAATTATAATTAGCAAAAATATTGTAATCAAAGGGGTAATGGTTATGACTCCAGAGGTTTTACCGTTTTTGATAGCGGCCCTGGCAGGTTTCGCAATGGCTATTCAGGGGTCGATTAATTCAGCTCTAGGCAAAGTAATCGGGCTATGGGAAACGACTTTTATCGTACATCTGGTCGGACTGTTGCTGGTAGCGGCTTTACTTTTTATTTGCCGGCTGGGTGGCGGGAACCTGGCGGATTTTACCAGAGCCCCGTGGTATACTTACCTCGGTGGTGTGCTGGGAGTGCTTATCATATACGGGGTTGTCCGCACAATGCCGAAGATCGGTGTGGCGCCTGCCACCACGGTAATTATCCTGGGCCAGGTCTTTACGGCGGGTTTGGTGGACCACTTCGGGCTGTTCGGAATGCAAAAGATCCCATTTTGTATTTGGAACGTTCTGGGGATTCTGCTTATGGCTGGGGGAGCATGGCTAATCCTTAAACAGTAAAGCTTAAGATAAGGATCAGAGCCAGCCCGGCAAACATCCCCAAGTAAGCCATCGGCCTGCTGTTGCGGCGGGATTCGGGAGCAAGTTCCCCTATCACGATGTAGGTCATGGCGCCGGCCGCGAGGGCCAACAGCAGGCCGATGAAGGCGCGGGAGCTTTCTACCAGCGCCTGCCCCCAGAAGGTGCCAAGAGGTGTGATCAAACTGATCAGGGCATTGATTGCCAGCACCCGCTTCGCGTTTAGGCCGCCATACAGCAGCGGCGCCGCGGCCGCCATCCCCTCGGGGATGTTGTGGAGGCCGATGGCCAGGACCAGGAGCGGCCCGAGTTTATCCGCTGTTGCGAAACCGGCGGCGATAGCAAGCCCTTCAGGGAGGTCGTGCAGCGCGATCCCGGTGGCGATTAGATAGCCCATCTTTATATAGTTTTTTTCTTTGAAAGTAGCCGGTGTAATAATATTAATGCTCAAATCCAAGGCGGCCATAAGGATAATTCCTCCCCCAAAACCGGCCAGGACAGCTAGCGGACTACCATAGCGCAGGGAAGACGGCAGCAGGTCGAAGACAATCACAGCTGTCATTATTCCTGACGCCAGGCCGAGCAAAAGGGAAAGGATGCCGGGGCGCATCATCCGCCCGAATAGAATTACCATCAACGCCCCCAGGCTTGTTCCAAGGCCGGCGAGCAATCCCTGGAGTACTATACTGCCCAAAACCCCACCCGCCTTCAATCGAAAAGTTCCATTAATCGATTGTATTAGGCAGGGGAGGGCGCTATGCCTGTACTTGCGAGGCGTTATAATTACGGGATAATAATTTGTTGGCCGGGGTAAATAACGTCGGGGTTCATTATATTGTTAGCCTGGATAATTTGATCAAGCGTTTTGCCGTATTGCCTGGCGATTTCCCACAATGTTTCGCCGGTATGGACGGTATGGGCGCTTGTTGTTCCTTGTATGCCGGCGGAGGTATTTACCGGTTGAGACTCACCGGCGCCGGATCTGATATTAACCGGCAGGCCAATTACTACTTTAGGGAATAATTCCTCAACATCCTGGTTATACATGCGGATACATCCGTTAGAAACGTAGCCCCCGATAGAAGAAGGATTATTAGTTCCGTGAATTCCGTAGTTCCCTTTCGGGATGGAGAGGCCCATCCAACGGCTTCCGAGCACTCCGCCAGGGTACATTACCTTGCTGATCACCGTAAAATCCCCTGTCGGCGTTGGTGTTGAGGGTTTACCCACTCCAACGGGATATGTTTTTATTAGACGGTCCCCTTCGTAAAAAGATAACTGCCGGGTTGTCAGGTTTATAGAGATATAGCTGCCGTAAGACCGCGTCAGCGTGTCGTTCATCGTTGAACCTCCATATGGATAAATATAATGAAAATCTTAATGATTATATTATGAAAATATCTCTCCGGTTGGTAAGCTGTGCTTGCAAAAAAATATAAAGGATTTTTCATGAGAACACCTAATAATTACCGGTTAGAAACAATTATTGCTGAGCGCCAATAGCGGCACTCTTTTGGGGGATATATGGTAATTACGGCTTATGCGCGGGCTAAAATTAATTTGACACTCGATGTGCTGGGAAAGCGGCCGGACGGTTATCACCAGGTCGAAATGGTCATGCAGTCGATTGAATTGCATGACCGTCTGGAATTTACACCGCAGCCGGGGGGTATCTCGCTTGCGGCTCCGGGTGGGGAAGTTTCTTCCGGTGGGGATAATCTCGTATACCGGGCGGCCGACCTTCTCCGCTCCCTCGCGGGCGCCAAATACGGGGCGCATATTAAACTGGAAAAAGCTATTCCGGTAGCAGCCGGACTGGGCGGGGGATCTGCGGACGCCGCAGTTACTCTGAGTACTCTAAATAAAATTTGGGGTATGGGGCTTTCCCTTGCGGAACTGATGGCATTAGGAGAACAATTGGGTTCTGACATACCGTTTTGCCTACTGGGTGGAACAGCCCTGGCCAGCGGCAGAGGTGAGCGGCTAGAGCCGGTTCCTCCTTGCCCCCGCCTAGGCCTGGTGCTGGTGAAGCCTCCTTTCGGTGTTTCAACAGCGTTGGTTTACAGTGCTTATAACCCCGCTCTGATTTCACAAAGGCCGAAAACCAGTGATATGGTAAAAGCTATCAAAGAAAAAAATGTTTCCGGAATTGTTCTGAACCTTGCCAATATGTTGGAACCCATAACGACGTCGATGCACCCGGAGATAGCCGTGATTAAAGAGAGGCTGATGGAGGCGGGCGCTTTGGGCGTTCTTATGTCCGGCAGCGGCCCGACCGTCTTTGGGGTAACCGCCGGCCTTAAAGCTGCCTGCGAAGTAGCCGGCCGCTATAAAAACCGCGGTGAGCAAGTGCTGGTAACGGAGACTTTCAACCCGCGCCGGTGCGACAACAAGCCCGTATGCCAAATTATACGCCGGCGCTAATAGTTGCGCACTTGCAGTACAGGTTATAGTAAGGTTAAAATAAATATAACGTTTGTTGCAAATATTCACAGGAGGGACAATATGGATCAACCCAGATTAATACCGATAAAGCTGGACAATTATAAACCTCTTAGGGAATTGGTTTTTGAGTCTCTCCGGGAAGCGATTATCCTGGGCCGGCTCATACCCGGGGAACGTCTGATGGAAGTGCAATTGGCCGAAGAAATGGGGGTAAGCCGCACCCCGGTCCGTGAAGCGATCAGAAAACTGGAACTGGAGGGTTTTGTTGCCATGGTCCCCCGTAAAGGGGCCTATGTGGCCAGCATCACCATGAAGGATATAGTGGATGTTTTTGAAGTGCGGGCGGCGCTGGAGGGGATGGCCGCCGGGCTGGCGGCGGAGCGGATCACCGAAGAGGAGATGGACCAGCTTGAACGTTCTTTGGTACATATTGTCGAGTCTAATTCGGGTGACGACATAGACGCCGTCGTCCAGTGGGATACTACTTTTCACGGCCTTATTTATCAGTCGTCCCGCAACCAACGTTTAGTACAGATCATTACTCATCTTCAGGAGCAGATCCAGCGTTTTAGGATGACCTCCTTATCGCAGCCCGGACGGACCAAGGGCGCCCTGGACGAGCATAAAAAGATAGTCGAGGCTATATCTGACCGTAATGTGGAACTGGCTCAGTCATTGGCCCGGGAACATATAGAGAACGCAGAACAAAGTCTTTTGAACGCCATTAGATCAGAAAGGAAGATTGCTGATGGTTGATGCCGTGGTACTGGCCGGGAGTCTTAATGACGGTCCATTGAAGGAATGCAGCCCGGCCCGCTATGAGGCGTTGATACCGGTAGGCTCAAAGACCATGGTAGAGCATGTGGTGGAAGCGCTTCTACGCGCCCGGCAGATCGGGCGGGTCCTGGTAGTCGGCCCCGTGGAAGAACTCTCCCCGCTGCTGGCCGGCGAGAGGGTGCTGCTGGCCGGCGCGGCTGGCGGTATTATGGAGAATATAGAGGCGGGATTAAAGCATTTGCCGGGAGAAAAAAGAGTGCTTTTGGTCACCTCGGATATTCCCATGCTGACCCCCCGGTCGGTTGACGACTTTTTGGAACTCTGCGGTGATATGTCGGGTGACCTCTACTACCCAATTATTTCAAAACAAGTGGTGGAAAGGCATTTTGCCTCAACGAAACGTACATACGTCACCTTAAAGGAAGGGGTCTATACGGGAGGAAATCTTTTCCTGTTTAACCCTTCGGCTTTTAAACAGTGTGTTCAGAACGGCCAAAAGATCATTAATCAGCGCAAAAGCCCGCTTGGACTCTGCCGTTTGATCGGATTGTCTTTTCTTGTGAATTATTTGCTGCATATCCTCACGATAAGGGATGTACAGAAAAAAGCGTCCGACCTGCTGGGAATCAGGGGAGAAGTGGTTATTTCCCAGTACCCGGAAGTGGGTGTGGACGTTGATAAGCCCGGTGACCTGGAACTGGCTATCCAGAATATAGGAATAAGCTGAATGGGGGTCGTTTTCCAAATGGCGTTAAGCCAACTGACTCTGGAAAATATTTACCAGGCCTGGCGCCGCCTGGCCTGGGTAGCCCGCCGCACCCCGCTGGATTATTCCACAACTTTCAGTGAGATGACTGGCAACGCGGTTTACTTGAAGCTTGAAAATATGCAGAAGACCGGTTCTTTTAAAATCCGCGGAGCCTATAATAAAGTTATAAACCTTAGCGAGGAGGAACGTGCCCGCGGCGTGATTGCCGCCTCCGCCGGGAATCACGCCCAGGGTTTGGCCTACGCCGCCGCCAGGGCGGGTATTAAATGCACTATTGTGATGCCTGCCGGAGCGCCCATTTCAAAAGTTATGGCTACCCGGGGATACGGCGCAGAGGTAATTCTGGCCGGGGACGGGTATGAAGAGGCCTGCCAGTTGGCTGGCGAACTGCAGCGCAAGGGCGGCGCCACGCTCGTACATGGTTTTGATGATCCCGAGATCATCGCCGGACAGGGAACCGTCGCCTTGGAACTAATGAATGATTTGCCGGATGTCGAGGCGGTACTGGTTCCGGTAGGTGGGGGCGGGCTGCTTGCCGGTATCTCCTTCGCGCTGAAACAAATGAGGCAAGGTATCCGGATAATCGGTGTCCAGGCTGAAGGAGCGCCGTCGATGTACCATTCTTTCAGGAAAGGATACCTTCAGGAAATTAAAGGCGCCGGTACATTTGCTGACGGAATTGCTGTGCGAAAACCGGGGGAAACCACGTTTGATCTAATCCGGCATTATGTTGACGAAATCGTGGCCGTTAATGACGAGGAAATTGCCAGCGCCATCCTGCTGCTGCTGGAAAGGTCCAAGATCGTTGTTGAGGGCGCCGGGGCGGTAGGATTGGCGGCTTTAATCCATAATAAAACGGCTCTCAAAAACGCCAAAACGGCAGTTGTGTTAAGTGGCGGTAACATTGATGTAAATATTCTTTCAATTATTATTGAGCGCGGGCTTGCTAAAACGGGCCGGTATGTCCGCGTGCGCGCCGTCGTGACAGACCGGCCGGGCAGCCTCTCAAAACTACTCTCCGCTGTGGCCGGTACCCAGGCTAATGTCATCACCGTCGCCCATGACCGGCTCAAGCAGAATATACCCTTAAAACAGGTTGAGGTGGAACTTGCCCTGGAAACTAGAAATAAAGAACATGTTGACCAAATAATAGGCGGTTTGGCTCTGGAGGGATACTTTCCGGAAATAATTTCATAATTCAGGAATAATTTTCTTAAACATTTGGAAAATAGAAGGATTTTGCCAGCCAATGTAGAAAATAACAAATTAGAGCGGTAACAAAGGGTTGGAGAGGTGGTGATTTTCGTGGAAGTTACCGACGTAAGAGTGCGCAAGGTTTTAGTAGAAGGAAGAATGAAAGCGATAGTATCGGTAACTTTGGATGATTCCTTTGTAATTCACGATGTCAAAGTGGTAGAGGGGCATAACGGGTTGTTTGTTGCCATGCCGAGCCGGAAGACTCCGGACGGTGAATTTCGCGATATAGCACATCCGATCACTTCTTCTGCCCGCGAATTGATTCAATCCGCTGTGCTTCATGCCTATGGCGAGGCTATTTAGTCAAAATATCATGAATTTTTCAACTTTATCATGTTAGAGAGCGTAAGCTCTCTTTTTTCTTCGATGTTAAAAGGAAATAAAAAATTTATGTAGAATTACCTTGTGGAATAAGATAATACTGTATTATATATCAAAGGAGGTCGCCGGATGGACCTGGCGGCAGTTATACTGGCAGCTGGCAAAGGTACCCGGATGAAGTCAAAATTACCCAAGGTGTTGCATCCGGTATGTGGCAGCCCGATGTTGTCCTGCGTCATTGACGCTGTAACTGGGGCAGGTGTGGGAAAGACGGTGGTCGTTGCAGGTTGCGGCGCTGATCTGGTTGCCCGCGAGGTTGGCGGCAGGGCGGAAGTGGTTCTCCAGGCCGAACAGTTGGGGACTGCCCACGCTTTAGCGCAGGCCGGGCCTTTATTGAGAGATTTCACGGGATCCCTGCTCGTCTTATGCGGCGATACTCCTTTAATTGAAGCCGGGACTTTGGCTGATTTGATTGATAATCACCGGGCCACGGGAGTTTCCGCCACGGTGCTGACCACTGAAATGGCGGATCCGGCAGGTTACGGCCGGGTCGTCCGGGACGGACAGGGCCGGGTGGCCAAAATAGTTGAACAGAAAGACGCCTCTCCGGCCGAAGAGCAAGTCCGGGAAGTAAATACCGGCATTTACTGCTTTGAGGTAGCCGGCCTTTTTAATGCCCTGGATCGGATCACGCCGGCCAATGCCCAGGGCGAGTATTACCTCACAGATATTATTGATATTTACGTCAGGAGCGGGCAGGCCGTGGGAGCTGTTATACTTAAGGATCCCAATGAGGTTAAAGGTATCAACGACCGTGTGCAACTGGCTGAAGTTGAGCAATATATGCGCCGGCGGGTGCTGGGAGATTTAATGAAGGCCGGGGTGACCGTAATAGACCCGCTCTCCACCTTTGTGGACCGTAATGCCCGGGTGGGGTGCGACACGGTGATCCACCCCTTTACTATCATCGAAGGTAAAACGGTAATTGGTGAGGACTGTGTTATCGGACCCGGCGCGCGGTTGGTTGACTCCACCGTGGGGAACGGTGTTTCTATTCAAAATTCAGTTATATTGAAAAGCTATTTGGGAGACCGTTGTTCAGTCGGCCCCTTTGCTTACCTGCGGCCTGATACTAGATTGGGGCTCGGTGTCAAAGTGGGCGATTTTGTTGAAATAAAGAAATCAGTGATTGGAGACGGCAGCAAGGTGCCTCATTTAAGCTATGTGGGGGACGCTACGGTAGGCAAAAAAGTGAATATTGGAGCCGGTACCATTACCTGCAACTATGACGGCAAGAAAAAATGGCCGACCCGCATTGGCGACGGGGCCTTTATCGGGAGCAACACCAACCTGGTCGCTCCGGTTGAGGTGGGGGAACAGGCGTTTACCGGGGCTGGCTCGACTATCACCAAAAGTATTCCCGCCGGCGCGCTCGGCGTTGAAAGGGCGAAACAAACGGTGGTGGAAAATTGGTCCGGCAGAAAGGCCGTTAAAAAAAATACACTATCTTAAACCTTAATAATAAATTTGGAGGTAGGTATGTCGCGCTATAAGGATCTAAAGATTTTTACCGGCAACGCCAACACCGAGCTGGCTCACGAGATCGCTCAATATCTTGGTGTGAATGTCGGGGCGTCAAATGTCACGCATTTTTGTGACGGGGAGGTTCAAGTGAGGATTGATGAGAGTGTCAGGGGGGCTGATGTTTTTGTTATCCAGCCTACCAGCGCTCCGGTTAATGAAAACCTGATGGAGCTCCTGATTATGATCGACGCCGTACGGCGTGCTTCTGCCCGGCGGATTACCGCAGTGCTGCCATATTACGGGTATGCCCGGCAGGATCGGAAAGCCAGGGCCCGTGATCCCATAACCGCCAAACTGGTTGCGAATATTCTTACTGCCAGCGGCGCCAGGCGGGTTGTCACTATGGACCTGCATGCCGGACAAATCCAGGGTTTTTTTGATATACCGGTGGACCACCTGCCCGGAGTTCCCATTCTGGCTGAGTATTTTTCACAATGCGGGCTGGAGAATGTTGTGGTAGTGTCCCCCGACCTGGGGGGGGTAACCCGCGCCAGGGATTTAGCCGAGCGGATCGGCGCTCCCATCGCCATTATAGACAAGCGCCGGCCGGAGCCCAACATGGTGGAGATCACCAATATCATCGGTGCGATCCACGGTAAGACGGTAATAATGATTGACGACATTATCGACACGGCCGGGACGATTACTAAAGGCGCGGCAGCCTTAAAACAGTGGGGCGTCAATGAGATATATGTCTGCTGTACCCATGGCGTATTGTCCGGGCCTGCGCTAAAAAGGCTGGAGGAGGCGCCGATTAAGGAAGTCGTGATTACCAACACCATTCCGGTGCCAAAAGAAAAGTTAATTGATAAAATCAAGGTCCTTTCAGTAGCGCCGCTCCTGGGTGAAGCCATAATCAGGATTCACGAAGACCTTTCTGTAAGCAAATTGTTTGATAAATAGTGCCGGCGGGCTAAATGGCCCGTCTATCTTTTGATTTTCTTCGCGCGTAGGGGTATAATATGAGAAATATGAATAGTAGCAGGAGGTGAATCCTTATATGTTTATTGAATATTCAATATATATATAAGGATTGTGTTCAATTGGCCGGGGGAGGTCTGTAAGTTTGCAAAAATATTCAATAGGCGATGTGGTTAGGACCAGGAAACCCCACCCATGTGGCGGTGATTTGTGGGAAATAATGCGGACAGGGGTGGACTTCCGGATCAAATGCTTGAAATGTGGAAGGGTGCTGTTATTGCCCCGTCCCAAATTTGAAAAATCAGTGAAGGAAAAAACGAAAGAATGCACAAATGTTTAAAAAAAGGAGAGTGAAAGGATGAACTCGAACAGGAAAGTCCAGACTCCGGAAGCAAGGGTCAATTCGGTAGCGGTATTATTGTTTGTTTTGATTGCTGTTATAGGCTTTATCGTTGGGTCTTCCTTAAACAGTCTGCTAATCTCCGGTATCTTTATTATTGTTGCGGCGCTTATCGCCTTTTCAGTGAAAATCGCCAGGCAATGGGAAAAGGCGGTTATCCTCAGGTTGGGTAAATTTAAAGGTCTGGCCGGGCCGGGGCTCTTTCTTGTTATTCCGGTAATTGATTCTGTGTCGTCCTGGATCGACCACCGGATAATAGCCGACCCTTTCAACGCCGAACAAACGCTTACCAAAGACACTGTCCCGGTTGATGTGGACGCCGTCCTTTTTTGGATGGTCAGGGATGCGGAAAAAGCGGCGCTTGAGGTCGAGCGCTATAAGGAAGCTGTGTCCTGGGCGGCGCAGACTGCCCTTCGCGACATTATCGGCAAGACATTACTTTCAGAAATGCTGGCGGGCAGGGATCAAATTGACGAAGAACTGAAGAAAGTGATTGACGAGCGTACTGAGCCGTGGGGTATTTCAGTCCGGTCGGTAGAGATCCGTGATGTGATCATTCCGTCAAATCTTCAGGACGCCATGTCCCGCGAAGCACAGGCTGAGCGGGAGCGTAAGGCCAGGATCATTCTGGGCACGGCGGAAACGGAAATTGCGGAGAAGTTTGCCGAAGCGGCTAAAACTTATGAAAATAGTCCGGTTGGCCTGCAGTTGAGGGCCATGAATATACTCTACGAGGGACTAAAAGAAAAAGGAGCATTGGTGGTGGTGCCAAGCTCAGTCGTGGAAACCATGGGGCTGGGGACCATATCCGGCCTGTCGGCCATGGCGCGGTACCACCCCCCCCGGGGCGCCGGACGATAGTGGAGCGGGCGAGAGATCATAGTTGTCACGCATCTTTTTTCTTGAACCTTGCTAATCAGAAAACACTATGCTATAATTTGTTGGTCAAAATTTGCATTTTGACTTTCCACCCTGCTCTACTTCTGAGGTAGGGCCATAGTCCATAGGGAGGAGGTGAGTGGTTTGCGCAAGTACGAGGTAGTCTTTGTTCTTCGCCCTGATTTGGACGAGGAGAAAAACACGGAGGTCATTGAAAAATTCAAAGGCCTAATTGAAAGCCAAGGCGGCGAGGTACTTAAGCTGGATAAATGGGGTAAGCGCAGGCTGGCCTATGAGGTGAAAGACGTCAGGGAAGGCTTTTACGTTGTGCTCCATATGAATGCGGAATCCAAAGTATCGTCGGAGCTTGACCGTGTGTTTAGGATTACAGACGAAGTGCTTCGACATATCATTGTCCGCGAAGATGAATAAAACCGATCCCGGGTTTACCGGAGACTGAAAGACTGAGGCGGTGGGAATATGCTAAATAAAGTAATCTTAATCGGCCGGCTTACCAAGGACCCTGAACTGCGCTATACACCGAACGGGATTGCTGTGGCAAGGTTTACCCTGGCGGTTGACCGCCGTCAGTCGAAGGACCGGGAGAAAGAAGCCGATTTTATTGATATTGTTGTTTGGCAGAAACAGGCTGAAACATGCGCGAGCTATCTAGGTAAAGGTAGGCTGGTCGCTGTTGATGGCAGGCTTCAGATTCGCTCCTACGACGACAGCCAGGGTATCCGCAGAAAGGCTGCCGAGGTTATAGCCGAAAGTGTTCGCTTCCTTGACCGCGCCAAAGAGGGCGGAGCCGCTTCCGGCGGTATTGCCCGTGGCGACGAAAATGGAGGGTATGGCAGCGAAATTGGTTTTAATGAAAATGACATTCCGTTCTGAAAAAATGCGGCAGCCTCTATTTAGGCGCCGGGGTGAGGAGGAGAAGCTGATTGAAACGTGAGAGAGGCCGCAGGGGCAAAAAGCGTATTTGCAGTTTTTGTGTGGATAAGATGGCGGCCATTGATTATAAGGATGTGCCACGGCTTAAAAAGTATGTTACCGAGCGGGGGAAAATCCTGCCCCGCCGGATTTCAGGCAACTGTGCCAGGCATCAGCGCATGTTGACAACAGCGATAAAAAGAGCGCGTTATATAGCCTTTCTGCCGTATACAGCAGAATAGCACACCAAGGGGAGCTGACGCTCCTCTTCTTTTTCTAACCGTATGCAATTGGGGGAACAAATAACAGGTGATTCGTTATGCGGCGGGGCAGGAAAAGAAACTAGCTCCATAGAATATTTAAGAGTTGCGTTATGGGCCCGTTCCAGTTAGTCCAGAGGAGGATATTATAATGATAACCGGCGGCCAGGAAGGCGGTATTGCTAAAAACATCAAGGTTATCGAGTGGTTGAAAGCCGACCTGATCACTACCATCTCAGCGCTTTTTAAATCGATGCTCAGAGGGAGTGAGGAATTGATTCTTGATGCGCTGGCCAGTCTGGTGATTACCTGTTATATTTTAGGGCGGCGGCTTGGCATCAATTTTTCCCGCCTGGATTTAAAGGTTGAAGTAAAGCTGCGTCAGAGCATTGATGAAGGCCACGAAGTGGAGAGATGGTATGGGGATATTTCTACCTTGTTAAACTATCTGGTTGACAAAAAGAGGTGATCCCCTTGGCAGCCGGCAAGAAAAACAAGGGCTTGTTGGAATGGGTTGCTTTTACCGTAATCGCCGCTATTACCGGCCTGGCGGGTATCTTTATACCTCCTTTGAGTTTTCTGTGTGTCATTTTGCTGCCCATTCCGGTTATGCTCCTGGTATTGCGCCTGGATGCCAGGTACGGTATCCTGGGATTGACTACGGCCGGGTTTTTTATGCTCTTTGCCGGGCCGGAGCCTGCAATGGCGCTCGTATTAATTGTCCAGTGCGGTCTTCTGGGTATTGTATACGGTTTGCTTTTTAAAAATAATGTTTCTTCCGGCAAATGCATCATTGCCGGTATATTAACAGCAGCTTTTCTCACTATTGTGTCGGTGGCGGTTGTATTTGCCTTGACCAGGGAGAACCTGCTGGCCCTCGGGCAAGAGAGCCGCCTTATGCTGGAGCAGTGGGCGGCGGCGAACCTGCGGATGTGGGCTTTTGACAATTTGCTGCCTGGACAGCAGGCGGACCTGATTGATAACCTGGTTAATATGTTTGAGTTGTTTATTCCCGGCCAGTTGGTTGTCAACTCAGCGATCTCCGCCGTGCTCACATATTTCCTGTCCAGGTTCGCCTTGGGGGCGCTGTTGAAATACAAACTTCCCCCGGCGCCTGTGTTTTCCACTATCTATTTGCCGTGGTACAGTATCTGGGGGATGATCGCCGGTCTCGGTTTGACCTTGCTGGGTGACTATTTAGATTATATGCTGCCAGCCAGAGCGGGCAAAAACATCCTATTTGTCCTTTTTTATATATACCTGGCTTTTGGGCTGTCTGTGGCGACGTACCTCTTCCGGAGGATTAACTTTGCCCTGCCGGTAAAGATGATTTTTTTATTAATAGCTATTTCTTATCTTCCTTATAGCATGGCTGTTCTTTTCTTGCTGGGTGCGGTCGACCCGCTGATTAATATCCGCCGGCTGCCGGAATTAAAAGAGTGAATTCTATAAAGATAAGTTGGAGTTGATAATTGCGTTATTTGATATTATCCTGGGTAATGTTTTAAAGAAACTGTTTTATCGGGGAGATGCGATATGAAAGTAATTTTATTGAAAGACGTGCCCGGACAGGGCAAACGGGGCGATGTAATTAATGTGGCGGAGGGGTACGCGAGAAATTACTTGCTGCCCCGTGGGTTGGCCGGCGAAGCTTCCCAGGGCAGGCTGAAGGAACTGGCTGACCGCCGGCGGGCCACGGCGGTAAAGGAGCAAAAGATCGAGCAGTCGGCCAGAGAACTGGCTGCCCGGCTGAACAACCTCACCGTTGTCGTCAGGACTAAAACTGGTGAGGGGGGCAGGCTCTTTGGATCGGTAAATAATAAAGATGTGGCTGATGCCCTTGCCGTCCAGCATAAAATTACGCTGGACAAAAAGAAATTAATAGTAAAAGAGCCGATTAAGCAGTTGGGGTCTTACCCCGTGACAGCGAAACTGCACCCTGTTGTCCAAGCTGAAATAATAGTAGAAGTAGTTGGCGAGTAGGTATTAAATTACCAGTATATTTTAGATGCAAATTACAATACGTATATTACCGGCAGACATCAGGAAGGAGCAGAAAATGAAAGCATTCCTCGAAAAGTGTATTGGGGGCCCGAAGAACGAAACTGCAAATAGACATAAAGGCAAGCAAAAAGGCCAGGCCTTGCTAAAACGCCAGGTGAACGCGTTTTATGACCTTTTGGCTAACCTGTACGGGTCTGATAAACTGGTCCTGCGTGCGGGAAAGCTGGAGGCGTTACAGCACATGCGCTCTGATAAGTTGGAGGAGAGAGTCCTGGCCCTCCAGAAGCTGGTTTTCGAGGATCCGACCTACGATACCCCGCCTGACCTGGTAAACATACCCGGTATCCTGGAAGAAATTGAAGAAGAAATAGCTGATAAAGTTGCCCGCCGCACCGTGGAAGACCAGTTGGAGAGAAAAATTAATGATAAGCTTCAACAACGGCACGAGGATTATGTTAAAGAAATAAAAATGCAGGTGATCAAAGAAAATGCCGGGCCTGAAAACGCTCAAACATTAAAAAAATTGGCTATCCTGGAAAAGCTGGAGCAAAGAAAACTTTCCGGCTCGACAACTGAATTTTTACGCCCGGCTTCGTTTGAGGAAATCGTCGGCCAGGAAAGGGCGGTCAAAGCCCTGCTTGCCAAGCTTGCCTCCCCTTATCCGCAACATATTATTCTCTACGGGCCGCCGGGCGTAGGCAAGACTACGGCAGCCCGCTTGGCTCTCGAAGTTGCGAAACGCGCTAAAAGGACTCCTTTTGCCAATGACGCGGCTTTTGTCGAGGTAAACGGGACCACGTTACGGTGGGACCCCCGGGAGGTGACGAACCCCCTGCTTGGCTCCGTACACGACCCTATTTACCAGGGAGCCAAGCGGGATTTGGCGGAGTCCGGCGTTCCAGAGCCCAAGCTGGGACTGGTTACCGACGCCCACGGGGGTGTGCTGTTCATTGACGAAGTCGGGGAGATGGACCCGATTCTACAAAACAAACTGTTAAAAGTGCTTGAGGACAAGAGGGTTTTCTATGAATCCTCTTATTACGACGCGCATGAAACCAATATACCACAGTATATCAAAAAGATCTTCGAGGAAGGCGCCCCGGCTGACTTTATCTTGATCGGGGCCACAACCCGGGATCCGCTCGACATTAACCCCGCCATCCGTTCACGTTGTGCGGAGATTTATTTTGAACCGCTCACTCCAAGGGATGTTCAGGAAATATTAAAACAAGCGGCTGTCAAGTTGGATGTGGAAATGGACCAAAAGGTCCCGGAGATAATCAGCGAATATACCATTGAAGGGCGCAAGGCAATAAATATCCTTTCTGATGCCTTTGGTTTGGCCTGCTACCGCAGCGAGCTGAAGGGCGCCTCACCTGTAATTACCCTGGAGGACATCCTGGAAGTAGTGCAAGTCAGCCGGTTGAGCCCGCACGTAACCCGCAAGGCGTCTTCCCATAGAGAAATAGGGAAAATCTTCGGCCTGGGTGTCATGGGTTTTCTGGGTTCGGTCCTGGAGATCGAAGCAGTGGCTTTCCCGGCGCGCAACCAAGGCCAGGGAACCATACGTTTTAACGACACTGCCGGCAGCATGGCCAAGGATTCGGTTTTTAACGCTGCTTCGGTGATCCGCAAGTTGACTGGCGAGGATCTGTCAAATTACGACCTTCACGTAAATGTGGTGGGAGGCGGCAGGATTGATGGGCCTTCGGCAGGTGCGGCCATCTTTCTGACTGTTCTTAGCGCTGTTCAAGGCCGTGCCATTGCCCAGGACGTGGCTGTAACCGGTGAGATTTCCATTCAAGGCAAGGTCCGTGCCGTTGGCGGCGTTTTTGAGAAGATATATGGCGCCAGGCAGGCAGGCATCAAGACTGTGCTGGTCCCGGCTGAAAATGAAAAAGATATCCCGGTTGACATAAAAGGAATCAGGGTAATTCCGGTGAATTCAGTGGAAGAGATCATGCGCCATGTTTTTCTGACGCCGGAAATTGACGAGCTAGTCGGTTAATTATTATTAACTATCAAGCTCTGTTTTGATTCTTGTGGCAGGTGTTCTTATTGTTGGATAAAGTACCCCCTCAGAATATTGATGCCGAACAGTCCGTACTGGGCGCCGTCCTCCTTGACCGGGATGCCGTCTATAAGGCCATGAAGTTGATCCGGCCCGATGACTTTTACCGGGAGGACCATAAGATAATTTATGAAGCCATGCTCTCATTGAATGAGAGCGGCAGGCCGGTTGACTTAATAACAGTGTCTGAACAGCTGCGGCATCAAGGGAACTTGGATAAAGCCGGCGGTGTGGCTTATATCGCCTCGCTGGCGGAAATGGCTCCCATCGCCGCCAATATCGAATATTACGCCCGCATTGTTGAAGAAAAGTCGCTGCTGCGCACATTGATCCAGCTCTCTACCCGGATCGCCAGCATGGGCTATGAGGAAAGTGAGGAACCGGAAAAGCTTATAGCCGAGGCCGAGCGGATGATCTTGGAGTTGGGCAGCAGGAGGGTGACCGGGGCTTTTTACTCGATCAAAGACATCCTTTTGGACACTCTGGCCAACATGGAGTTTCTTTACAATAACCGGGGCAGCGTTACCGGCGTGCCTACGTCCTTCGGCGATCTGGATAAAATATGCCATGGCCTGCAGCCCAGCGACTTGATCATTCTGGCCGGCCGGCCTAGCATGGGTAAGACCAGCCTCGGGATGTGCGTCGGTTATAGCGCTGCGTTAAAACATAATATCCCGGTGGCGGTTTTTAGCCTGGAAATGTCCAAGGAGCAGCTGGTGCAGCGTATCCTCTTCGCTGAGGCCAAAGTTGACCAGCAGCGCCTGCGCAATGGTTCCCTCGGCGAAGAGGACTGGCGGAACCTTCACGAAGTCGCCGGCAAGCTGGCCAAGGCGCCGCTCTACATAGATGATACACCTGCAATAAATACCCGTCAGGTCCGGGCAAAGGCGCGTCAGCTTCAGGCTGAAAAAGGATTGGGTTTGATCATAATCGATTATATCCAGTTGATGCAGAGCCCGCGCCGGACCGAAAACCGCCAGCAAGAAATTGCCGATATCTCCCGTTCGCTGAAAGGTCTCGCCAAAGAGCTGAACGTGCCGGTTATGGCCTTGGCCCAACTGAGCCGCGCGGTGGAACAGCGGCAGGACAAGAAGCCGATCATGTCCGACTTGAGGGAGTCGGGATCCCTCGAGCAAGACGCGGATCTGGTGATGTTTATTTACCGGGACGAATACTACCATCCGGATTCCGAGAAAAGGGGTATCGCGGAAATTATTATCTCTAAACACCGCAACGGCCCGGTGGGGACAGTTGAGCTTGGCTTTTTAAAAGAGTTGACCAAGTTTGTTCCTTTGCTGAAAAATGCTGACAATTACCAGCCGTAAGTATATTGACAATAAAGGTATTGTTAATTAAAATATTTATTGTTGAAGGAAGCTGGATTTGTTCCGTCAATTTAATCACCCGGCAAAAGCTTATTGACTCAAATAGCAACTGGTGCAGGTTTGTTGTTTGGGTTATTTTTATGCCGGCGGGAAGACAATAATTGAAAGTACATGAAGCTGATAATTTGGAGGAGGTTTTTTGAAAAATCAGTATGATATAATTATTGTAGGCGCCGGGCCGGCCGGAATCTTTGCCGCTTTGGAATTCGTCAAGTCCAAAGCCGGCCTTAAAATTCTGATTATTGATAAGGGCCGGAAAATTGAGAAACGTGTCTGTGCGGCCCGCGAGAAAAATTCTCCTTGTATTAAATGTTCACCTTGTTCCACCATTTGCGGATGGGGCGGAGCCGGCGCTTTCAGCGACGGTAAGCTTACTTTGTCCGCGGAGGTAGGCGGCAGTCTCGGGATGTATATCGGGGAAAAGAACCTTGAAGATTTAATCCGGTATATCGACCGGACGTATCTCGACTTCGGCGCCCCTGAGCAGGTTTTTGGCCTGGAATATGCCGAAGAGATTCATGAAATGCAGAGGCGGGCGGTGCTTTCCGAGTTGAAGCTGCTGCCGGTGCGGATAAGGCATATGGGTACCGGCCGCTGCATGGAAATACTCCAGAGGATGCAGGAGTACCTCCTTGCCCGGGGAGTGGATGTGCGCACATCCTGCCAGGCGGGGGAAGTGTTGGTTAAGGATAATGTTGTCCAGGGTATTGTCACCCGGGACGGCGAGGTTTACAATGCGCGGTATGTGATTCTCGCGCCGGGCCGGGAAGGCGCGGAATGGCTCAGCAGGGAAGCGCGGCAGCTCGGGCTGAAAATGTCGGTAAACCCGGTGGATATTGGTGTGCGGGTGGAACTTCCCGCGGCGGTGACGGATCATCTCACCAGGGTTTTTTATGAGGCTAAATTTATTTATTATTCTAAAACATTTAGTGACAAAGTCCGCACTTTCTGTATGAATCCGAACGGGGAAGTGGTGCTTGAAAATAATGACGGGCTGGTGACTGTCAACGGCCACAGCCATGCTTATAATAAGACTGAGAACACAAATTTTGCCGTACTGGTCAGCAAGAGTTTTACGGAACCATTCAAGGAGCCGATTGCTTACGGAAGGTATATTTCCAGTCTGGCCAACCTGCTGGGAGGCGGAGTAATTATTCAGAGCCTGGGTGATCTGGCCGCCGGCCGCCGCTCCACCAGGGATAGGCTGTCAAAATGTATGACCGTGCCGACGTTGGCCGAGGCCACTCCAGGCGATTTGAGCCTTGTTTTTCCCTATCGGCACCTGATGGGAATTGTTGAAATGCTCAAAGCGCTTAATCAGGTCGCGCCGGGAGTATACTCGCGGCACACATTGCTTTATGGCGTTGAGGCAAAGTTTTATTCCTCCCGCCTTGCCCTGTCTAATTGCCTGGAGACAAATGTTAAAAACCTTTTTGCCGCCGGGGACGGAGCCGGTGTCACTAGGGGGCTGGCCCAGGCTTCGGTGGCCGGAGTGCTGGCGGCAAGGGAAATTACTAATAGAATCTAGGGGGTTGCCAATGTCTACTGTTGTTCTAATAGGCACTCAGTGGGGAGACGAAGGTAAAGGGAAGGTTACCGATTTTCTGGCCGAAAGGGCCGACATGATTGTGCGCTATCAGGGGGGCAACAATGCCGGGCACACAGTGGTTGTTGATGACCAAGTATATAAACTCCATTTGATCCCTTCGGGTATCCTCTACCAAAACAAAATGTGCGTTATCGGCAGCGGTGTGGTAATTGACCCGGCGGTGCTGATTAATGAGCTGAAATCTTTGGAGGCCCGCGGGATCGATACAGCCAATTTAAAAATCAGCCAGCGGGCGCATGTTATTTTTCCCTACCACCAGCGGTTGGACCAAGCGGAGGAGAAGAGCAAGGGGAATAATAAAATCGGCACGACCTGCCGGGGGATTGGCCCCGCTTATATGGATAAAGCGGCGCGGGTAGGGATCAGGATGATTGACCTGATCGATCAGGACGAATTTGCGCCTTTGCTGGAACGCAATGTGGCAAATGCAAACCGCGTGCTTACCAGGGTTTACGATAATGAAAATGTTGACTACAATACCGTGCTGGAATCTTACAGGGGTTATGCGGAAATACTCAGGAAATACGTGGATGATATATCAGTTATTGTAAACAAGGCGATAAATGAAGGTAAAAGTATTCTTTGCGAAGGGGCGCAGGGGACACTCTTAGACCTGGACCACGGTACTTACCCTTATGTGACTTCCTCTCACCCCACAGCGGGGGCGGCCTGCCTTGGAGCGGGCATCGGGCCGGCCAAGATCGACCGGGTGATCGGAGTGGCCAAGGCCTACACTACCCGGGTAGGCGAAGGGCCCTTCCCAACTGAGCTCAAAGACGAAACGGGCGCATACATTCAAGAGCGCGGCGGCGAGATTGGGACTACGACCGGACGGCCGCGACGCTGCGGTTGGTTTGACGGAGTAATGGGACGTTATGCCGTAAGGATTAACGGACTTCACTGCCTGGCTGTCACCAAGCTTGATGTTTTAAGCGGCCTGGAAAAAGTAAAAATTTGCACCAGTTATAATTACCGCGGTGATATTTTGGATGAGTTCCCGGCCAGCCTTAAGGTGTTAAACGAGTGCGTGCCGGTTTATGAGGAATTCTCCGGGTGGCGGGAAGATATCACCAGCGCTAAGAAATTGGAAGATCTCCCGGTTAATGCCAGGAGGTACCTGGATCGCGTCAGCGAGCTTGCCGGCGCGCCCATCGCTCTCATCGGTGTAGGCAGCAAGCGTTCCCAGACGATCCTGACGGCCGAACTATGAAAATTAGATTCGTACACATTTATTTTAGTTGTTGACACACCAATGCTGTTATAGTAATATATCTAACTGTAGGGTTTGTTGGGCCATTAGCTCAGTCGGCAGAGCACCTGACTTTTAATCAGGGTGTCGGTGGTTCGAGTCCACCATGGCTCACCATTTTAGCAGGCAGTAGTTGGCGTATACCACCAACTGTCAAAATGGCCCCATGGTCAAGCGGCCTAAGACACCGCCCTTTCACGGCGGTAACCCGGGTTCGAATCCCGGTGGGGTCACCAGTTAGAAAGCAGCGCAGTTTAAAGCGCTGTTTTTTTCCATTAATAACAGCCTGCATCACCTTGCTTTTTATTTATAAAAAAGATATAATTTAAATGTCGGGCGGGTGTAGCTCAATGGTAGAGCATCAGCTTCCCAAGCTGAGGGTTGAGGGTTCGATCCCCTTCACCCGCTCCAGTGAAATCAAGGGTTCTGGGTTTAAGGAGTTGACCACAACAAGGGGTTGACCACAATTTTGACCACAACTATTTTTATGTTGCATTTAATCGCCCTGATAAGGGCGATTTATTTTTACTTTTAAAAGATAAATTTTTATACAAAGAAGGAAATTTGTAAATATCCGCCGTATTTATTATTAAAATAATTGAAGGATTTGTTTCCCTATGACTGAGTATAGTGTATTTTTAGATGAGTCAGGTATTGAATCCTATAAAAATACTGACAGCCATTATGTTGTTGCAGGTTTAATATTAGAAAAAGATTATTTTGTTAACGAAGCAATGGCGAGCATTAGAGCATTAAAAACGAAACACTTCAACTCAGATAAAGTTGTGTTCCATTTCTTTGATATGGTTAGGCGTAAAGGTTCTTTTAAAATCTTTAATGACAGGATAAAGAGAAGAGATTTTTGGGATGATTATATTCAATTGATTAGCAAGTTGAATTTTAAGGTAGTAGGAGCCGTAGTTAAAAAAAACGATATGACTAATAGGTATCTTTATCCTCAAGCCCCGAAAAGAGTTGCTTTACCGGTTATTTATGAAAACCTAGTTCATTTTTTAGCTTCTAATGATGCTACTGGTAAAATATTTGTTGAGCAATTTAATGAAACTGAGGATGAGCGGGTATCTGTTCAATATCATTTAAGTATGGCAAACGGTACTTCTAGAATTAGTCGTGAAGCATTTTTAAGACATATAAAAGGTCTAAAATTTTTACCCAAAAATCAAAATATCCTTGGTCTCCAACTGGCTGATTTAGTCGCATATCTCACTAATGTTAAGGCTAGGGGAGGGGTTTTTTCGGCAAACAAAGAGCCTAATTTAGGTGATATATGGAATATTATATGGGACAAAACATATGATGGTAATTGTAAAAATAAAAATATGTATGGAATTAAATTCTTACCATAATTATGTATTTTTGTCGAAATAAATTGTTATTTTTAATAATTTTTTTGTAGGATTTTTTTTTACTTTGTGGTATATAATATATAAGTAATAAGTTTTGATGTTTGCGTATTTGGCAAACATCCAAATTAGGATTGCGCGTTCGCAGTCCTTTTTGGATTTTTAAGGGTAAAAACAAAGCTTATTATTTGAAAAAGCTTTGTTTTTACCCTTTTCGAATTAAGCTTTTATAATTCCTGCTAGCCGTGATACTGCTTTCTTCTTGCCTTCCATAGTGCTATGACAATACAGATCCATCGTTGTGCTTGTTTTACTGTGGCCTAACAAGTCCCGGAGGTTCTCCGGGTTTTCTCCCTCTTGAAGCAATATACTTGCGAACGTGTGTCTAAGGTCGTGTAGCCGGATGTGTCTTAACTCTGCCTTTTGAAGTATTTCTGTATGCTTCCGGTGAAAGTTACGGGGTTCTATTGGTGTGCCTGTTGGTGTTGCAAATATAAGATTGTTGTCCTTATAACCCTGGCCTAAAATTAATTTTTCCTGTGCTTGCCGCGCCTTGTGTGCTTTTAATTCCTGTACTACTTCCGGCATTAACGGGATTGTCCTTTTGCCGGCTTCTGTCTTTGGTTCGTTGAACTGCAATTCAGAAGTACCTTTGTCAACCAGCCGGACACGGGCCAGGGTCCTCTTTATTGTTAAAGTCTCATTGGTGAAGTCCAGGCAATCCCATGTCGGCGCTAGCAATTCCCCGCGCCGGAGACCGCTAGTAAGCTCAAGGAGGAAGGCAGGATATAATCTGTCGTTCCTGGCCGCATCCAAATACCGGTTAACTTCGTCCGTGCTTAATGGAGTCATTTCTTTATATTTCAAACTGGGTCTTGTTGTAGCGTCTGCCGGGTTAAAGAGAATTAATTTTTGCTTCACGGCTTGCTTGAGTGCGCCAGAAATAATCTGGTGCATCATATGTATTATTCTTGGTGAAAGACCGCCTTTACCGTTCTTTTTGCTTTGCTTCTTGCATGATATTATACCTAATCTCTCTTTTGCTGTTCGTAGGGTTGTTAATGGAATATCCTTTGCTTTGGCTTCGAGTTCTATTTCCTGTTTATCCTTTGGCCCCTTTGCTAGAAATTCCTGTAACCATTTTATAGTCGTTTCTAACTTACTACCTTTTCTTGAAACAAAAGTTACTTCCCTCTCCTTAGGTAATTCCCGCACATATGAATAATTTAACCGACCGCTTTCAGCCTTTTTATTGTAAAAATCCTGTATAGTATCTGTATCAAGTTTTTGCAGGGGTATATTACCTAATACCGGGTTGATATGGTTATTAGCCAGGTCAACATAATTAGCGTAACTTGCCGGCTTAGTTTTTGGCTTAATAAACACGGTGAGGTATCTATTAAGCCATTCGCCGAATTTCTTCCGGTCCGGTTCAACGTAGGTTCCCGTTGCCACGCTGACAAGGTAATCATCACGCTTCTTCTTAGCTTCCGCCTGGGATTTACCAAAAAAACTTTTCTGGATCGGTTTGCCTGTAACTAAATCTCTGCCGGTGGTTATACGAGCTTCCCAGCGTCCATCATTACGCTCTCTTAAGATCCCTTCCCCATTGGCGCGCTTGCCTTTCTTTTTATCCTGTTTCTTCGCCATTATGAAAGCCTCCCTTTATAATTTCTTCTTAATTTTCTTCCCGGTGTTTTCGTACATAGTACCTATTTGAGCAGGAGCTTTTCCTTTGTCCTGGTAGGGGCGGGCAAAAACGCATCCCTTTTTTTGTTGGTGTAAACCAGCTCCCGCAATCTAAACATTGAACAAAATTATTACGGTTAGATATAAGGTCAAATATTTGAAGGTAGATATATTGAAGTAGGCTGTCGCAAGTCCGGTTAAATGTGAATTCTCCTTTGTAATAAGCTAGGACTGGCTTTACTCCCTCCAAGTGTCGGTTAACATGCTGCAAGAGAGCTTCCCGGCCTTGATCCGGTGTCCTTTCTTGTTCTGCTGCTTTTACTTTATCTAAAATTATTTGAAACCAAGCTTTTTCCCCCATGCCTTGAATGTACTTTTTACTATACTTCTTTAATTTTTCGGAAGCATTAACTCTATCCTTATCGCGTAATTCCTCCAGGTCTATTCCCCGAAGCGGGAGGTTTTGTTTGAGTGCTTCATATAGCCGTAGGCACTCCTGAACATTCCGGGCATCCATCAATATTTGATTTAAATTTTCAGCCTGACCATTCGGAAGACCAAACTCCCGGATAAATTTAAATGCGCTTTGCTTATCGCTGATGCGTTGGAATTCAGTATATAAGGTGGGGTAATCGCTTGGGTGATATTTTTTTAAATTTCCTTGCCCTGCAATAAATATTTCCAGTCTGTAATGCAAGCCATCAAACAGGACTTCGTGCATTTCTTCGGTGTATTCTTCATGTACTTGCCATTCAAAAATGTCTTTTCCGTTGTTATTGTTCATTTAAATCCCTCCGTGTAACCACAAAAATAAGAACTCAATAAGCACTAAATTATATACAAGTTGTTACAACTATTGTACACTAAAGAAAAGTAAATGACAACAACTAAATTTAAAAAGGGGGAAATAAAATGAGCAAAATTGTTAATTGGGAACAATTACCTATAGTGTTAACGCCAGAGATTGTCTGGGAAAAGAAAATCTTGCCGTTGGGGAAGAGGGGGATTTATGAACTCTGCCACAGTGAAGGGTTTCCGACAGTAAAAGCTGGCAAAAAGTTCCTTATTTCTCGTGATGGCTTGCGGCGTTGGGTTGAGAGGAATTAGACAGTAAAACCCCCGGCAGCGGCGTTGCCGGGGAAGCGGTGAAAGGAGGAACTTTAAATTGCACTTAATATATCCTAATTTTATCAGTAACCATGCTAATTATCAAGGTTTCTGCATCCAGGGCGTCCAGCGCCTGTTAACCGGGAGGCGCAAATGTATCAGGATATTCTTCAAAAGCTGTCCGGTGTAAAAAAGTGTCAGGATGGTTTCATTGCTCAATGCCCTGCACATGATGACCAAAGACAGAGCTTATCCATAAATCAAACCAATGATGGCAAAATTTTAATGAAATGTCACGCTGGATGTGCTATACAGGATATTGTCTCATCTCTAGGGTTGAAAATGAAAGATCTTTTCCCTCCAAGAGAAGAAAAACCTTCTAAGTTAAAGCGTCAGATCGTTGCAGAATACAACTATCTGGATGCCAACGGCAAACTTGTTTTTCAGGCAATTAGATTTTCACCTAAAAGCTTTTCACAGCGGCAACCAAACGGCCAAGGGGGGTGGAACTGGAATTTAAAGGGAGTTGAATTAGTTCCTTACAAATTACCTGAAATTCTAGAAGCTATGAAAAATGGCGAGGTTATTTACATACCCGAAGGCGAGAAGGATGTTGACCGTCTGGTTAGTTTGGGCCTAACAGCGACATGTAACAGTTCTGGTGCGGGTAAATGGAGAGATAAGTACCATAGCAAATATTTTGTTTCAGGTGCAAAAGTTGTTGTGCTCCCGGATAATGATCCACAAGGTCAAAAACATGCCCAGGAAATCGCTGCTCAATTAGTAAAGCGCGGATGTAAAGTCAAAATATTAAAACTGCCTGATTTACCACCAAAGGGTGATGTTTCAGATTGGCTAAATGCCGGTCACAGTAAAGATGAATTACTTAAACTTGTAAAAAAAACTGAAATGTTACAAGAAACAGACTTGGAGTTAAAAATAAATCAAGAACCAATTACTAATAAAAAATATTATAGTAGCTCACAGGTTTTTTCCTTAACCGATATAGGTAATGGTGAAAGATTAGCTAATCTCTTCGGAAATGACATTAGGTATTGCTTTAAATGGCGAAAATGGCTTATATGGAACGGTAAACAATGGGAAGTTGATGACGGTGATAAAATTCAGGCATTGGCAAAGCACACCGTGAGGCAAATTTACAAAGAGGCAAGTAATGTTAAAGATGATGAACGTCGAGAAAAAATAGTGGAGTGGGGTTTAAGATCGGAGTCATCCCAAAAGGTTAAGGCAATGATTGAAAGAGCCTGTTCGGAGCCTGGAATACCAATAAAAACTGAAAGTTTAGATTCAAACAAATGGCTATTAAACGTATTAAACGGGACCATTGATCTGAAAACAGGTGAGTTAAAACCTCACCAAAGGACTGATTATATGACTAAGATCGCTCCCGTTGAATATGATCCTAATGCTGTCTGTCCAATATGGCTCAACTTCCTCTATGAAATCATGAATGGTAATCAGATTCTTGTCGATTTCCTTCAAAAGGCTATTGGTTATTCAGCAACTGGAGATACAAGTGAACAAATAATATTTTTTCTTTATGGTGTGGGAGCAAATGGAAAATCCACTTTTTTAAATGTAATTAGTGATATATTCGGTGATTATGCTATGAATGCCCCGACTGATATGCTGATGAAAAAGAAAAGTGGTGGAGTTTCAAATGACATTGCTCGTTTGAGAGGTACACGCTTTATATCTGCCGTCGAATCTGAAGAAGGAAGGCAGTTAGCCGAGGTTTTGATTAAACAATTAACGGGAGAAGATAAAATAGCTGCTAGGTTTTTATTTCAAGAGTATTTTGAATTTAAACCTGAGGGTAAAATTTTTTTAGCAACTAATGCGAAACCCGTTATTAAGGGTGATGATTATGGTATTTGGCGAAGAGTCCGCCTGGTACCGTTTGAAGTTATCTTCACGCATGAGAAGCAAGATAAAAAATTACCCGAAAAATTGAAAGCTGAATATCCCGGAATTTTAAAATGGGTAATTGACGGATGTTTGGAATGGCAGAAATCAGGTCTTGAAATACCCGAAAAAGTTCTTACTGCGACAGAAGAATACAGAAAAGAAATGGACTCAGTGGCTAATTTTCTTGAAGAGTGCTGTAACACATCAATTAAAGATGCGAAAGCCGCTTCCGGCGAGCTGTACAATCTATATACGACTTGGTGTTATGCAAACGACGAAGAGCCACTAACACAGAAAAAGGTTGCTAAACGATTAGAAAAGATGGGATTCATGAAAGAAAGGGGAACGGGCGGACGCTACTACTGGCATGGACTGGGAATTTTGACTTCAATCAAGGATGGGAGTGAACCTTTTGAACCTTTTGAAGGGAAAATGGTATACCTTCCTCGCGATACGAAATACAAGGGCAATTATGCCGATTACCGTTCAAATCATTCAAAAGGTTCACTTAAACAAGAAATATTATCGGCAAATGATGACGAAGATAGGTGGGAATAGTGAGCAATAAAATCATTCCTCACGAAATTTTTCGCGAAAAACAAGCCTTAAAAGAGGCCGATCGAGCTTGGGACGAAAGCATTTCTTATGATTATACGCAAGATGAATATATTTTTTCCGGCGGAACAAAGATGAAATATAATCCTATTTTTTCTTCAGGAAAGGACTTACTAATTAAAGTTTACCTACCTGCGTGTGAGGATGAATATTTAACAGGTTTCGGTGAGAGCGTTAAGTGCCTGGTTGACCAGGAGACAAAAAAATTAATTGATAAAAACATAACCGGTCGTGTAGCACTTGCCATGCTGCAAAATGATTCTCTTTATTATCCTGGCTTGATCGCTGGGGAGGTTGTGGCTATAGAACTTAGAGGACCAGGACCGCCGATTGCTATATTTGAAGAACTTGTATGGAGATTTGGTGGCGTGGCTGAAAAAGCGAGAGAATTCTATTTCAATCACTACAGGAGGTATAACGATGAATTACTGCGATTCACATAGAATAGCCGATTTCAATAAACACTATAACACCTGCTGCAGGCAGCAGTTACCATTCATTCAGCTCAAGAACAAAGCCAAATACTCCCTAGTACATTATGATCTAATCACATACAATCGCGAAAATGGCGACAGGCTTTCTCTGGATGGGTATAAAGCTGTCCATTTACTTAAGTGGCTGTACGTTATCCCAGTTAAAGATCCTTTTTACGGCGTAGGCCGGGTTGTGGGCTGGATCAACACGTCAAAAGAACTGGCTGCGGAACTGGCTGAAAAATTGTATGCAGTCTTAAAAAATCCGCAAAACCGAATAAACCGTGATCTTTCTTTAGACTGGGATAATGACGAAAGAGCCATTGATAAGCAGATCGCGGACTGGATTAAAGAAATAAAGCAGATCCCGAATTTAATAGAGGAATCGCGGAAAACGGAAAAGTTAAAATTACCCCTTATTATGGCGGGGTGGGACATGGTCGGTGACGTGCTGGTCAAGGGGTCTGCAGAAGAAAATAAAATAACATAAAAATCCGTCCGCCCAGCCCCGAAGCGCGCGCAGGGGCAGGAGCGGCATCAAATATATAGTATTAAAAGCGGTGGCCGGGGGTGGACCCGGCGAAGGGGTGCACCGTCAAAAGAAGTAAATAAAATACCGGTCAGTATAAGGGGTAGTGACCGGCAAACACAACAGCCTTTTGGCGAGGGAGTTGAGAAAATTGAAATGTGGTTTATGCGGAATGTTCTACTGTGAAGGTAATTCTTTTGATGAAAGAGAGCACCGGCGACACTGCCGGCAGGTTGAAAGGTGCCGAAAGAAATACGGTAGCTGGCTAATGGCAGACTATCACGAACGAGAACGAATAAAACAAGAAAGTTGGCAGGTTGTTGAAAACGCTGATATTGATTTGGTGGAGCGGGTTTCCGCTGCAAAGATGATTTTGAAAGCGTGGTTTTCAAGAAGCGTCGGTGAACGCGGCTGGAATCTTACTCATCCTGATTTAAAAAAATGGGCCGGGTTGTTCCTACAGAACGAAAGGGCGGTTTTCCCGGCAGAGGTTTTTAACCAACTGGCTAAAATCTACCCGGCGCCACGGTCAGTTAAGAGAAAACAAGCTGGCTGATCATGTTCTGGTAAACATTATTCTATCAGAATAAGAAATTCGGAGCAAAGGGGGGGCGGTCAACGCCGCTTCCCCAGCCGGCGTTAATAGTAAATAGTATGTAATATATGATATAATCAAAGATTTAGTATGTCACATTGAATTAAATAGTATATCTCTTTTTGCATCTTAGTGGGAATGCGCTATAACAGGTTACAGCAGGAGGTGATCATATGTCCAACAAGGAAGAAGCAACCGAATTGGTACAATTAAACAACACCAGGGTCCCCTGGAACAAGGCCGCGCCGGAGTTCGTTGCCCAGGTCCTCGATGATGTCCTTCAGGGCTCCCCCATTAGCCACATCGCCAGGCGACACGGCATAAGTCGCCGGGTCATCTCAAAGTGGATTATCCGTGAGGCTCAAGAAACCCGGCAGGCCAGGGACGGCATCTACGCGCTCCGAATGAACAAATTACTTGACCGGATGATCCAGGAGGCCGACAATAAGGATTTGACCGATACGTCATTGAGGGATTTAGTTGTAAGTATGGGAATTATTGCCGATAAGCGGGAAAAGTTTTATAATTCGCAGCCAGCTTCACCTTCTCCCGGCCTAAACCTCAAGATTGCCTGGCGCGACGGCACCGCTGCCGCCGCTATTGAGGTAACAACTTCTGGTTCCAATAACTCTTCGCCCGTTGCACTTGAGCAGGTTATTGATCTAGATAGTGAGGATACGGGAATCCTCGAACCTTTAGACCTCGACCTTGACGATAATGACCCTAGGCTCATAGGTGGCGACCCGGACGATGACCGGGAGGAATAGTATATGCCGAGATACTTTTCAACCGGCGCACTTATCCGCTTCCAGTCTCCCCACAAGCGCCGGCAGGAGCGTCGAAAACTTATGGACCATGAAATCAGATTCTTGAAGAAAATACGAAACCCGTTCCCGGAAGGGGAAAAATTAACATTTGAAAGGAGATCAATACCTATGTCGAGTAAAATTAACGCCATTCAAGAAAAAATTGCCAATCTCAAGGAAAGACAGTCCGACATTGAGAACCAGAAGCAAACCGTAGCCAATGAAATCGCTCAGGCCGAAAAAGCCTTGGCCGCCGCAATCGAAGAGCAAAAGGCCGAAGAAGCCCGGCTTACCGAGCAGCAGCGCCAGGACCGCCGCCGCCTAAAGGAGCTTGCCGCCGCCAGGCTTGAACTTGCCGGTAAAATAGACGGCGGTATTAAAAAATTGATGGCTGATGCCCAGACACTCTTTAACCTTGGCGCCGAAGTGGAAGAGCTTGCGCGTGCGACCGGCCAATTCAATCCATCACTGACCTTGGATAAGGTTAAAACGGACTTCGCCGACAGCATCCGCGAAAGTGCATACCCTTTGGAAATTCCTGGATTCTCTAAACACACGCCTGCCGACAGGCGGAAAGGTTTTTGGGCAAAGGAACAAAGCCGGCTTCAGGCGTTGGAGTAATTGGAGTAATCATTGCACCGGGTTGCCACTCCATCAGGCAGTGGCGGCCCGAAAAGAAAGGAGTCTAAGCAAAGTGTATATCTCACACTTTAAAAACATTATTGCCAGCATAGCCCGCGTTCTGGAAGATGCAGAAAAAAGCCTAAACGCCGCATCCGCTCAACCACTCCCCGCCCCGCTTCCCGGCAGGGAAAAAGTCATAGAAGCCGCGGCAAACCTTCTAAAAATTTGGGAATCACAGCTTGTGGATTCGGTTTGCTCCCGGTTGGTTGAGGTAAATAACGCTCTCCTGGAAATTGCCCAAATTGAGGAACTTTTAATATTAACCGGTCATGCTCCGGGTTCAGGAAGCCACAAAGATAAAGCTGCCTCTAAAACGTTACAAAAAGCTGTAACCCCTGCAACGGTTACTAATACTGCCATAGGTCCATTGAATTAGGTTAGAAAGGAGTGAACTAAAATGCCGAAAAACAACGTTATAGCACAAACAATGGCAATCCTTGGAATCGACGTTACAAAAGCCGTTGACCCGCTTGAACTGCTAAAAAAAGCCGCTATGGAGACAAATGCAAGCGTCCTCAAGCTCCAAGAAACCGCCGCCAGGGGTATTAGTCTTACCCCAGGTTCAAATATCGCTATAACTGCCGCCCAGGCCGCAGAAATGCAAAAACTGGCCTATGCCGAACGCGCCCGCGCACAAGCCGCTCTGGCCGATGCCAAGGCGGTTCAGGCCGCTAATGCTCCACTGTTAGAGCAATCTAAACAAGCGATCAATCTTGCCCGTGAAGATGCTATAGTACAAAAAGCTCGCGGGCAATATTTGAAAGATGCCGCTACCGCAGGCAACAGGCAAGCGGCAACGGCATTAGTAAATCAAAAAATGGCAACGGAAGCTGCCAGAGAAGCCGCTATTGTTGAAAAAGCCCGTGGTCAGTATCTTAAAGATGCTGCCGAGGCTGAAAAACGTCAGGCAGCTACATCTATACTTAATGCAAAAGCCGCTACGGAAGCCGCACGGGAAGCCTCTATTGTTGAAAGGACCCGTGGACAATACCTAAAAGACAGTGCAGCGGCCATGCTTACCAATGCCAAGGCTACGACCGAAGGCGCCAGGGAAACAGCATTACTTTCGCAGGCCCGGAGGAACGATGCCCAAGCCGCACTAGCGGAAGCAAGGGCGCAGCAGGTGGCAAGCGGCGCGGTAATGAGTCACGCTACCGCTCAAAAAACACTGGCGGATCGTATTTTTAACACCAATACTATGTTTCATCATGCTAACTGGCTTCTCACAGGCGCACTAATGTTCGGTGCATTTGATACTATGTATCAAGGCTTAGTAGAAGTTGAAAAAGGCATGAAGGGACTTGTTACCGTTCTGCCTGAAATAGCACATAACCAAGAAGCTTACAATGCAACCACAAAGGAAGCTCTTAACCTAACCCAAAAATACGGCGCAACGGTGGACGAGGTTATGACTGCCGGCAGGAATTTCGGCAGGATGTATAAAGACGTTGATACTGTGATGGGGTTGGTAAATAATTCTATTCTCACCAATATAGTAGATGGTGTGAGTTTGGAAGAAGTAACAAGAGGCAACGAAGCTGCTTTAAGTGTTTATGGCAAGGAACTTAAATCGACAAATGAAATTCTGGCTTTTTCTGGTAAATTAATGGATTCG
>MVRN01000040.1 GCA_002067965.1 Pelotomaculum sp. PtaU1.Bin035
GAAGGCGGGTAACGGCGGAAGAAGCGTTTAGGATCGGCCTGCTGAACAAGGTTGTTCCGGATAAAGATTTGATGGACGAAGCGATGCAGATGGCCGATCTCATTGCCAGCAAGCCACATAAAAGCATAGCTGCTGGAAAAAACTTAATCAATCAAAATATTCAAACAAACATCTATTCGGCGACAATAAACGAATCAAGAATTGCAGTAGAGCTTTTAGATACAGAAGACACTCAAGAAGGAATAAAAGCATTCCTTGAAAAACGAACTCCGGCCTTTAAAGGAATGTAATTAAAACTAATTTAAAATAAAATGTTATTATGATGTTACATGGAAAAAGAGGGGGACTGCAAGTGCGAAAATTAATGACCAGTAATGATTTAGTAAAAATTGTCAAAGATGGTTGTACAGTTACCGGAACCGGCTTTAGCTTTATGACACCTGAAGAGCTTTTTATTGCTTTGGAAGAGAGCTTCTTAGAGACGGGGCATCCCAGGGATCTTACGATCCTGGTTCCTGGAGGGGCCGGCAATCTGCGAGGCAAGGGGTTCGACCATTTTGCTCATGACGGGTTTATTAAAAAGGTGATTGCCCCCTATTATAACCTTACTCCAGCGCTCGCGAATATGGTGCTGGAAGAGAGGGTTGAAGCCTACATGCTTCCTGCAGGAGCATTGGCGCAGCTTTTAAGAGACATCGGCGCAAAAAGACCAGGATTGATAACCCATGTGGGTTTGGGAACATTTGCCGATCCACGGGTGGAAGGCGGAGCCCTAAATTCACGATCCAAAGAACGGCTGACAGAGATTATTGAGATAGATGGCAAAGAATACATAAGGTATAAACCTATTCATATAGATGTCGCATTGATAAAAGTAACCACTGCCGATGGGTTTGGAAATTGTACGATGGAAAAAGAAGCGGGATTTCTTACAACGCTTCCTATGGCTATCGCGACTCACAACTGCGGCGGGAAAGTAATTGTTCAGGCCGAAAGAGTGGCCTCGATTGATACTTTAAAACCTCAGAGGGTGCTCGTTCCCGGAATTCTTGTTGACGGCATTGTTATAGCAAGGCCGGAAAACCACTGGATGACATGGCGGGAGCAGTATAATCCGGCGCGCAGCGGGGAGGTAAGGGTGGCGGCTCTTGATTTGCCTCCTGTGGAAATGGGGCCGGAGAAGGTTGTTGCCAGAAGGGCAATTTATCAACTTGAACCGGGAGAAGTGGTTAATTTGGGCGCGGGAATGCCGGAATATATTTCATCGGTTACTTGGGAGGAAAAGATATTTGACAAGATAATCCTCACTGTGGAAGCCGGAATGATCGGTGGCGTTCCCGGCTTCGGATTACAATTCAACACGGCCAGTAATCCGTACGCAATTATAGATCAGTCATTTCAGATGGATCTGTACGACGGTGGCGGCAATGACGCAAGCTGCGTAGGATTTGCCCAGATTGATGAACAAGGCAATGTCAACGTTAGCAAGCTTAATTCGAGAATCCCCGGGGTAGGCGGTTTCCTGAATGTTTTTCCCCGTTCGAAAAAGCGGGTGCATTGCGGCGGTTTCACGGCCGGGAAATCAAAAATAGAAATTAGAGACGGCAAGTTGAATATCATTGAAGATGGAAATGTTATAAAATTTGTCAAAAAAGTTAACCAGATTACCTTGAACGGCAGCTATATCAACAATTTTACCGTTCCGACAGTGATTATTACGGAAAGGGCGGTATTTCATTACAGCAAGGATGACGGAATGGTCCTAGTGGAGATTGCCCCAGGGGTGGACCTGAAAAAAGATATACTGGACAAGATGGAATTTCAGCCTGTCATCAGTAAAGATTTGAAGCAAATGCCTTCTGAACTGTTTGATGAAAGAATGCTTAACCTTTGCGGAAGAGAACCCTGGAAGGATTATACGTTGCAAGGTTGAGGATACGAAATATTTATTTAATTAACATAGAGTGCGGCGCGATGGAATAAATTCTGTCCACTGCGATCAAGGGGCTGTTTTGAGAAATCAGTGTTTATCGAATGACTGGTGTAATTTATAAAATATTTTTGGGGTTGTGTTTTTGGAACTAATTACATCAACTGCATAACTCCTGTAACAAATACACAAGCAAGGAGGTAGAGCGATGTCGGAAAAGAAAATTAAATGCCCGTGGTGTGAAAAGGTTGACACACCGGTACAAACCAATAAGGTTCAGTCGGGCAACGTTGTGGAAAGAAGATGTGGGGCATGCGGCAAGATATTGGCGTCATATGCGGCTGCAGAAGGAGAATTCTTACCTAAAATTCGTGTTTTTAAGAATTAATGAAAGGGGACAATTAAATGGCATCTAATGTAATGGAGGGAAGGGCGCAGTTATCAGAAGCCGATCTTACTAACGAAGCCTTAACCGCTTGGCAGGAAAGAATCGGCAAAGAGATGAGAATATCGAATACATTCAACCAGCTTGCATCCTATGAAGCAGTCAGAAATTTTGTGAATGGAATCGGAGACGTTAATCCACTGTACCGGGATCCTGAATACGCAGCGAATACAAAATATGAAGGTTTGGTAGCGCACCCCGGCTGGGTGGCAAGCGTTTATCCCCATTGGGTATTGCAGGGATTGCCTGGAATACATGCTGATCATTCGGCTTCGGATTGGGAGTTTCTGAGACCTATTTACGTTAATGATAAAATCACTCCGAAGAACTATTTTGTAGGATTTGATGTGAAAAACAGCAAATTCGCCGGTAAAACAGCGTTCGAATACCAGAGGTTTGAATATTGGAATCAGCGTGGCGAGTTGGTCAGCCGCGGCTACAACATGCTGGTAAGATATGAGCGGCAGACAGCGATTAGCAAGTCGGAAAAGGGTGAAGGGAAATATGATGAAATCAAGGTTCCTCATCCGTGGACCGAAGAGGATATGGAAAGAGTTGATCAGGATGTGCTGGCTGAAGAAGTAAGAGGTTCCAAAACTAGATACTGGGAAGATGTGAATATAGGCGATGAGTTGAAGCCGGTAGTTAAAGGTATTTTCGGTTTAACCGACATGGTGGCTTATTGTGTTGGCGCCGCGCCGGTTCAGATAGCCGCCCATCACCACCAACTCCAGGCATATAAACAGCACCCTGCTTGGGCTTTCCGCGATCCGGAACTGAAAGCATGGGAGCCCGTTTACAGTGTCCATTATATCGTATCCGCCGCCAAGGGTGTCGGTGCTCTGTATGCTTATGATGTGGGCGTACAAAGACATTGCTGGAATACACAGCTTTTGACCAACTGGATGGGGGACGAAGGCTGGCTCAAGTCATGCAATGCCCAGTACAGACAGTTTGTATATCTTTCCGATGCCGTATGGTTCAAAGGAAAGGTAACAAATAAGTATGTGGACGAGAATGGCGAATATTGCGTAGATATCGAGACCCATGGTATCAATCAGCGTGGCGGTGATACCATATCCGGAAATTCGACAGTCATTCTGCCATCAAGGGAAAAAGGCACTTCACCGGTTGAAAAAAGATTACCGGCAAAAGAATACCGCGGCACGGGCAAGGGCGTTTTCTTTGAATAGTGTTTATACAGTTAGCTCAGCAGGTGATTAAAGCAACTTGCCTTTTAATTGAAGGCGATTAAAAAGATAATTATAACGATAACAGTTTTCGTTATGATAATGGTGAAGTCAACAAACAGGGCTTAAGCCCGGATTATTAGAAATATTGAAAAATTGGTTTTTTCCGGGGTGCACAGGGACATTAATCTTATCCATGCGCACCCCGGTTATGTTGCCGGCTTAATAAAAAGCTGTATGATAGTCCGGAAGTAAAAATTGCCATTGCGGTTACTGCTGCTGAAGATAACTATTCTACCCCGGGCGAATGTGGAGCGGAAGTAGTTAACGCTAACCCAGACAAGTTTGTATTTGGATTTGAGTGCCGAGTATGACAAAATTAGTCTGCCCGTAAACGCTACATTTTAGTGGCAGTTGCCATTAGGAACTTTAAATCAACCATTGGGAGCAAAATATAACCCTTTTGGCGAAAAAGCATTTATTTTATAAATTTCGAGGGATAGAATTAGTTTAAACTTACTAACCGGTTAGTGAGTATATTGGTGGTGATGTCAGGTTCTTATTGGTTTTAGTGAAAGAGTGCAGT
>MVRN01000041.1 GCA_002067965.1 Pelotomaculum sp. PtaU1.Bin035
CCCCTGAAAATATTGGATTCCAGGCTTTACTCTACTGATTAGAAATTGAGTAATGTCTTTATGATTTTGTGGTCTTAAGAATTTTTTTCATCTGGCTTGTACTAACGATCTGATAATCAGTACGGAAGCCAAAAGCTTCATGCAAATCATCTGTGAAATCGGTTCTGGTATAGGAGGGTATGTAGCCTTCACCTTTTGCTTCCAAGAAATTCATATTTCTCAGTCCCTTAATGATCTCCGGGCATGTGTATTTTCCATTCAGTTTCTTTTCAAGGAGCCTGAAGATGAGCAAGGAAATGAAGCAGGTGGCGAAATGGGCTTCTATTCTGTCATCCCTGCTGAGATATACAGGTCTGGCTTTAAATTCGCTTTTCATGATCCGGAAACATTCTTCGATTTCCCAACGTCTTTGATTCACCCTGATAATGGCAGAAGCATCATCTTCAAGATTTGTACACACCGCATAGAAGCCATCAAAGGCCTCTTCTTTTGAAATAAGTTCAGTGTCGATGCTGTACGTTTCATGTTCGGCGAGTTCCCCATCGGCAGTGCAGAGGCTCTTATGAATGAATCTCTTGTAGTCATTGGGATTGCATTTTTTTAACTTTCCGGGGTTGGAATCGATAAGTTTTCGTGCCCGTACTATCTGGGAGTTCCGTATGCTTCTCTGATAATCGCGGTATTTGATAGAGTAGGTCACAACGATTTTCTGTTCCAGGCCATTTTCATTCAACCAGCGTTCCTTATGGAACACCTTGTCCTTGTCTTTCTTTTCATCCAACTCAGTTAAGTCATAGGTTTTGCCGTCATTGTCGAGGGACCAGTCTTTTGGGTCAAGAGCCCATTTCATCAGGTGTGCTTTCAGCTTCTTGATCGACTGAGTTGTGATAAATGCCCGTTCCCCCTTATTATTGAATTTCCTGTTGCTTTCAGAGGCCAGTCCCGCATCCGTACAGACAACAAACCTGGAAAGCTCAAAGTCGGAGAGGATTTTTTCTTCCAGCGGCTTCAGTGTCAGCTGTTCATTGGTGTTTCCCCTGTTGATGCAGAAAGCAAGCGGGATACCATCGCTGTCCATAAACAGCCCCATCTGAACGATGGGGTTGGGCCTGTGCTCTTTTGAAGGGCCGTACTGTTTCAGCCCATCTTCTTGCTCAATTTCAAAGAAGTAGTTGGTGCAGTCGTAATAGAGTACTCCCGTGTTCCTCTTAGAAATTCTCAGACTGTTGTTGTAGAGGGAAGACTGTATAGAATCAGCCTCCCTGGCGATGACTTCAAGCGCCCTGTAGACATGCTGGAGCTCGAAGTGAGGCTGTTCGATAAACCTGGTGGATAGCTGGAAGGTTGCAAGCTTTGAAGACGGGTATATGATTCTTGCGTAAAGCAGCCTGGAAAGAATTGAGTCCAGATTGAAAGCAAACTTGTATTTCCGGGATATCTCGGTACAAAGCTTGTTGAGCCTTAGTTCATGGTAGATCTTTTGGAGGAACAGATATCCACCGTTGAATGATCGCTGCTCGCCTTTCGCAATGACTTTGGAAGGGGAATACTTGACTAAGATCTCCCGGTTTTCTTCCTTCTCCTTTTTGTTGAGACCTTCGATATACTTGTTCGCCCATTCGATGGGGTCCTGCCCATTTAGTTTTTTACTTAATTCATTGAGGGTACCAAGTTTTTCAACGATCTTAGATGAGTGAACACCATTTTCATAGGTTGATTTGATAACGTAAAGGGATGTGGAATTTTTCGATTTTGAAACAGATAATCTCATATGCGAGCCCTCCCATTTCTTATATTATAACATAATACTCAATAATACTCAATACAAGAATAGTTAAATTTGACATTTTCCCAATAAAAAAAGCCCTGCTTTCAAGGCTTTCAAGAACTTACTATTTTACACAACTGTCAAAGACCCGTAGATGGAATGATGGTGTTGACCGGGGGCATTTTACTAATTACACCAGGTCTTCTTACTGATCTAGCCGGGCTCATGTTACTAATTCCGTTTATACGCCGCCGGGCGCGGGGGATGCTATTGGCATGGTTCTGGCGATTTATGAAAAAGAGGACTGTCAGGTTATTATAATAAAGCATTTTTCTTGACTTGGTTAGCTTGTTATGTTATAATCTGTCTGTTAAATAATGAATATACGCAAGAAGAAGCCATCCGCTTCTCACCTTACGACGCGCCTATGGGGTTGCTGTTCAAGGGTTTCTTAAAAAAGACAAGATTTTTTTGGCGGGTGGGTTAGCCCGCTTTTTCTTTTTATTCAATTTTGGAGGTGAACATGCTATCACGAAAGATTTCCGTATTAATGAGGAGATCAGAGCCAGGGAAGTAAGAGTTATTGACAGTGAAGGCACCCAGCTTGGCATTATGTCTTCTAGGGAGGCTTTACGCCTGGCAGAGGAAAGACAGCTTGATCTGGTAGAAGTATCCGCCGCTGCAAAGCCACCTGTTTGCCGGATTATGGATATCGGCAAATACAAGTACGAGCAGAGCAAGCGGGAAAAAGAAGCCAAAAAGAAGCAGAAGGTCATTAGTATTAAAGAGGTTAAACTCCGGCCTAACATTGAAGACCACGATTTTAATGTTAAAGCAAAAAGCGCCATAAGGTTTTTAAAAGATGGCGATAAAGTAAAGGCTACCATTATATTCCGTGGGCGCGAAATAGTGCATACACAGTTGGGTCAGAAACTGCTCATCCGGCTTGCGGAGCATTTGCATGAAGTCTCCACGGTTGAAAGACAGCCGAAATTAGAAGGAAAAAACATGATTATGATCTTGGCTCCAAAACAGGAAAACTAGGAAGGAGTGTATCGACTTGCCAAAAATCAAGACCCACCGCGGTGCAGCCAAGCGCTTTAAAAAGACGGCTACTGGAGAGTTTAAAGGTTCCCATGCCTTTCATAGCCATATTCTCGGGAAAAAGAGCGCCAAAAGGAAACGCAACCTGCGCAAGGCAACCATTGTCACTTCAGTCGACGCCAATCGCCTGAAGAGGTTGTTACCTTAAAAATACCTGTAACAAACTCATTTGGATAAAGGAGGAATATCCCATGCCACGTGCAAAAAGCAGTGTGGTTTCACATAATAGACATAAAAAAATCTTGAAATTGGCCAAGGGGTATCGAGGCGCAAAGGGCAAGCTGTACCGGGTAGCCAACCAGCAGGTTATGAAATCACTGGTTTATGCATATCGTGACCGGAAGGCTAGAAAACGTGATTTCAGAAAGTTATGGATAGCCAGGATCAATGCTGCAGCCAGGATGAATGGCATTTCGTACAGCCGCCTGATGAATGGCCTCAAGCTGTCCGGCATTGATATAAACCGGAAGCTTCTAGCGGACATGGCGGTTAACGACGCTCAGTCTTTTGGACAGTTGGTAGAGATTGTTAAAGCCAAACTATAGCGCATAAACTACAATTGATCCGTAATACTAAGCATGATAAAATTATCATGCTTTTATCTTATTAGGATTTGGAAGGAAAAAATGAAACAGTTTGCAGTGATCGGGCTCGGGCGTTTTGGTAGAAGTGTTGCGCTGACCCTTGCCAAAATGGGTTACGATGTCCTGGCGGTTGATACAAACGAAGAAAAAGTAAACGGTATCATGGACAGTGTAACCCACGCCGTTCAGGTGGACGCCATGGATGAACAGGCTTTGAAGGCACTGGGCATACGTAATTTTGATGTGGTAATCGTGGCGATCGGTCAGGATATACAGTCCAACATACTGGTTACGGTAATGCTCAAAGACATGGGCGTAAAACGAGTAGTGGCAAAAGCGGTTACCGAACTGCACGGGAAGGTCCTTGAGAGGATCGGCACGGACAAGGTGGTTTTCCCGGAGCGTGACATGGGGGTGAGGGTAGCTCATGCCCTGGTCTCAAAGAACATCGTCGACCAAATTAACCTCTCCCCGGACTACAGCATCGTCGAGCTTATGGCGCCGGAGGAATTTGTTGGACAAACCCTGGAAGAGGCTGACGTCAGGATGAAACACGGGGTAACTGTACTGGCGATCAGGCGCGGCAATGATGTAATCATCTCACCGGGAGGCAAACAAATAATTGCAAACGGGGATGTTCTGGTAATTGTCGGCCGGGACGAAAAGCTTAAAGACATGGAAGAGAGGTAGGTAACAGCGTTTGCTCAGTAAACAAAATCCCAGGGTAAAGTACCTGCGCCGTCTTGCCAGCCGTCGTTTTCGGGATAGAGAAGGGAAATTCCTGGTAGAAGGATTTCGTTTTGTTGATGAGGCGCTGAAGTCGTCCTTTCTTGTGGAGATGCTTATTTTTTGCATGAAAGCCGGTGATACTAACCGGGGAAAAGCTTTGCTGGAAACTGCCGCTCTCAGAGGTATTCCACTGATGGAAGTAGAAGAAGCTCTTTTCAAAGAACTGGTTGACACGAAAACACCACAGGGCGTTTTTGCGGTTATAAAGCGGCGTCAGATCGGAATAGACAGCTTACTGAATAGCGCAGGGCCATCTCTCCTGGTATTGGTAGACGGGGTAATGGACCCAGGAAATCTGGGTACTATTGTGCGCTCGGCCGACGCCTCAGGAGCTGATGGCGTTATTCTCCTGAAAGGAACCGCTGATATTTTCAACCCGAAAGCGCTGCGGGCTACGATGGGTTCTATTTTTCACATCCCGGTATGTCAGGATAGCACAGTTGAAGAAGTACTAAGTTTTTTAAGGCGTTACGGGATAAAGCTTGTTGCAGGCGCTCCTCACTGCGGGAAACCTGTTTTTGAAAGTGATTTAACTGTTTCCTGTGCTCTGGTTGTAGGCAGTGAGCCCCGCGGACCGGGGGAAGTTGTCCTGGCCGGGGAGGTTGAGCAGGTGTGTATACCGATGCCGGGCAGGGCTGAATCCCTAAATGTGGCTGTTTCAGCTGCTGTATTGCTCTACGAGGCCGTAAGGCAGCGTACTGTAAAAAGGATTAGAAATAATTAAGAAAACATTCAGATCATCTGGTCCGCAAACTTCCTTGTCATCAATTTTGGCGTATGGTATAATGGTTTTAAAAGTCCCCCAAAAAATTGAGGAAAGGTTGTGGTTAAATGCTTTTAACCGCCGAATTTTTTTGGAGGCTGTTCGAGGCGACAGGTTCGGTGAGGGCCTATATAATTTACAGGAGGTTGGCAATCCACTAAATTGACATATAATAAACCGGTTAATAGTGATGAAGGGGAAAAGTAGACGGCCAATGTTCTTCAGGGAAGGCGGGTCAACGGACTGGAAGCTCGCCTAGGATTAGGTTTATCGAAATTCACCCCGGAACTGCAACTGAACGTACAAACTATTAGGTGTAGCCGGAACTTCCACCGTTATCTGGAAGGCAGTATCGGGTTTTATTTGGCCCCGTACCTGATAGGGTGGTTATCTCGGAAGAAATCATTCCGTCCCTAAAGGGACGGTTTTTTTATTTTAGCCAAATAATATAAAGTATTTATAAAAGTATATAATATCTTTGCAATACTGGAGGCTGATTTAGTGGAAGAGAAGCTGCGGAAAATTGGCGCCGAAGCAAGCAAGGCGCTGGCTGAGGCGGGTGGCCTGGAGGAATTGAACGATATCCGGGTCAGGTATTTGGGTAAAAAAGGCGAACTTACTCAGGTCTTGCGGGGTATGGGCGCGCTAAGCGCGGATGAAAGACCTCTTATTGGTCAGATAGCGAATGAAGTGAGAGCCTCAATTGAAAAAGAGCTGGCCTCCAGGACCATTATGCTTAAAGATCTGGCGAAAGAGCAGCGTCTAAAAGACGAGGGCATAGATGTAACGTTGCCCGGCACACCGTTGCCGCGCGGCGGCAAACATCCCCTGACTATTGTAACAGAAGAAATCCAGGAGTTTTTTTTAGGGTTGGGGTACAGCATTGCTGAAGGGCCGGAAATAGAAACTGATTATTATAACTTTGAGGCGCTTAACCTGCCCAAGGACCACCCGGCGAGGGATATGCAGGATACCTTTTTTATCACCGCTGAGACCTTATTACGTACTCAAACTTCATCAGTTCAGGTGCGTACCATGGAAAAAACAACGCCGGAGTTGCCTGTGAAAATAATTGCTCCCGGCAGAGTTTACCGGCGGGACGACGACGCTACCCACTCACCCATGTTCAACCAGGTAGAGGGGCTGGCTATTGACCGGCGGATTACCTTTAGTGATTTAAAAGGGACGCTCGACCTTTTTATGAGGGAAGTATTTGGCCCTAAAACGAAAACACGTTTCCGCCCCAGCTATTTTCCCTTTACAGAGCCAAGCGCGGAAGTGGATATTTCATGCGTCATGTGCGGCGGCAAAGGCTGCCGGGTCTGTTCGCATACCGGCTGGCTGGAAATTCTCGGCAGCGGGATGGTGCATCCACGAGTGCTTGAAGTATCCGGCTACAATTCAGAGCAGGTAACCGGCTTTGCCTTTGGACTGGGAGTGGAACGTATTGCTATGCTCAAGTACGGCATTGACGATTTGCGGGTCCTGTTTGAAAATGACTTGCGTTTTTTACAGCAGTTCTAAAGGCGCGGATAATAGTATTGTTATAATGAATGATGACCTATTTGGGGGGTTGCGACTGTGAACGTATCATACAATTGGTTGCAGGATTTTGTTGATCTTGAGCTACCGCCGCAGGAACTGGCCGACCGGCTTACTCTCGCCGGTATAGCTGTGGAAAATGTAATCGAGTTGGGCAAAGGAATTGACCTGGTGGTAACCGGGCGAATTGAAGAAATTAATCCCCACCCCAACGCTGACAAACTGGTAATCACCATCGTAAATACCGGTGAAGAAAAGCTGCAAATAGTAACAGCAGCCACCAACGTCAAGGAAGGCGATGTTGTTCCTGTCGCTCTGGAAGGAGCCAGGCTGGCCGGCGGATTGGTAATCAAGCGGGCTAAATTAAGAGGTGTGGAATCTCGAGGGATGATGTGTTCCGGGCAGGAATTGGGGATCGACCAAAAAACAATGCCGCCGGACCAGGCGCACGGGATCATGATCCTGCCTCCCGGCACCCCGCTGGGTAGGGATGCTAAGGAAGTGCTTGGCCTGAACGACCATATCCTGGAACTCGACCTTACGCCGAACCGTGGCGACTGTCTGTCCATGATCGGTGTGGCACGGGAGGTGGCTGCTCTGTTGGGACGGCCAACCCGTTTTGTGGAGCATTCTTTCCCGGAACTGAAAGAAAGTATCCAGGGACAAGTCAGGGTAGACATTGAAGATCCCGGCTTATGCCGCCGATACATCGCGCGGTTGATAAAAAACGTGCGGGTAGGCCGGTCACCGCTGTGGATGCAGTCGCGCCTGCGTTCCGCCGGGATGAGGCCGATTAGTAATATCGTTGACGTCACGAACTACGTCATGCTGGAAATGGGCCAGCCATTGCATGCTTTTGACTATGATAAACTTGTTGACCACCACATTATTGTAAGAAGTGCCGTGGATGAAGAGAAAATGGTATCCCTGGACGATGTTACACGGGAATTAAGCCGTGATATGTTGGTTATCACCGACCCGTCGGGGCCGGTTGCGGTAGCAGGCGTAATGGGCGGCCTGTCTACTGAAGTAACCGAAAATACAACTTCGATTTTGCTGGAGTCGGCCTATTTTAACCCGGTCAGCATCCGCCGGACCTCAAAAACGCTTGGCCTGCGTTCCGAAGCTTCCCTTCGCTTTGAAAAAGGTATTGATATCGGCGGCTGCCTGAGGGCGGTTAACCGGGCAGTCCAGCTTATTTATGATATGGGAGCGGGTGAAGTAGTAAACGGAGTAGTTGATAATTATATCTCACCAATATCAGAGAAAACAATCATGTTCAGGCCAGCACGTGCCACTTACGTTCTAGGACTGGATATTCCCAAGAGTGAAGCTTCCAATATCCTGTCGAGCCTTCAGTTTAAGGTGCAGGAATCGGGAGAGGACCTGCTGGTTACCGTGCCATCGCACCGGGTTGATGTAAGCATTGAAGAAGACCTTATTGAAGAAATAGCAAGGATGCACGGTTATGACCGGGTGCCGGCCACCCTGCCCTACGGTTCTTCGACCCAAGGGGTAAAGACGCCGGAACAGTCATTTCGCGCGCTGATTATTGATACCCTGGCCGGAGCCGGACTACATGAGGTGATCACCTATAGCTTTACCAATCCGCGGGTTTTTGACTTGATGAACCTTCCCATGGACAGTCCGCTGAGGGATGCGATTAAAATTCAAAACCCTCTCAGCGAGGAGAACTCAGTTATGCGCACAATGATGCTTCCAGGCCTGCTGGCGGTACTGGCCAATAATTTCAGCCGGCGGGTGCAGGACGGCGCTATTTTTGAACTGGGTAAAGTCTTTATCCCGTCGGGGATAGGAAATACTCATGAGGAGCGCTCCGTCCTTGCGGCAGCAGCTGTAGGGCGGGTGGGCGGAAGCTGGAAAATGCCTCCCCTGGAGTTGGATTATTATTTCTTAAAAGGTGTGTTGGAAAGGTTGTTCAGCGTGCTCGGGACTGATCCTGTTTCCTTTCACCGGGAAACCGCCAACCCCGTCTTTCACCCGGGCAGGACCGCTTCGATTGAGGCCGGGGGTCGTAAATTAGGTGTTCTGGGTGAGTTAAACCCGGATGTGTTGGAGAGATATGAGTTTCCTGAGAGAGTAGTGGCGTTTGAAATTTACCTTGAAGAACTTTTTGCTGTTTTAGGGCGCCGTAATGTATATAGATCACTGCCTAAATTTCCTGGAATTGAGCGGGATTTAGCGGTGGTAATCAAGCGGGAAATTCCTGCCGGGGATATTTTAAAAATCATCCGGAATACAGGTGGAGAATTGCTCGACTCAGTCTCATTGTTTGATATTTACACGGGTGAGCAGGTTTCAGAAGGTTGCCAGAGCATGGCTTTTTCTTTAAAATTCCAGGCTCGGGACCGTACCCTTACAGATGCCGAAATCAGTGAATTAACCGCGGCTATTGCCTCTGAATTGTCCAGCCGTTTTGGAGCTGAATTGCGGGGTTGAAAATATTTTTATATTTTTGGAAGGGAAAAATAGAAATATGGCGAAATAACATGTATTTTGTAGCGCCTGGAGGAGTTCTATGTCTATTGCAGGGCAGGAGTCCCGGGTTGAAGTTGAGATTTTCGGTGAATATTATATACTGAAAGGCGATAGTTCACCGGAACAGATGCTTATGGTTGCTCAGTACGTCAACCATAAAATGAAGCAGTTGGCGGGACGCAATCCAAAATTGAGCAAGTCGCAGGTGGCGGTTCTAGCCGCCCTTAACATGGCGGATGAATTAAGCAGACTCCAGGAAGAGCACGATAATCTGGTGAGGATCCTTGAACCGAAACAAAATAGCAGCCGGTCGAACTCATGAAATTTATTTCATGAGTTTTTTAGCTAGCGGTTAGACCTCGTTATTTTGTGGAAAATTATTATTTAGAAGCTAAACGGGGCGGTTCTCAAATGCGAAACGCTGAAGTGGCCCGGATATTTTACGAACTGGCCGACTTGCTCGAGTTAAAAGGGGAAGATTTCTTTAAGGTTCGCGCCTACCGGAATGCGGCAAAGGTCCTGACCAGCCTCGCCGATCCTGTCGAGGAACTCCGGAAAAGGGGCAGCTTGAACAAAATCTCCGGGATCGGGAAGAAAATAGCCGGCAAGATTAATGAAATATTATCAACAGGGCGTCTCCAAAAACACCAGGATTTATTATGTGAAATTTCTCCCGGCATGCTGGAAATAATGTCTCTTCCGGGGATCGGGCCCAAGCGGGCTAAAATGATCCGGGAGAGCCTTAATATAACCAGCCCGGAGGAACTGGCCGAGGCGGCGCGGGCCGGACGTGTGCGCGTACTCCCCGGTATGGGGGTTAAGAGCGAAATCGATATTATCAGAAACATTGAAATGCAAAAAAACCGGTCCGGCCGGGTTTTACTCGTTACGGCAAAAGAACTGGCCGGCGAGCTTACGGACTATTTAAATGTGCTCCCCGGCATAACTGTAGTAGAGGCTGGAGGCAGTTTACGCCGGTGGCAGGAGACGGTGGGGGACATCGACCTGGTTGTAGGAGCCGAAGACGCCGAGCCTGTGTTTGAAGCCATGGCCAGGCATCCCCGTGTAAAACGGATTGTGGAAAAGGGTGAAAACCTGGCCAGGTTTCGGACCTGGTGGGGTATCGACGTTGATCTGGTGGTGGTGCCGGAGGAGTTGTTTTTCCTGGCACTTCATAAGAGCACCGGAAGTAAAGCGCACTCCCTGCGGTTGCAAGGCTTGTTCTCCGGCAAGGGGATGGATTTAAGGCCGGCGTCTAATGAAGAGGATATCTATGCTTCACTGGGCATGCCTTACATACCCCCTGAAATCCGGGAAGACAGGGGAGAGATAGAATTTGCCCTGAAGAATAACCTTCCGAGGCTGGTAGATATTGGTGATATAAAAGGCGACCTGCATGTCCACACTTCCTGGAGCGACGGGCGCTGCTCCATTGAGCAGGTGGTGGCGCGGGCGAAGGAAAAAGGCTACGAGTATATAGCAATTACCGATCACTCCCAGTCACTTAAAATAGCAAGGGGGCTTTCCCTGGAGAAACTTAAAGAACAACACCGGGAAATCCAGCGTTTTAATGAAGTCTATAACGAAAAGCTTGGGGGGTTTAAGATCCTTACCGGTATCGAGGTGGATATCCTTCCTAAAGGGGGGCTGGACTGCCCGGATGAAATATTGGAAGGTATAGACGTGGTGATTGCTTCGGTCCACCGCGCGTTTAAACAGGACCGGGATACCATGACCGCCCGAATCATCTCTGCAATAGAGAACAAAAATGTTGACATAATCGGCCACCTCACCGGACGATTAATCGGCAAGCGGGATGAATACGACCTTGATGTGGAAAAGGTGTTGGACGCGGCTGCCGTTTGTGGTACGATATTAGAAATTAATTCATCGCCGGATCGCCTGGATCTGAACGATGTAAACGCCCGCATTGCCAAAAGTAAAGGGATAAAATTGGCTGTTAATACCGACACCCACGATTTGAAAAGAATGGGCCAAATGCCTTACGGGGTGGCAGTGGCGCGCCGCGCCTGGCTTGAACCGGGAGATGTCGTCAATACATTGCCTGTTGATAAATTATTACGGTATTTCAGAAAGTGAAAGCGTGCCTTTAACGATCCGGAGGTTGCCGGTGGATATGCTGCTTATTAAAGTGGGAGTTTAAGAAGTTGGATTTTGAAGCAAATATATTTCGACCTGCGTATAGAAATGAAATTCTGCCACGTTCTTTTTATGCGAGAGATACGGTTGTTGTGGCCAGGGAACTGTTGGGATCTTACCTGATCCATAATTCTCCGGATGGCATTACCACAGGCAGGATTGTTGAAACAGAAGCATATATTCAGGGTGACCCGGCCTGCCATGCTTCCCGCGGCGTGACTCGCCGCAACAATGTGATGTTCGGGCCGCCGGGACATGCCTATGTATATTTTATTTACGGGATGTATTACTGTTTTAACGTGGTATCCGCACCGGAAGGAGTCGGGGAAGCTGTTTTAATCCGGGCGCTGGAACCGGCCGGAGGAGTGAGCCTGATGCGCAAGAGGCGGAAGCGGGAAAGAGCCACGGAACTATGCGGCGGACCAGCCAAACTGGTGCAGGCCATGGGCATATCCCGCGACCATAACGGCGTGGACTTGACGAAAGGCGCGCTTGTTATTTGTATGGGAGAGAAAATAACTGAAAAAATTATTGCGACAACACGGATCGGCATTCGCGAAGGAGCGCAATTGCCTCTGAGATTTTATTTGGAAGGTAACCGTTTTATATCAAAAAAATAATGCGTGCTAAAGAATATGATAGTTTAAGACAGGGGGCAAAGTATTTGAAGCTTAAGGAAATTTACGATCTGGCTGTAAGAATAGGTATTGAAAACGATCCGCGCTCAAAAGAAGCGGTTCTGAAACTTCTTGAAAAGGAAAGGAAGGGTTTTGAGGAATTAAAGGAAGATGAAAAAAAGGAGTTTGATCAGGACCGTTTATTTAACCCGTATGGTGACACAAGGCTCCTTTACGGGGAACCCGACCATGAAGTAAAAAGGGTGATTTCCGGTATTGACATGGAAACCGGGGAGGTGCTGCTGGCTGAGATGTTTTCCAGACGGGGCCGTCAGGTGGACCTGATTATTGCCCACCACCCGGAAGGAAAGGCAATGGCGGCGCTTTACCAGGTGATGAAACTTCAGGAAGACGTCCTTGCGGAGTTTGGTGTGCCGATTAACGTCGCGGAAGGGATAATGGCCTCCCGGATTAACGAAGTGAAACGGGCTCTGATGCCGCTTAACCATAACCGTGCGGTGGACGCCGCCAGAATTCTTGGCATCCCACTGATGTGCGTTCATACTGCCGCCGACAACCTGGTGCAAAATTATATGCAAAAAATGATCGATAAAGAAAAACCCGAGACCTTGGGAGAATTAGTCAAGGCCATAAAGGCAGTACCTGAATATGCCGAGGCGGTAAAATACAACGCTGGTCCGGCCATTGTGATCGGGAATAAAGAAAAACGCGCCGGGAAGATTATGGTGGACATGACCGGCGGGACCAGCGGCTCTGAAGACGCTTATGCCAAACTGTCCGTTGCCGGCGTCGGTACCCTGGTCGTGATGCACATTGGTGAAAAACACCGCAAAGAAGCGGAGAAAAACCATATAAACGTTATAATAGCAGGGCATATGGCCAGCGACTCGCTGGGGATGAACCTGTTCCTTGATGAACTGGTACGTGAGGGTGTTGAAGTAATCCCATGTTCAGGTTTGATAAGATACAATCGTAAGGAGTAACGTTATATGCCGGCAAAACTGGAATTACTCGCCCCCGCCGGCGTATGGGAAGCCCTTGTGGCGGCTGTGGAGAACGGAGCTGACGCAGTTTACCTGGGTGGTAAATTATATAGCGCCAGGGAGTCTGCTGGAAATTTTGACAACCAGGAACTGTTAAGAGCCATTGAGTTTGCCCATATCCGTGGAGTAAAAATATATGTTGCAGTCAATACCCTCCTGTCTGATCATGAATTGCCCGGCGCGGCCCGGTTCCTGCACTTTTTGCAGCAGGCCGGCGCTGATGCGGCGATTATCCAGGATCCGGGCTTAATCAGGCTGGCACGGCGGGTTGTCCCTGAATTGCCTCTGCATGCCAGCACCCAGATGACAGTGCATAATATCCCGGCGGCGCAGTTACTAAAAGAGGCCGGCATTAAACGGGTTGTGCTGGCCCGGGAGCTTTCACTTGAAGCCATAAGAGAAATTGTCCGGCAAGGCGGGGTTGAGGTCGAGGTATTTATTCACGGCGCCCTTTGCGTATGCTACTCCGGCCAGTGCCTATTATCGAGCATGATCGGCGGTAGGAGCGGAAACAGGGGCCGCTGCGCCCAGCCCTGCCGCCTTCGCTATGTACTGGTTGATGAAAAGGGACGTTCCCTGGTCGGCCATAAGGAGGTGGGCGATTACCTCTTAAGCCCGCGCGACCTCAACATGAGCCGCCATCTGCCCGATTTAATAAAGGCCGGAATTACTTCACTTAAAATTGAAGGACGCATGAAGAGGCCGGAATATGTCGCAACGGTGGTCAGAATTTACCGGGAGTTGCTGGATCGGGCCACTGAAGGCGGGGAATTTTCCGTTACTCCGGAAGAGGCCGGAGAACTGGCGCAAATATTCAACCGTGATTTTACCACGGGTTACTATTACGGCCGCCCAGGCCGGGAGTTGATGAGCTACAAGCGTCCGAACAACCGCGGTGTCCGCTTGGGGAGGATAAAAGGTTTTGACCGGAACAGCCGCCTGGCTGAAGTGTCGCTGGAGAAGCCGCTGCGGGTAGGAGACGGTATTGAGGTATGGGTTACCGAAGGAGGCCGGGCGGCGGGAGAAGTCCGCCGGATCGTTATGGGCGGGAAAAATATTGAGCGGGCCGCAGCCGGAGACACAGTTTACCTGGATATACCGGGGCGGGTTTTTCCCGGTGACCGTGTCTTTAAGACTCATGACGCCGATCTGGTGGAACGGGCGAGAGCAACTTTCACCTCACCCAAGGAGCAAAAGAAGATTCCGCTGGTTTTTGAAGTCTTTGCCCGGATTAATAAACCGTTGAAAATAAAAGTCACCGATCCTGGGGGGCTTACCGGTGAGGCTGAAACAAGGTCGCCTGTCCAGGCTGCCCTGACACGCCCCCTGAACCATGATTATTTAAAAAATCAACTTGATAGGTTGGGGAATACCCCGTTTGCGCTGGCGGAATTATATTGTGAACTGGTCGGTCCGGTGATGGCTCCGGTAGCTGAAATTAATGAGGCCCGGCGAATGGCCCTTGCCGGCTTGGAGGAGCGAAGGCTGGCGGCCTCCAGGCGGAAACCGGTTTCCGAAGAAGATTTCCACTGCCGCTTGTCAACCGCTCTTTCCTATGAGAAAGTGATTAAAAAGGATAACATTGAAAAGACGGAACTTGCTGTCGCTGTCACCGACTTGGATTCTCTGAAGGCGGCGGTTAAGTCGGGAGCAAGTATGGTATATTTCGGGGGTGAGCAGTACCGCTCCAAGGTGCCGTGTTCTATAAACGCTATTCAAGCGGGCGGCGAAATTTGCAGGAAAGCGGGAGTTCGCTATATTTTATCATCACCGCGCATTTTACAGGATCAAGACCTGGCCTGGTTCAGCCGGCTATTGGAAAAGATAGATGAAAGTTTCCTGGACGGCGTTCAAGCCGGCAACCTTGGCTTGATTAAGAAAGTCAAGGAGATTACCGGCAAACCGGTATACGCTGATTTTTCGATGAACGTATTCAACCGCGAGACGGCTGTTTTTTTGATGGAGGCTGGAGCAGTTCAAGTTACCCTCTCACCTGAGCTAACCATGGAGCAAATCAGGCGCCTGATACCTTTGCTGCCTGTTCCTGCCGAAGTGATTGTACACGGGGCGATTCCTCTGATGGTCTCTGAGTATTGCGCCGCGGGGAGTCTCCTGGGTTGCGGTGAAAATCGCGCCGGGCCATGCGGTGGCCGTCACTGGGGGCTAATGGACCGCAAGGGGATTGTGTTCCCGTTTGAACTGGACCAGTTCTGCCGGATGCAGCTTTTTAATTCACGGGACCTGTGTGTTATTGAGGACGTCGGGTTGCTCGCAGGCACGGGCGCGGCGGCGCTGCGCATCGAAGCGAGACGTGAAGATTCCGGCTATGTTCGCAGTGTTGTGCGGGCTTACCGTTCAGTATTGAACAGATTGCCCGAAACGCTGGAAGAAGACGTGACAGCCTGGATAAAAGAAGCTCTCGCCAAATATAGCCCGGATGGATTTACCAGGGGACACTATTACCGGGGGGTTCTTTAGGGATTTTCCAGGAGGGTATCAATTCTCCGGTATGTTGCAAGGTGAATTGACGCCGCCAACGTAGCAAAAAGGCGCCCTGTACAAGAGAAAACCATTGCTGACGGCGATTTTTCGAGCGGCCTGAAAGTAACTGTCCATGTTGAAATCGCCGGTATCCGAATATGTCTCACGGTTTTCCTCCACCAGCAGCAATATTTTTAGGCCGTGCCTGTCCCTTAAATGCGTCAGCCGGCTTGTTACGGCATTTACCCACTGTCTGGAGGTTTTTTTTGCAAGAGGAGGATTTTCCCAGCATATTCCGTTAATCAATCTTGAAGTAAGGGTACATAGTATTTCCAACCCGCAATTTTGAATCAAAATAGAGTTGGGGAAGTTGTTTTTAAGCTGGCTGATTATATTTACCGCTGCCATCATTAGGGAATCCCTCACTTTAGAGGCGATACTTACGGACTCAATGTCGCCGATTGTATCCAGGAACAACCCGTCATATCCCGAATTCTCCATTAAGCTGCCTGCCCTGTGCGACAACAGTCCCCGCCAGCGGTTTGAGCGCAGGTCCAACAGGTAGTTTCCGTATTCCTCATTAATCAATTGACGTCCTGCTATATTTAAGAAGTCGGCGTCTTTTAACAGTCTTATTTCCGGGGCGGCCGGACGCAGCTCCATAACGCTCAGGTAAGCGAGGACCAGTGTGCCGGAGTCTTTTATTCTTTTTAAGGAATCTTCATTATACACGGACGGTTCTACAATAACCACGTCAAAAGCGGCCAATTTCTCTTCTTTGCCGGTGCCGTAATATAAAGCATAATTTTTTGCCTTTTTAAACACGGCGAGCTTATCCATTTTCGGTTTCCCCCGCGCTGATTATTACTTTCATTATACCCGCCCGTCCGGTGTTTGACGATAAAATAACAGCATTGCAGCAGGGAAATCCCTTTACATAATGAATTATTCATAGTCAATACCCAAAGAAAAGAAGTGATCTCTTGCCATATTCAGACCTTCACAACCAAATAATCAACCTTTCCCGTTATTTTTTTTCTTTTGCAATTTTATTTGTGCTTTGGCCCCGGGTTATTTTCAGGGAACATAGTGAAGGCGGGCTGGACGGCTTTATGTCCAGATACGTGAAAATGACCTGCCTCTTGATTATTGTTGTTTATCTCCTAGTCATAATCAAGCTGTATGAATTGATCTCCCTCGTTACGGTTCTCCTGTTGTTAACTTTATCGCCGTTTATATTCGCCCAAAAGGGTCAGGGCAATAATTTAAGAGCAGTATGTGACAATATTGTCAGATGGTTTTATGACGTTGTTGACGGTCAGATCCATCCCGTGTCGCTCCTGAAGAGATGGTCCTGTGACAAGATTCAGTTATTTAAAAAAATAATTTTCCATAGAATTAACGGCGCCATATCTTTGGGCAATACTATTTTGTTTGTTTCAGTTTTCGCATATTCCGCATACCTGCGCTTTTATGACGCAATTATGCACGCGGCCCCCGCAATGTCCGACGCTTATGTCACCCTGGCCTGGATGAAGTATATTGAGCGCAGGGAGCTGTTTCACGACGGCATATATCCCCAGGGGTTTCATATCTGTCTTTCCGTCCTGCACAAGATCGCCGCGAGCGACCCGCTTTATATATTGAAGTATACCGGACCATTAAACGGCGTGTTAATTACTCTGGGCATATACTTTTTTGTTTCCAGGTTAACCGGGCAGAAAACTCCAGGCATTATTTCCGCCTGCCTGTATGGAATTTGGGGCGGTATTTTCACAAGCGGCTGGGAAAGGCAGGCATCCACGAACTCGCAGGAATTCGCGCTCATCTTCCTGATGCCGGCATGGTATTATACCGTTTGTTACTTTAAAACTAAAAGCAAAGTGCACTATTGGACCGCTGCCGCATCCTTCGCGGTAATCGGACTGGTACATTCTCTGGTATATTTTTTCCTGGCAACCGGTGTGGTATTGCTGGTTTTGATAAACCTGACCTTTAATTTCAGGGAATCCGTCAAGCCGGCCTGTTATATTGGCCTGGCCGGCCTGGGAACCGGAATAATCTCCGCGCTGCCGGTCGTGTTTGGATATCTGATGAACAAGCAATTTCACAGCTCATCGGCTGAGTATCTCACAACAGAAATAGAAGCGGCATACCCGGTGATAACCAGTGTGGATAAAATCGCTTTAGGTGGTTTTTTGCTTTTTTTTATTGTTTGGATTTTTAGTCACAGGACAACTAAAAATTTGACAACGGGAATATTTGTTTCTTTGCTGGGATTTTCTTCTTTTGCCATGTACATGCTCCTGGGGAAACTAACAGGCAACGCTGTTTTAGCGACCAGGATGGATTTGTTGTGGAGCCTGCAGGTTCCCGTCGGGATAGGCGCAGGTTGGTATGCCCTGTTAAAATTATCCTCCCTTTACAAAAGAACTGAAATATACGGGATAGCCTTATGTTTTTTGGTGACAGTCAGCCTTGTATTTTATTATAAACCGGGCCCGTTAGAGCCATATAAGATGCAATATGACAGCCTGGTAGAGCAATATCTGCGTATTAACGGTGAATATAGGCCTACTGAATGGATGGTTGTATCTGAAGAAGGATACGCCCTGGTTCTAGGCAGGGGGTATCACCTTTTGCTTAGCGACTTTATAAATTGGTATGATCCTGGATCAGAACGGCTGGTTAGGCAGGTGGATGGCGTCGGGGAAATCTTAAGAATTCCAGATATTTTTATATTTAAAGAAAAAGCAGTATTCAGGGCTGATCTTGAAAGCATGGCGCCTGTCTATGAACAACGCGAAAAAGAATATCAGATGCTGGATATATGGATTGAAAGATATAAGACAGCTCATAATAATATGAGCATTTATTATGAAGATCCGGATGTTCAAGTATTCCGGATACATCAACCAAAGACAAAGGAAGAACTGTTCAAGGAACTGTGGGAAGGGGAAGGCAGATAAAATAATTTAACAAACAAAGTGTCACAGAAACTGGATATATTGTGTATATTGACAAAAGTTTGTAAGATGCTATTATAAGAAAAAGAAAAACTATTTATATCTTATTTGGAGTTTATATGATTGAAGTAGCTTACAAGGATTTTGAGAATAAAGCGCGGATTGAAAACATTCCATTATATGCCACTTTTGAGCTTACTTATCGATGTAATTTAAATTGCGTTCATTGCTATTTGACAAAAGAATATGACTGTGAACTTTCAACCGGTGAGGTATGTGATGTTATTGACCAGTTAGCCGGTGAGGGTACCTTCGAGCTTGGTTTC
>MVRN01000042.1 GCA_002067965.1 Pelotomaculum sp. PtaU1.Bin035
CAATTTTGAACAAGGACTCACATCCCCATTGGGCGCTATGGCCAGTGAGGTGCTGCCGGCCCTGCAGCCCCAGCCAATATACTCATTCTCGTCTTTTTCAAATTCATCAATGAATATGGGGGCGCCGCTACGCTTGAATTGATGGTAGTCCTGAAGAATTTTTACAAGATTGAGGCCATACTGCTCCATTTGCTCTTTACTCCAACAGCCGGCTCCCTGGGCCGGAGCTATAATGAACTGGTTTATTCCCAAGTCTACAAGCTTCTTGAAATCTTCCCTCATATCGCTTATCGCCTCGGTGCTGACAGTCATCCTCGCGCCCAGCCAGGGTTGGTATATCTTAATAAGCGGGATTAATCCGGCGATTTTTTGCCACGTTCCCTTTCCGCTTTTCGTTCTCCGATAGCGGTCGTGGGTTTCCGGACCGCCGTCAATACTCAGCAACATATTGATCTTATGCCGGGCAAAGAATTTCAAGATTTCCTCATTAATCAGCGTCCCATTTGTTGTCACGGACCAGGTAACCGCCTGGTTCCGCTTCCCCGCGGCCTCCCCGGCATATTGCACTATTTGCTTAATCAAGTTAAACTCCAGAAGAGGTTCGCCGCCTATTAAAGTAATATTCACACTTGGATACGCGGCTCTTTCCATCAGCAAGTCAATTGCTTTTTTAGCCGTGGAGAATGTCATCCTGTCCCAGGGATTCTTTTTGTGTATAAAACAATAGTCACAAATCAGGTTGCAATCAAAGGTCAGGTTCAACTCCATTGCTGCCAGGCCGATTTTACTCATGGACAATTCCTTTTTCACAAGACTTGCCAATCTTTCGGCATCTTCAGAGTTTATAAAAAACTTTTTCCTCAGAATTTCTGTAAAAAACCCGGGGGAGTAACCAGGGTTTAATCTGGTATACTCCCTTATAAAATCCACTATCTCATTAATCCAGGCATGCTGGCTTCTTTTTTCCATAATCTATTCCTTTTTGCTGTCTTTGGCATTATCTTCCTTAATCTTATCGTCCTTAACGGAGAATTCCCCCGATGACAGGGCAGGGTTATACATTTCAGTGCCAACCATTCCCGGCGGCCTCACTGGCGCGCCGAAAAACTGCGCGCCGGCACAGACAAAGCCTCCGGGAGTGCCGCACGTGGAACCGCCGAACACAAAAGGTCCACATCCCGGGCCAAATACGAAGGGCCCGCAAACCGGACGGAATATGAAGGGCCCGCAAAAAGTCTGGCCGGAAACTGGCTCCCCACTTGCTGATGGCATATAATTACCGCCGTAACCGAAACCGCCCATTTGGGAGAAACCGGGAGGAGTGCATTGTATACCGAAGAAACTGCCGGTACATTGATAGCCCGTGGCACACCCTGGAGAACCGCCCGGTGTGGGAGAGAAACCAGCAGGGCCGCAGAGGAAATTAGGAAAACAGAAGTGTGGAGGCAAGCAACCATAAGTGCCCGGACAACTGAACGGAGCAGGATAACAAACAAGATTAGCTTTTACACTATCTCTCATTTGCGCTGCGATATGCTCCATATTTTCCTGGGTTAAAGAACGCTTCGAGGGCTCCCAGATAATTTGCACAGCATCAACGGGGACCGTTCCTACCCCCTCGTCAGTCCCAACGCGTACAAACTTCTGGTCAACCGCCATTACTGTTCCGGAGATTATTCTTCCGTTAACAAGTTCAAGAACAAGTTTCTTGTTCAGACTGGCTTTTAACTGTTCCAACAACTTCAATCACTTCTTTCGCATTTTCTTATTATCAGGATATGTTTATGAACATTTTTTGGTTAATATCCCGGTTGGCATGAAGTTTTTGCAAGTATTAGCAGAACAAATTCACCTTCGAAAACCAATGTCATATAACGCGGCTTGAGAGACAGTTCTCGAAAAGAATAATTTCCTTTAATCAAAATAATAGCAGGCTGGTGAAACGCACCGGGAGCCCCGCTCCCGGTGCGTTTCACCAGCCTGCTTCTTTATGCGTCCCGGCCATCCCGTTGCCACCTAATATGGGATCACTGTTTGAATTGGCATAGAAATAATAATTTCACCGTTTATTTAGGCGGCTCAGCACCGCCGCCAACTCACCCCATGTCGGTCTCGCGGCGGCCGGGTGATCGCTGGTTATTAGGCCTGCTGTTTTTAACGCATCCACAACATCCTGTGATACCTCGGCAGCATCCAGCAGGCCACACCTGTCCAGGACTACAGCCAACATCTCCCGTGTTACTGTCCCCTGCGGCTCAGTTCCGTCCATGATACCCTTTGCCTTGGCCTTTTCCCAAGAGGCCTTTGCCCAATCGCTCACGGTATCCCTCCTTTTTTCATATACTGCCTCTCCTACAGTGGCAAGCCTGTTCTCACCCGCGTGCTGCCAGTCATAATAACTTATACCCGGCAAACCGGCGTCCTTACAGATACTGGCGAAGCGGGTGATATCTACAAAAGAAACATTTCCGTATAACTGCCCGGCCGGGGCAACAGGGAGCCCATAAACTTGATAGTCTGCCAATGACCTCTTCAGCGCGTCATCCACTGACATCTCAAAATCACCCCAATACACCTGCGGGAGAGCCACATCACAAAACTCTGAATACGCAAGCCAGGGGAAAACAGCATGGTAACTGGGTATTCCAAAGCTGGAATACCCCAATGGAGCGTCAAGCAACTTGAATGCTTTCAAAATAGCTGACGCACGGTCCGGATGCCACTCATATTCGGCCTCCGCATCTATCACCAGCCAGTCCGCGCCGGCAGCCAGGCACTTCTTCGCAGCATCTTTTTCGCCTTCCGGGTCAGTCCCGTAAGAGTAACCCCAAGCGCCCACAATCAAACCGGCATCATGAGCCGGCCCAACAATAGAAGCGATTTGCGGCCAGTACCGGGAGCCATCCCAGCCTTTTGCTAAAAGTCCTGTCAGGCCAAGAGCCACAGCCTTATTCACCACATCCTGAGGCGAACCGCACTGTTCAAGTTCCCAAATCCAGATGTGTTTGCCTTCCCAAGGATTCAATTTTAAACACCCCCCTTAATAAGATATTTATCCAAAATATTACTTTCATGTTAACACATGTAAGCAAGCTGCATTTAACAGGATATCGGCTGTTTTGCATAAATTAACATACAATTGCCTCCGCTTATTTCAATTTATATGGTTATAAAGTAAAATAAGCACGGCAAAGAGGGCGACAACTTGGTTGGCCGCCGCCACCAGGTACCGCCCCCGTTAAACTTTTTGGTAGCCCCTTTTTATATTAAACAGCTTATTTTCTCTTTGATAATCGTAATTGGACATCTGTAAAACAAACATAAAACGCTGCTATTAAAGCGCCAATTACATCAGCGACCATATCTAAATCAGTATCAACCAGGTCAGGCTGATTGCGGACTGATGGTTTAACTGTTATATCTGCAAAAAATTCAACGATTTCAAAAATTGCGCCTATATTAATCCCCAATAAAGTTATAAACACGAATTTATTAAAATTAGCTTTAAAAGATATTTTTAAAAATTGATCCATGATAGAATAAACAAAAAGGACAAATGAATAAATGCCAACCACGTGCAACACCTTATCAAACACCGCTGATGTAGAATAAAAGTCAAAATACTTGCCGCCAACAACATGAACAGTAATTACAAGCATTAGACATCCTCTTATGTAATTACTTACCCTTATTTTATATCTGTCTTCGATAATTATATAGACAGCAACAAAGGCGGCAATAAATAGCGTGTCTCTCATGTAATCTGCTTTATTCTTACTTGCTAAAGCTATAACAGTAACAAATTGTATCGCAATGAAAATGTAATATAGGAAATTTCTCACTTTTGTTTCCAACATAAGAAACACCCCTTGCTGATAAATAGAAATATATTAAACAAATTTACTTTTATTCTGTGCGTAATTAAGAACTTTTAACAATTATACTTTTATACTATTAACACCGGCGTTCGATAAAATATAAAAAGTCTCCCTTTGGGGAGGCAACGAAAATTATTCACCGCGGGCCTGTACCCGGGGCTAGACAAAAAAGAGGCATTTTTATATTAACATTTTAATGTTTCCGTTTTATGTCGGCTAACCTAAAGTTCTTTTTATTTGAATAATATATTTTTTAACCGGTAAATTCTTGTGAAATCATCATACCGTAAGGCCCGCCGTGGACAATACCAATACCAATGTTTTTAAATTCTGGATTCAGAATATTGGCCCTGTGTCCGGGTGAATTCATTAAAGATGTATGAGCCGCCTCAACCGACTGGTTGCCGGCGATATTTTCGCCAGCGTAACTGAAAGAGATACCCTGGGATTTCATCATGTCAAACGGAGAACCGTAAGTTGGCGACTGATGACCGAAATAATTATTGTCGATCATATCTTTTGATTTCATTCGGGCTACAGTTACAAGTCGCGAATCAACTGTAAGCGGTTGCAAGCCTGTTTTTACCCGTTCTTGATTGACGAGATTAACCATTTGCTGTTCTTCAGCGGTCAGTCCGGATGTGGGAGCAGGAGCCGGCTGAGGAACAGGTGTGGGCGCGGGTGTTGGTGTTGGCGCAGGTGATGGGCTTGGACTAGGAGCCGGCTTTGGTTGTTGAACCGGGTAAGTTTTCTGGCCAAATATTAGATTTAGGCCTGGATAGTTTCCATAGTAGTTGTAAAGATACTGGTAATTACCGTTTGACACAGGGGTACTGGTTGGGTAAGAGCATGTGGCGGCCTCTGCTTTCGGGCTGCTAAACATTAAAAGTGACGCGGCAACCACGAAAGTACATAATAACAGCATACTTACTACTTTGTTCCTGATCATTAACACATATATCCCCTTTCTTTTTGTGCCTGCGAGGTTAGCTGACGGGTTCGGTAAAAAGATACCCTACCCAAAATTGAGTCACGCTTTCCTCCTTCCTTGCGACTATTTCGGGATTCACCCCCAAAATTAGGTTCCCCCGCTCCCAGTGCTATAAATTTCCTGAGATTCGGCAAAGATTATTCTATTATGCAAATAATCATATAAAATTTTAATATTTTTACGCAAAAGTCTTTTTTTAACGTAAATCAGGATTTATCCAAAAAATTATAGGAAAACTAAATTAAGATATTTCACACTGTGAATTATCTAACTATGGTAAACATCTCCGTAGCTTCTTTATAACATTTTCAATA
>MVRN01000043.1 GCA_002067965.1 Pelotomaculum sp. PtaU1.Bin035
CCCGACCATGGGTATAATTGCCGGCCAGTTCGCCTTCTTGATACCGGTGCTTTACTTGAATACTTTCTTCGATAAATGGCCGCTGGTGCGCAAAGAGCCTGTGGCGGCAAGCCAGGGAGAAACAATAGCCAAATAGGGAAGAGCGGCGCCATATTATGGATATGAGCTTCAAGCTATTTATATTTATGGCAAAGGGATTAAGCCCAATCCATGAATTCTAAATATTTTACCCCGGATTATGGATAACAATTTGTCTGTCCATATCCGGGGTTTTTGTTGGCGGCGGCGCACAAGCGGAGTAATTGCCGGCAGGTTGCAGGGAAGGGCTGAAGCCTGCCGGAGTTTCCAGTTCCGGAAGTCTTGCCCTGCTTTGTTAACGGGGTAGCTTCTTGGATTTGGCCGACGCATTTAATATGAAGTGGACGATCATGTCCTGCTGTTTGCTGGTGATATCTGTAAATTCTATCGCCACGTGAGTGGCGTCAACGGTATTGGTTTCACTGGAACGTACCACCCTTCCGGAGACAGCGATTTCTTCGGTTTTATTTTTCACGGGTATAAAAAATTTCAGGAGTAAAATGGTGTGTTCGGGGTACATTTTGCCGGTTAGTATCCTGGCGCCGCCTCCGCTGATATCCAGAGTACAAGATTTAATAAATTCCGGAACTTTATTTTTTTCCGGGTCTTCCTCATCTTTTTCCGGCATTTCGGCGAAAAAGATATCCATCATAATTGGTAATCTTACGAATTTACGATGTTGAACGCGGGTATATTTGTCAGGCTTGGATAGGACAAAGAGCGGTATATTATCGAACTGCCGCCCGAGCACGGTACTTTTGAATTCGATCCTGGCACTTTGCACTATTATGTTCATTTTTACACTATCGCCTTTATTTAGTATCAATGGAACAGATTTTTGGTAGGGTATGCTTATAAAAATTCCCCTTTCTTTGATATCCTGAATGCTGGAATCGTACCAGTCTTCTTTTGCCTCATCCAGGGAAATTCTTACACGCTGATTTATTTTTATCTACTTTTCAATCGTCATTTTTCCCCTCCTGAATAATGGGAACTGTATGAGCATAATACAATTTGAGCATTCTTTTGATGAAAAAAACCCATTATAAAGTATCCTTCATACATGTGTTTTTGTCAATAAAAATTTATAGCTCAAAAAAACAATGGCGGCAAGCGCTTCCATTCCCGGAAACCTTGCCGCTCCTTACTATTTTGGTGGACCATGTAGGAATCGAACCTACAACCTGACGATTAAGAGTCGCCTGCTCTACCAATTGAGCTAATGGTCCAATAAATACTTGTGGTGGAGGGGGCTGGATTCGAACCAGCGAAGTCGTCGACGGCAGATTTACAGTCTGCTCCCTTTAGCCACTCGGGAACCCCTCCATATAGACACTAAATACAATACCTGGTCGGGATGGAGGGATTTGAACCCCCGGCCTCTTGCTCCCAAGGCAAGCGCGCTAGCCAAACTGCGCTACATCCCGTAAATCTTGGGCAAGAATAATTATAACTAAATCATGAGTGAGCGTCAAGCTACGTTTATTAATAAAACGAATAAAAAAAAGTCCAGCTTATGCTGGACGGGGAGAGATAGAACTCACCAAAGCTTGACCAAAGAGGAGTATTACTATTATGCTCGATGGAAAAAGTAATTATACTTAAATAATGAATATTTAATGAAAGATATATTATTATTGCCGGTGGCAGAATCTGTCCGGCTCCTGCCGAATAAGTATGACTCCGGCACTTAATGACTGTTGAACCCGCATGGCGGCAGGAAATCGCGCGGCATATATAGAAATAATACTTGTTCCTTCAAAAATAATTATGTGCCGTTAAAAAACTGTTTTTATAAATAATTTAGAAAGGCTGAAATTAATTAATGGGATTAACAGGATTGGAGATTTTTAAACAACTTCCCAAAACCAACTGCAAAGATTGCGGCCAAGCCACCTGTCTGGCTTTCGCCATGGCTCTCGCAACCAGCAAGATCAGCCTGGACAAGTGTATTCACCTTACTGACGCTGCCAGGGAAGCATTGGATTCAGCTTTTGCTCCTCCGGTGGCCCTTGTTAAAATCGGGGTTGGCGATAAACAAGTCGAACTGGGCAACGAAACCGTGCTATTCCGCCATGATAAGCGGTTTGAACACCCCACGGCTATTGCTGTCTCAGTTAGCGATTCTCTAAGCAATGATGAGATCGTTGCGAAAGTAGATGCAATTAACAACTTGGTTTTTGACCGGGTCGGAAATACTTATAGCGTTGATCTGGTTGCGGTTGACAACTGCTCCAATGATGCCGCCAGGTTTGCTGAGGCGGTAAAAGTTGTTGCGAATAGTACCGGATTGCCTCTTGTTATAATGAGCGAGGATGTAGTTGCCGCAGAAAGGGCCCTTGATGTGGCAGCGGCTGGGAAGCCGTTGTTATGTGGCGCCAACGTTTTAAACTACGCTGCGATGACTGCGCTGGCCAGGAAGTTCGAAGTTCCTCTGGTAGTAAAGGGAGCCGGTTTGAACGAACTGGCTGACATTGTAGAGAAAGTGCTGGCGCTGGGATGGCAACAGCTTATTTTAGACTCCGGCGCGCGGGCGGTGGGGCAGGTTTTAGCAGATCAAACCCAGATCCGGCGACAAGCGCTGAAAAAGTTCCGCCCCTTCGGCTACCCGGCCATTGCCTTTGCCACCAATGCAGACCCGGTGCAGGCAGTAGTAGACGCGGGTGTTTATATCGCCAAGTATGCGGGCGTGGTTGTAGTGGATAGTGCCGACCCGGCTGACATCCTGCCGCTGATTACGCTGCGCTTAAACATTTACACTGATCCGCAGAAGCCGCTTGCCGTGCAATCCAAAGTTTACGAAATCTTGAACCCCGGCGCTGATTCCCCGGTATATGTTACTACGAACTTTTCACTCACCTATTTTTGTGTCGCGGGTGATATTGAATCTTCACGAATTCCGGGCTATATCCTGCCGGTGGATACTGATGGCACCTCTGTTCTCACCGGTTGGTCGGCGGGCAAGTTCACTCCGGAGAAGATCACTGAGATGCTCAACAATAGCGGCATCGCCGACAGAGTATCCCACCGGAAAGTGATAATCCCCGGCGGTGTTGCCGTGTTAAGCGGAAAACTACAGGAAGTTTCCGGATGGGAAGTGCTTGTTGGCCCGCGTGAGTCGGCAGGTATTCCCTCCTTTGTGAAGCAATGCTGGAAACAATAATGACAGTTTAGAAAGGGATATTGTTAGGATTATGGCGGATTATACGGTGCGTTTCTTTCCCGGCGGCAGGCAAGTTGTGATAGGAGAATACGAAAGCCTTATTAAAGCAATGACTAAGGCGAATATTCCCATTGTTGCTTCCTGCGGCGGGGAAGGGGTATGCAGCCGCTGCAAGGTGTTGATTAAAGAAGGACAGGTGAAGTCACTGTCAACTGGCAAGCTAACCGGGGAGGAGCAAGAGCAGGGGTATGTCCTGGCCTGCCGGAGTTTCCCCGAAAGTCACCTTGTTGTAGAAGTTTCTGAAGAATCGAAACTAGGCGTGCATCAGGTTGTTTTAGGCGAAGGCGGGGGTAACCTGAAAGGGCGGGCGGACGGGAGTAAGCCCGGAGACAGTATTCTTTCCGGAAGTAATGGTTTGTGCGCCGGTGGCTCAGGTGTACCCTTGTTTAGAAAATTGTGCCTGGTGATGCCCGAACCTGATATTAACGACAGCGAAGACGATCTGGGCAGGCTGGTCAGGGTAATCCGCAGTGTAACGGGTATTAAGCATTTGCAGACCAACCTGGATGTCTTGCGTACCCTGCCCCAGGTTTTAAGGCAGTCCGGGTGGAAAGTGACCGTGTCCCTGACTGGGGATGGTAGATACCAAGCTGTTGAGATCACTGAAGTTGAACCCGGCCACACTGCCGGACAGTATTACGGACTGGCGGTGGATATCGGCACGACCTCGGTGGTGGCGCAATTGGTTGACCTTGAAAACGGCCGGGTTGTAGGGATAAAAGGTACTTACAACAAGCAGGCTGCTTTTGGAGACGACGTAATTTCCAGGATTATTTTCGCGAGCGAGGGCGGCTTGGGGGAACTCCAAAAGGCAATTGTGGACACGATCAATGAGTTGATTGAGGAACTGGCCAAAGAGCAAAAGATCAAGCCGGTAGACATTAGGGCGGTGGTTTGCGCCGGCAACACGACCATGTCCCACCTGTTCCTGGGCATTGATCCTACTTTCATCCGGATCGAGCCTTATACTCCGGCAACGAACAGTATACCGGCGGTACGGGCCGGTCATGCCGGGTTGAATACTCATCCCCTGGCTTTGATCCGGTGCTTGCCGGGTATCGGCAGTTATGTCGGCGGGGATATTACCGCCGGAGTATTGATTACCGGAATGGCATTTTCCGGCAAGTTAACCCTTTTTATTGATATCGGCACCAATGGGGAGATAGTGCTGGGCAATCAGGAATGGCTGATATCCTGCGCCTGCTCTGCAGGCCCGGCCTTTGAGGGGGGTGGGCTCAGGCACGGGATGCGGGCCATGCGAGGTGCGATTGAACACATAAAAATTGCCTCCGGTGGAGCTGACGTGGAGTATAAAACCGTGGGGGGCGCGCCACCGGTTGGTATTTGTGGCTCCGGGCTGATTGACTGCGTCGCCGGGCTGTACCGGGCTGGAATTATTGACCGCGGCGGCAATTTTATTACCGCCGGATCCACGCCGCGCCTCCGCGAATCCATAGAAGGAATGGAATTTGTCGTATCCTGGTCCGGTGAATCCGGGGGGCGGGTGGATATAACAATATCTGAAGCGGAGGTTAAAAACCTGATCCGGTCCAAGGCGGCTGTTTACGCTGGAATCAGATGCATGTTGCAAACGGTCGGTTTGCCCGCCGAAGCGATTGACCGGATAATTATAGCCGGAGGCTTCGGGCAGTATATCAATGTCAGGGATGCCGTCAATATCGGTCTTCTGCCGGATGTGCCGGTAGAGAAGTATAGCTACGTCGGCAACAGTTCGGTCAAGGGTGCTCAGACGGCCCTTATATCCGGACGGGCGTGGGAAGAGATCGATGAGATAATTCATAAAATGACTTATATGGAACTAAGCGCCGGCAGCACGTTCATGGATGAGTTTGTTTCCGCATTATTTATTCCGCATACGGATCTAAACCTGTTTCCATCGGCACAAAGCTGATTTAAAAAACAGGAATCTATAATAAGGTTGCTTAATAAAAAGGAGCAGGAAAAATGACTGTTACAATAGCAAAGGAAAAATGGGCCGGCAAAGTTGTAGAAATGGTCATTGGACAGGGACCTAACGCCATTAAGGTCGGCGGGGAAAATACGCTTCCCTTTCTGCGCTTTGAAGGTGAAATACCTAATGAACCGGTGGTGGCCCTGGAAGTGTGGGATACAGAACCACCGGACTGGCCTGACGTCTTAGCTTCAGCTTTTGACGGGGTGATGGGTGACCCGGTAGCCTGGGCTATGAGATGCGTGGATTACGGAGCCGATCTGGTTTGCCTGAGGCTGGCAGGCGCTCACCCTGATAATAAAGACGCTTCCCCCGCGGAGGCGGCGGCGACCGCCAGGGCAGTGGCAGGGGCTGTAAATATTCCTCTTATGGTAATTGGCTGCGGCATTGATGAAAAAGATGCCGAGGTCCTGCCGGCGGCTGGCGAGGCGCTTGCCGGAAAAAATGCTTTGCTCGGCTGTGCTACCATAAATAATTACAAGGCTGTTACTACTGCCTGCGTGTTGCATGGACACAGCGTTATCGCGACCAGCCCTCTTGACATTAACTTGGCTAAGCAGTTGAACATATTAATAAATGAAATGGATCTCCCTATTAACCGGATTGCCATGGACCCACTGGTAGGCGCCCTGGGATACGGTATTGAATACGCCTACTCGATCATGGAGCGCACCCGCCTGGGTGCTCTAACCGGCGACAAAATGCTGGCTATGCCGGTGGTATGCTTTGTTGGCCAGGAAACCTGGAAGTCCAGAGAAGCGAAGACTGCGGACAGCGATGAATGGGGCGCTCAGGCCCACCGCGCCGTTTTATGGGAAGTAATTACAGCTACCAGCCTGGTCCAGGCGGGGGGCTCTGTCTTGGTCCTGCGCCACCCGGAGTCTATGAAGCAGCTTAAAAACCACATTACGGCAATGATAAAGGAGGCAGGCGGAAAATGATACTCATTGGTGAGCGGATCAACGGGATGTTTAAGGATATTGAAGAAGCCATCCTGAACAGAGATCGGAGCAGAATAGAATATTGGGCAAAGCGCCAAACCGACAAAGGGGCCCATTATCTTGATATCAATACCGGCCCTGCGGTAGCAAAGGAAGATCAGCCCGCCGTCATGGAGTGGCTGACCAAAGTTGCCCAGTCGGTCAGCCCGCTGCCGTGCTGCCTGGATTCGGCCAGCCCCGATGCTATCGAAGCCGGTCTTAAAGTACACCGGGGTAAAGCAATTATTAACTCAACGACCGCCGATGAGTGGAAGATGGATATATATTTTCCTATGGCAGTTAGATATAACGCTTATCTGATCGGTCTGACCATGAATGAGAAAGGTGTGCCTAAAAGCGCGGCTGAACGAGTCACCTTAGCTGTGGAATTGACGGTTGGCGCCGATCTGCATAACCTGCCCCTGGAAGACCTGATCATCGATCCCCTTGTACTGCCCACCAACGTAGCTCAGGATCATGGCCCGGAGGTAATTGAAGCCCTGCGCCAAGTCAAGGTGCTGACAGATCCGCCTCTGCGTACTGTCATAGGCCTCTCCAATGTTTCTCAGCGTTGCGCTGAGCGGAACCTGCTGAACCGCACCTATATGTTGATGTGCATGGCCGCAGGCCTTGACTGTGCGATTGTAAACATGGATGATGAACTGCTGGTGGACGCCGCCGCTGCCGGGGAAATCCTGCTAAACCAAAATATCTATTGTGATGCTTTCCTGAAGACATTCAGAAAACGTTGATAGATGAAAATAGCGCTACCGATTTTTATTGTTTATGATGGAGGAAATTTATTCTTTTGAAAACTACGGAGGGCCGCATTATAAAAGCCAGAAATACAAGCACCTATTTATCAGGAAAAACATATATTAAAAAAAAAATAAGGAGGCAGCAGTTATGGAAGGTAAAGCTGAAGGCTTGTTCGGTTCTGGCTTTTTCATTTTTCTGATCTTTATCTTGCTAATTTTCGGTTGCTGTATTTGCTTTATTTAATGGTAAAAACAAGCAGGAAAAGGCTTCCAAATCGAGGCCTTTTCTCTTTTACAGACCATATTTCCCAATGTAAGCGACAAGGTCAATGATCCGGTTGGAGTAGCCCCATTCATTATCATACCAGGCTACCACATTAACCATGCTGCCGTTGATAACCATTGTGGAAAGAGCATCAATAATAGATGAGTGAGGGTCACCATTATAATCACGTGAAACGAGAGGGAGATCGCTGTAAGCAAGTATCCCTTTCAGTCTACCTCCCGCCGCGGCTTTAAGCGTTTCATTAATTTCTTCTGCAGAGGAAAGCCTGGCTATATCGGCCGTAAAGACCACTACGGAAACATTGGGAGTCGGTACCCTCATGGAAAGTCCGTTTAACTTGCCTTTAAGTTCAGGTATAACCAGGGCCACTGCTTTGGCGGCTCCGGTAGTTGTGGGGATTATGGACATAGCCGCGGCCCGTGCCCGGCGCAGATCTTTATGCGGCAAATCTAAAATTTGCTGGTCATTAGTATAGGAATGGATGGTAGTCATTTGCCCGCATATAATTCCAAACTTACTGTGAAGGACTTTGACTACAGGCGCGAGGCAGTTTGTGGTGCAAGAAGCGTTGGAAATGACCTGGTGCCTGTCTGGATCATATTTATCTTCGTTGACCCCCATTACGATGGTGATATCTTCTTTTTTGGCGGGGGCACTGATGATTACTTTCTTTGCACCGCCATTCAAGTGTTTCGAAGCATTTTCCCGGTCGGTGAAACGGCCGCTGGACTCAATCACCACATCCACCCCGTAGTTGCCCCAGGGGATGGCTCCCGGTTCGGAAAGAGCGAAGGCTTTAATATCTTTACCGTTTACCTTGAATTCTCTTTCTTCATTGGCATAAATATCGGCGTCAAGAAAGCCGTGTACAGAGTCGTATTGTAGAAGGTGCGCTAGGGTGCAGGCATTGGTAAGGTCGTTTACAGCGACTATTTCGATATCTGTTCTCTTCATAGCCGCCCGGAAGACCGTGCGGCCGATACGCCCGAAGCCGTTAATCCCCACTCTTAGAGCCATTTTTTGACCTCCCCAAAAAGAAATTGTTTTATAATTATTTTGAAAGGTTTATTTTATAGTTCCCATGAAATTTAAATATACACGTATGTAAAAAACTAAAGTGACTAGTCACCGGAGGGTTCTTTATTTTGGGAAATTACCGGCATTTTTCCATGGTTTACCGGTGATACCTCAGCGCCCCTGTCTTTGTGAAGGAGCAATATTCTGTAATATATAGAAAAGCCATTAACTTTTGGTTTTATCCCGGTTATCTTCAATAAGAAAAGATGGACAAAAAACCATACTTACCATAAAATAATAGGAGGGACAACCAGTGGAGGTTTATGGCTTATGGCTGCACAGCATAACGAGAAGATCATCAAATGTGACCAGAAGGTCAACATTACAGCCACTTTCGGATCGGACCTGGTGCTTGAGGGGGCAACTTCTATTCCCAATATTCTTTTAAAAACATATAATCAAATTGGTATTTCCGATTTTCAGATGCTTCTGCTAATTCAAATGATCAGGCTTAACGTGGAGAAAAAAGAGTATTACCCCAACCCTGAAATGCTGGCTGAATATATGGAAGCGGATCCCCCCAGAATTAATAGGGAGATATCCATTTTACTGGAAAAAGAAATTATCACTACCAGTGAATATTACGATAGCGGGCGCAAGGTAATCTTTAAGGGATATGATTTTGAACCGCTCTTTTTAAAGGTTTCCGATATATGGGCGGGTATTAGAGCCAGGGAAATCGAAGAGTCCGAGAAATTGTTAAAAATAATGGTTAACAGCCGCGATTTTACTGATATAAAGTTTCATAATAAAACAGTTGGCTTAATTCCGATATTTGAAAACGAATTTGGCAGAGCGTTGTCTCCGATTGAAGTAGAACAAATTGAACAGTGGGCTGAAGAAGCTGAGGCCAGGCTGATTGTCGAAGCGTTAAAACAGGCTGTGTTAAGGGGAAAGCATAACTTTAAGTACATTAACAGCATCCTGGCTGAGTGGAAAAGGAACAACCTCCAGACGCTTGAGGCTATTGCTGAATATGACCGGGAGTTTCAGAACCGCCGCTCCGGCCGCGCCATCCGGGGAGGCGAGGCAGGAGCGGGTACTGTGGCAGCGGGTAACAAAAATAATTCCAGAAAAAAAGAGTTTATAAAAACACTATATATATAAAATTATTTTAAAAGAAGAGAGGTAGGGATTGTTGAACACGGCTTGCAACCTGTGCAGGGATAGCGGAATTATCCTCAAGGGAGAAGTGGCGGTACCCTGCAGTTGCATCAGGAAAAAAGCTGTGGTCAAGCTTTTAAAAGATTCCCGCTTGCCAAAAAAGCTTTTAAACTGTACACTGTCGGGATTTGATTTTAAATATTATGCGAAAGACTGCCTGGACATTGAAAAAGGTGTTTCTTATTATGATCTTGCCAAACTCGCGTTTCAGGCGGCCAAGAACTTTATATCAAAATTTTTGCAGGATTCGAATACGGACGGTTTGATGTTTGCCGGCCAAGTGGGAAGCGGCAAAACATTTCTGGCCTGCAGCATTGCCAATGCATTATTAAAGAAGGAGAAGGTAGTGCTTTTTGTAGTAGTACCTGATTTGTTGGATCAGATCCGGTCAACGTATGATACTGCCCGCAATCCAGGCGACTATACTGAATTTGACCTGGTAGACGCCGCACGTCAGGTTCCCTTGCTTATTTTGGATGACCTTGGCGCGCATAACTATACGGAATGGACCCGGAATAAAATCTATTCCATCATCAACTACCGTTTAAACCATTGTTTGCCAATTGTTGTTACTACAAACATCACCCCCGAGGATCTTGAAGAACACCTGGGAGAAAGAACGACATCCCGCTTGCTGGAGATGTGCAAGCCTTACCGCCTGCTGGTAGATATGGATATACGCGCCATGCAGCGCAAGGAAAAGGATTCTTAAACCCCGCTTCCCGCGCAAAACGGGGTTTTTGCTTTATTAACCGGGCCGAATGCCTGCCATAGAGTGATTTTATTACCAAAAAGTACCCTTTTGTGCAAGAGGGTATTTTTTCTTTCTAATATGGTAATAATTAATAACGGTGGATAAAAATGAATGTATACAAAGCTAATAGATGTGCAAAATATTTTTTGGATTCGGGAAAGGAGGAGAAAATGAGTAATATTGTTCCCAAGCTTGCCGTAAAGCTTATTATATTGGCGTTGGTAACAATTGTTATTATAAACGTCAGTGTATTAGGCGGCGAGTGCTCCCAGGACTTAAATGCTCAATTTACAGGCCAATCCGATTCCACTGTGGTAAATTATATTATTCAGGAGGGTGATACTCTCTATGCTATCGCTATGAGTTACCAATTGCCGGTCCGTGAATTGATGAGGGCCAACAATCTGGCCGATAGCTTGATCAAGCCGGGGCAAGTACTGATTTTGCCGGAGAAACCAGCGAAAGAAGGGTACTTATCCCGGGGAGACATTTCCAGGGAAGAATTAATGCTTTTGGCAAGGCTGATTTACGCGGAAGCGAGGGGAGAGAGTTTTGAAGGGCAGGTCGCTGTCGGCGCTGTGATTTTAAACAGGTTGGCTAGCCCGCACTTTCCAAAAACAATCCATGAAGTAATTTACCAAAAGAACAGCCGTGTATATCAGTTCTCACCGGTAGGAGATGGTTCTATCAACCTTGAGCCCAATGAAAGGGCCGTTCAAGCGGCTGTTCAGGCGCTCCAGGGAAAAGACCCCACTGGGGGCGCGTTATTCTTTTACAACCCTGAAATAAGCAGGGACCAGTGGATCCGAACTTTGCCGGTGATGACCAGGATTGGCAATCATGTATTTGCTACAAGTTTATAATAAGCAGTATAATATACATCGGAAATATTCCCGATTGAGTGAGGCAACCATCAACTGGTTGCCTCTGTTGTCGATTTCGAAAAGCTTAAACCCTTGACTAGAATATTTACTTCTTTTACCTGGAGGCCGGTCATGTCTTCCACTGCCTTTTTAACCCGGGACTGGATCTGATGTGCAACCTCATGCAAAGGTAAGACGTAAGAGATTGTTGGTGAGATATCGATTGTTACAGTGCCTTCCTCCTTCGCATCTACAGTGATTCTCCCGGTGTTCGTAACACCCGCGACAGTCAAGGCGGCGTGACTGGCAATGGCGCTGATGGCACTGTCGGCAATAGTCAATTTGCCGTTAAATGTATATGTGGGACGTATAACGGACTGCTCAAGCCAGTCTTTTTTGCCGGAAGCTTCTTTTTTTCGTAAAAATATATGCAGTGGGTCGACAAGGATGCCGGGAAAACTTCTTTTTACTTCCAGGGTAGGGGCTGGGATAACGTGTTTACTAAAGTGAGTCCGGTGGAACTTGGCCTTTCTAATCTCCTTTTCACTGGCGAAGTCTTCGATTTTCATTATTGTTAGCGGTAAAGGCAACCCGAGGCGGGTAGCTATACGCTTTGCCATTCCAGCCGAAGTACCCAGAATTAGAATTTTTTCAGGGGCTATACGTTGTATCGCCTCTCTTATTTCATGCGCTAGTGTATCGTCCATAAAAAGTGCGGCTTTTATGGCGCCTATTCTGGTAGGCTGGCGCTTAGCCGAGGAACCTGCAATAATGCGGTTTCCCTGGATCAGGAGGCCGTCGTCTATTATAGCCTGCGCCTCAAACTGGTGGGCTACAACAGTGGCACGGTGGCTTTTACCCGTACCGCTGGGACCGACAAAAGCGTAAACTTCCAAAATTACACCTCTAAATTATATTTTACTTTTTTTAGCATATGCGCAAAGGTTATATAAGTCAAGAAAAAACCTGGCAATATTCGTATAGCGGCTATCTTCCATAATCAATGATCTTGAGGTCCACCCTGCCTTTTCTGTATTTCCGCCTCCAGGCCATTCCCTGAAGGTTTGTAAAATATTTTTCTTTCTATGTTACCCGGCAGGTAACTTTGTTTAACGTAATTACCGGGATAATCATGGGGATATTTATAGCCCTTGCCGTGTCCCAGCTCAATCGCGCCTTTATAACCAGTTCCCCTTAGATGGGGCGGGACTGGTTCCGTTCTTTTTTTCTCGACTTCGGAGAAGGCCGCGTTAATTCCCTCTACGACCGAGTTGCTTTTTGGAGCAGTGGCAATATATAAAGCCGCCTCAGCCAGCACGATCCTGGCCTCCGGCATACCAATCCGCTCAACAGCCAGGGCGGCGGAGGTCGCTACAACCAGGGCCTGGGGATCCGCCAAGCCGACGTCTTCGGCGGCGTGGATCATTATCCGGCGGCAGATGAACTCGGGATCTTCGCCTGCGTACAGCAGCCTTGCCAGCCAGTAGAGGGTGGCCTGAGGATCGGAACCCCTCATACTTTTGATAAAAGCGGAGATAACATCGTAATGTTCGTCATTCCGGTTATATTGTAAAACCCGCTTTTGAACCGCTTCTTCGGCTATTGCCAGGGTAATCCGCCGGACTCCTCCGGATCCGGGCGGGGTAGTAACGACGGCCAGTTCCAGGGCATTCAGGCCTGTCCGGGCATCACCGTTGGCTATTTCCGCCAGGTGGTCCAGTGCATCCGGTTCTATTTCCGTGTGGTACATGCCCAGCCCTCTTTCTGTATCCTGTAGAGCCCGCACAAGTAAGCGGCGTAGCGCTTCTTTGGATAGAAGCTCAAACCGGTAGAGTTGAGAGCGGGAAATGAGGGGGCGATTTATAGCAAACATGGGGTTTTCGGTTGTTGAGCCGATTAAGATTATCAGACCGTTTTCTACAAATGGGAGTAAGGCGTCTTGTTGGGCTTTATTGAAACGGTGAATTTCATCTATAAATAGAACGGTTTTTTCATTATATAAAGAAAGCCTTTCTTTTGCCTCATCAACTACCCGCCTGATATCTGCCACTCCAGCCATTACCGCGTTTATTATTTCGAAATGTGCTTTTGTAATGCCTGCAATGATCAAGGCCAGGGAGGTTTTACCCGTGCCTGGAGGACCATAAAAGATTGCCGACATTAGCTTGTCTGACTCAATTGAACGCCTTAATAAAGTCCCGGCTCCCACCACGGGTGTTTGTTCTTCAAATTCGTTCAGCGTTCTGGGGCTCATCCGCCTAGCCAGTGGGGCGGTCTTAACCATACTTTTTTCCATGGCTTGTTCGAAAAGATTCACCGGTGACCTCCTTAAATAAATTAGGACGGAACTGCTTTAATATATACTTTATCTAAGCAGTACCGTCCATAAATCAAATATTTCCAAGTAATTAAACAAAAAACATGCTGGTTTGCATTTTATAAGTGTTTAGTTAACCAATTGCGGACTTCATTTTTCGTTTTATAGCCAACTGACCGATCTACTTCTTGACCGCCTTTAAAGACTATTAATGTCGGGATGCTTCTTATTTTCAGGCTGGCCGGAATACTCTGGTTCTCATCAACATTGAGCTTGCCTGCCTTGACTTTTCCATCAAATTCCACTGCAATTTCTTCCACCACCGGGGCGATCATTTTACAGGGTCCGCACCATGTTGACCAAAAATCTACCAGCACCGGGATGGTGGATTCATTGATCAACTTATTAAAATCGGCATCTTGCAAAGAAAGGACTCTCTCGCTGGGCAAAGTACTCTCCCCTTTCTTATTTTACCTAATAATAAAATAATAAATATTAATTATTATAGAATTAATGTAATTATATAAAATACTTATAGCTTCCGTTGTAGATAATTATAATTCTTGCTAAAGCTACTTGTCAATTACTAACATTTATCTTTTTTCGGCGGCGCTCAATAAGTTCAATGGACCCTTCCTTGAAATCAAAAGGTTTCCAGGCACCGGCTATTAAACCAACCGTAAACTGAAAACCGTATTATCATTCAACAAAAAACCCCACACATGCCGTGAACCCCCAAAGTTCGAACCTGTTCTCACAGGTGGGTGCCCTCCTGGATGATTTTCGTTTCCTCTACTGGGAGGCATGCAAGCCACATCCAGAGTCCGGACTCCCTTTTTTATGGTGTTGGCTCAAAACTTCAAGGTTGATCACGCACACAGCAGGGTATTTTTTTTTACACACTTATGTTAACATATCAATCGTCCATTTACAAGGGGGCGGTTATCAGACAATTGAACTTGATTACTCTGTCCATTTACGGCGGCAAGTTTGTTCTTTCTCATATTATGACGAATATTTATCTTTAATGATATATTTCCGGCGAAAGTCTAAAGTAAGTTTATCTTAAGACAGAATGTCAAGGCTTTACGGGGTGGCCGCCTTTTTTATAAAATCAAGCTTAATATTTAATTCTTTCAGTTGAGCAGGTGCGACAACGTCCGGCGCCTGGGTCATCACGTCGACAGCGCTTTGTGTTTTGGGAAATGCAATAACATCCCTGATGGTCTTCTTCTTGGCCAGGAGCATGATTAACCGGTCGAACCCGAAGGCGATGCCTCCGTGCGGCGGAGTGCCGAATTCAAATGCTTCCAGCATAAACCCGAACTTTTCTGCCGCTTCTTCCCTGCTAATACCGATAGCTGCGAACATTTTTTCCTGAATGTCCCTGCGGTGATTCCGGATGCTGCCGCCGCCTATTTCAACACCATTCAGGACAATATCGTACGCTTTGGCGAGTACCTTGCCCGGATCGGTTTCCAATAGGGAAAGGTCGGTTTCACGCGGAGAGGTGAAGGGGTGGTGCATCGCCACATAACGGTTTTCTTCCTGGTTGTATTCCAGCAGGGGGAAGTCAACCACCCATAAAAAGTTATAAGTATTTTCGGGAATCAGCCCCAGAAGCTCAGCCAGGTGCAACCGCAACGCTCCCAGGGAGTCCGCCGCAACCTGTGGTTTGTCCGCGACAAAAAGCAGCAGGTCCCCTGGCTTGGCTTCCATCCGGGCGAGGATGGCGTCAAGTTCTTGCTCATTAAAGAACTTGGCGATGGTTGATTTGACTCCGTCATCGGTGACGATAAAATAGGCTAACCCCTTGGCCTTATATATCGCGGCGAAAGCGGTCAGGTCATCTATTTCCTTGCGGCTGAAAGAGCCGCACCCTGTAGCGTTAATCCCCTGAACCTGTCCTCCTTCAGCCACAACTGATGAAAACACCTTAAACCCGCACGTCCCCGCAATATCTGAGATATCCTTCAACTCGATGCCAAAACGGGTGTCAGGTTTATCTGACCCAAAGCGGCTGATTGCTTCACGGTATGAAATCCGGGGAAAGGGGCGGGGTACGTCCAGTCCGACTGTCTCCCGGCATAAATATGCCACCATCTCTTCCATCAGGCACAGAATGTCATCCACATCTACAAAAGACATTTCTATGTCGATTTGCGTAAATTCTGGTTGGCGGTCTGCCCTGAGGTCTTCGTCCCGGAAACAGCGCACGATCTGGAAATACCTGTCCAATCCGGACACCATCAGGATCTGTTTGTAAAGTTGCGGCGACTGGGGCAGTGCATAAAACTTGCCTGGGTTGACCCGGCTGGGTACAAGGTAGTCCCTCGCCCCTTCCGGGGTGCTTTTCTGGAGCATCGGTGTCTCCACATCCAGAAAGCCGTGCTTGTCAAGAAAATCACGGATTGACTTGGCGGCCCGGTGGCGCAGTACCATCGCTTCCTGCATCTCTGGCCGGCGCAGGTCCAGATAACGGTAGCGCAGACGCACGTTTTCATCCACATCTATACCGTTTTCAATATAAAAAGGCGGTGTTTTAGACTGGTTCAAAACACGCAATTCGCGGGCAAGCACTTCTATCAGCCCTGTTGCCAGGTTGGGGTTGGCAGTGCCTTCAGGGCGTACCCGTACCATTCCGGTTACAGCCAGAACATATTCGTTGCGTACCTCTTCGGCTTTATGAAAAGCCTCTTCATTCTGTTCGGGGCTAAAAACTACCTGCACCAGGCCGGACCGGTCCCTGAGATCGATGAAAATCAGGCCGCCGTGGTCGCGCCTTCGCTGTACCCAGCCCATCAGGACTACTTGCTGGCCGGCCTGGCCATTCCGCAGGGCGCCGCAATAGTGACTGCGTTTCAATCCGCTCATGAAATCAATCATTTTATTGTGTCCTCCTGTAAATATGTATTATGTCTATATTTCACTTTATCCGCCAAATAATCCACTACTTCGCCTGAGGTTACGGTTACCTGCTCTTTGGAATCCATATTCCGCACCCGGGCAACTCCTTGTGCCAGTTCCTCCTCGCCGATAATAACCACAAATTTCGCTCCTGCTTTACCGGCGTATTTCATCTGTGCTTTGAGGCTGCGGTTTAGATAATCTTTGTCGGCGGAAATACCGGAGCCACGAATTTTAAAGAGAAGGCGAAACGCTTCGCTTGCAGCTGCCTGCCCGGCTGTAACAACAAACACGTCAGGCCCGGATATTCCGGGTGTTGTAATCCCCTGGCTCTTCATTGCCAGGATGATCCGCTCCATGCCAAGAGCGTAGCCGATGCCCGGTGTGGAAGGCCCCCCGCAGGTTTCCACCAGCCCATTGTAGCGGCCGCCGCCGCCTATAGAACTCTGGGCGCCGATGTCCCGGGCCATTATTTCAAAAGCTGTGTGCGTATAGTAGTCAAGGCCGCGCACCAGCCGGCGGTTTACCTGATAAGGCAGATCCAGTAAATCGAGATGCTTTTTGACTGACTCGAAGTGGCTGTGGCAGTCTTCACATAGACAGTCAACAGTGGCAGGAGCGTTCGCTCCAAGCTTGCGGCAAGGGCCTTCCTTGCAATCAAGGATCCGGAGCGGGTTTTTCTCAAATCTATCCCGGCAATTCGGACATAGCGCACCAATATGCGGGAGAAAAAATTCTCGCAGTTTGCTGCGCAGCGCCGGGCGGCAGGCCGGACAGCCGACGCTGTTGATATGTAGTTCCAAACCCTTAAGAGCCAGCCGGCCATAGAAATCCATGGTCATAGCCATTACTTCGGCGTCAACCGCCGGGTCGTGAGAACCAAAGACCTCGGCCCCGAACTGGTGAAACTGGCGGAAACGGCCGGCCTGGGGGCGGTCATAACGGAACATCGGCCCGGTGTAAAATAACTTTACCGGCTGCGGGCCGGCGTACAGCTTGTCTTCCAGGTAAGCCCTCACGGCGGATGCGGTGCCTTCCGGCCGTAGGGTAATACTGCGGTCTCCTCGATCAATAAATGTATACATTTCTTTTTCCACAATATCGGTGGTATCACCCACACCACGTAAAAACAACTCCGTATGTTCAAAAACCGGTGTCCTGATTTCGGCGTAACCGTACTCACTGCAAATGCGGCGAACCTCTCTTTCAAGGTATTGCCAAGTTTCAACTTCGCCGGGTATGATATCACTGGTGCCGCGTGGCCGCGTTGTTAGCATTAATACCCCCCCCCTTTAAAAACAAACCCGTCCCTGGCCTATGCGTCAGCATTGCCAGGGACGGGTTTGTTGCCCGTGGTGCCACCCTGTTTGGATAATAATGATGTAATATCCCTCTTAGCCTTTAACGGGGCTTTCCGGGCCGGCCTACTGGTGCCGTGAACTGCACGTTTGGCGGCCGCTCCCGGGAGTTTTTCAATACCTGTTTTTGAGGAAGGCTTTCAGTCGACGGCCTCCCCTCCCTGCCAAAAACTCAAATATTTACTCGGCCCGGTCATCGCTTTCGTTTGCTGAACATTATTTTATGCAAAATAGATACTTTTGTCAATTAAAGGCCTTACAAAAAACTATTGATCCAACGGTATGCAACCGCCTATTAACATGATTCGCCGGCTTTTACCCTAATGGACAAATGGACTGTTTTTAGCACTACGTAAATTATCAAGATATTGAGCTGTTTTATTGAGTGAGCAACGAATTGCGCAAACCTTACCGCCAGGTGATTGCGGCTTTTTTTCTTAATGGAATGCGGTGATACCGGTATTGCGGGTAACCGACCATCATTGCGCCAAAGCATTGGTGGCCATCCGGCAGATTGAGGGCTTCCGCCATTGGGGGGTAATGACTGGCGGCTGCGCCGAAGTAACCTGCCCAACAAGCTCCCAAGCCTTTTGAAAACGCGGCTAGTTCCAAATAGGTCAGGGCAATGGTACAGGCCGATTGAGCGCTGGCGATTGCTTTCGGGGCGTGAGCAACGATGACATGCGGCGCTCCGCGGCAGATTTTGTCGTCACCGTTGTCCCAATCGGCTACAAACCGTTTCAAATGCATACTTTTCGCTATATCAGGCTGTTCTTTAATCATATAACGCATCCAGTCGATTACCAGTCCTGCTAGACGGCTGATCTCCCCGGCGTCTTCAATGACCAGCCAGTTTACTGGCTGCAGGTTATGTCCGGTCGGGGCATAACGGGCGGTATCGATTATTTCGGATAAAGTTGCACGGTCCACAGGCTGCGTTTTGTAAGTGCGAATGGATCTACGGGCGGTGAGGAAGAGCTTGGCTTGATCCGCGGTGGGCAGGAGTTTCTTGTTAACCGGAGCGCATTCTTCCGGGTCCATTGTATTAAGGGTAAATGCTCCATAAGGGCAAACCGCGACACAATGCCCGCAGTTGAAACATTGTTTTTCTGCTCTGTCAATCGGGATGGGGAGTTTATCTTCTTCGTTTAACGTGATTAGTTTCGATGGGCATGCCGCAACACAAATACCATCGTGTTTGCACTTGTTTGGGTCAATTTCAAATAGATTATTCAAAGTAATTGCCTCCTTGATAGTCCTGACAATACGTAAATTTCGTCTTTAGCGCGGCAACTCCTCCTAAATGAAACAATAAAATATTATGATGCGCAGGTATGGTTTCAGGCTATCCATGTCCGGTTAGCCTTATAATTTTAAGCTTTTCTATAAAAAACAATTGTACTATAATGATATGGTAAATACTGCGGCAATCATAAAGCGTTGCGGAAGACATTTTTCCGGAGGGATAAATTTTCAGCGCTTGTGTTATATAAGCAGAAAATTAAGTGAGTGGACTGAGGATGAAAAAATGAAATCACTTGTGCTGGCGGAAAAGCCCAGCGTGGCCAGGGAAATTGCCAGAGTTTTAAAATGCACAGGTAAAAGAAAGGGCTATTTTGAAGGGCCTCAATATGTGGTGACCTGGTCGTTGGGACATCTGGTTACTCTTGCCGAACCGGAGGATTATGATCACAAGTATAAGCAGTGGAGCCTGGAAGATTTGCCGATGCTGCCTGCCGGTATGAAATTAAAGGTAATCAGACAAACTTCCCACCAGTTTCAAGTGGTTAGGAATCTAACGAAGCGGGAAGATATTCATCAATTGGTGATAGCTACCGACGCCGGCCGGGAAGGGGAACTGGTGGCCCGGTGGATAATGGTCATGACCAATTGGAGAAAGCCTTTTAAGCGCTTGTGGATCTCCTCACAGACTGATGATGCTATCCGGGAGGGTTTCGCTAATTTAAAAGCCGGGTCTGCCTACGACAACTTATACGATGCAGCCGTGTGCCGGGCGGAGGCTGACTGGCTGATCGGGTTGAATGTAACCCGCGCCTTGACATGCAAGTTCAATGCCCAGTTGAACGCCGGCAGGGTGCAGACTCCCACTTTGGCTATGATTGTAAACCGGGAGGCGGAAATTAAACAATTTGTTCCGGTGGATTTTTGGACCGTCAGAGTGGATTTTGGGGACTATTTTGGTGACTGGCGGGACAAGTCCGGGCACAGCCGGATATTTGATTTGACAAAGGCCGAAGAAATCAGCGCCAGAATTAGAGGACATCACGGGGTGATCAAAGAAGTCAGCACGGAGAGCAAGAGTGAACCACCGCCCCTGGCCTACGATTTGACGGAGTTGCAGAGGGACGCCAATAAGCGGTATGGATTTTCAGCTCAAAAAACCCTTTCTGTTTTGCAAGATTTGTATGAGCATCATAAGCTGGTTTCCTACCCGCGAACTGATTCACGTTATATCACCACGGATATTGTGCCTACGCTGCCGGCCCGGTTGAAAAGCATTGCCGCCGGGCCATATGCCGGATTGGTGAAGCCTCTATTACTAAAAACATTAACCCCGACAAAACGATTTGTGGATAATAACAAGGTTTCCGACCACCATGCGCTCATTCCTACCGGGCAGCCTTTGCTATTGGCGAACTTGGCAGCGGATGAAAGGAACCTTTACGACTTGATTGCCAGGCGTTTTATCGCCGTTTTGTACCCTCCATACCGATACGGCAAGATTACCCTGATCACGGAAATAAACGGCGAGAATTTTTACTCCCGGGGCAAAGTGGTCAAAGATCCCGGCTGGCGTGCCGTAACTGCCGGGGCAGCAGAAAAGGAAGAATCAAATGAAGATGTGTTGCCTGAGCAGACATTGACCCTGCAAAGAAAAAGCGATCAAAAACAGGTAAAAAGTTTCAAGATCAACAAGTCTAAAACAAAGCCGCCGGCCCGTTATACCGAGGCCACCTTGCTGACAGCCATGGAGAACCCCGGCAAGTTCATTGAAGATGAAGATATGCGCGAGTCCATGAAAGGGAGCGGCCTGGGTACGCCGGCTACAAGGGCTGATATTATCGAAAAATTACTTCACACAAGTTATATTGAGCGGCATGGTAAAGAACTGGTCCCTACGTCCAAGGGACAGCAATTAATAACACTGGTTTCTCCGGCGTTAAAGACACCTGAATTGACAGCCTGCTGGGAACAAAGGCTTACTGATATTGCCAGGGGCAGGGACAGCAAGAAAGACTTCTTAGCCGGCATCCGGAAAAACGCCCGGGAATTAGTTGAAAGTGTCATTGCGGATACCGCCGTCTATAAAGCAGATAACATTTCAAAAACCAAATGTCCCGCCTGCGGCAAGTTCATGCTGCTGGTTAACTGCAAAAGAGGGAAAACGCTGGCCTGTCCCGACCGGGTCTGCGGACACAGGCAGCCGGAAAAACAAGATGATTTTGGAGTGTTTAGAAGTTCCAAAAATGCCAGCAGGGTCAATCAAAAATTAATTGCCCAGTTTAGTGATCAGGGTTCTATCGGGCAGAATGTGGGAGAATTGTTAAAAGCAGCCCTGGCAAAGAAATCTACTGAGGAAAATTTACCTTGAAATTTTTTTATAATTCTTTATAAAGGGGTATTGGAATTTATGGGAAAATGAATTTGCATGGCATTATCATTCGGAATGTCAAAAGAGGAAAAACTATGGGGCGTTAAGATGGAGAAATTGAATTGTTAGTAAGTTTTAGAATATGACTGCGGCATTTTGTTTTATCGTGTTGGTATCTCAAAATGCCGGCTTCTTTTATAAGAAAACTTGATTCCTGACTTGTGGGCGTTAATTGTTTGAAATTAATTTGTGTTTTATGGGGAGCGGTTTAGGTGGAAAGGTCTGTCCCGGTAATTGGTCTGGCCGGTTTTTCCGGTTCTGGAAAAACCACGTTTCTTGAAAAGCTGATTGTTGAGCTAAAGCGCCGCGGCTACCGGGTTGGTGTAATAAAACACACGCATCACCCGGTGGAATTTGATCAGCCGGGTAAAGATACCTGGCGGCACGCCCGGGCCGGTGCGGATGCTGTGGCCTTGGCGGCGCCGGGTGGTGTGTGGCTGGGCAGAAAATTTGAATCAGAACCCGGGCCGGAACAAGTAATTTCTTTGATTCGCGGGGTAGATATAATTGTTATTGAGGGGTACAAAAAAGGCAAGTGGCCAAAAATAGAAATTTATCGTTATGGAGCAACTGAGAGGCCTGCCGTCCTTGAGGATGAACTTCTTGCCGTTGTAACTGACGCGTGCCCGTGCGCTGAAGTCCCGCACTTTGGTCTGGACGATGCGGCGGGGGTGGCTGATTTGATTGAGCGGATAATTATGAAAAAGCTTTAAGGATAACTAAAATAATACAATTCTCCATGCCCGGTAAGCCCGCCGCAAATCCGGCTGCCGGGCAAGGGGGTATTCGGGAACCAATGATTGATTTTGTAAAGCTTGTCACTGGATGGACAAAGTTTTATTTCCAAAACGATTAGCCGGGTTGGCTGAAATTGGCGCGATGGAAAGTGTTTTAGAAAGGAGCGGCGAATAAATGACTTTCCACCCAATCTATCGAAATTGCGTGATAACCGCCTATAACAAGGGTAATATGCAGTCTGTTAGCGCCTTTGTTGTAAATGAAATACCGCTGACAATATTTTTAAACGATACCGAACTGGCTACTTTAATCTGTTCACCCGGCGCTTACAAGGAATTAGCAGCGGGATTTTTGCTCAGCGAGGGGTTGGTCAAAAATCTTGCGGACATTAAGGAAATCATCTTTAACGATAATGATGGGTTGCTGTGGGTGGAAACGACCCATCCGGTGCCTCGGGCGGAAAGTTTCTTGCGCCGGCAAATTGCCAGCTGCTGCGGCAAAGGGCGCGCATCGCTGTATTTTGTCAACGATGCCAGCCAATTGCAGCCGGTGCAGTCTTCAAATCAGTTTGCCGCTCCTCGCCTGTCGCGCCTGATCGGTTTGCTGGAAGAGGGATCAGCCGTTTTTCGTAAAACTGGCGGGGTGCACAGCGCGGCCCTGGCTGATAATACGGAATTACTGGTTACGTACGAGGATATCGGCCGCCACAATGCCGTGGACAAGGTCTTGGGCCACGTATTATTGAACCGGATCGTGACTGGCGACAAGTGTTTGCTGCTCAGCGGGCGTGTATCCTCGGAAATCGTCATTAAAGCCTGCCATAGCGGCGTTCCTCTGGTGTTGTCGCGTTCCGCGCCCACGTACCTTGCTGTGGAACTGGCCGACGAGTTTGGTATTGCCCTGGTGGGCTTTGCACGCGGGGAGAGTTTGAATATATACAGCCATAGTGAAAAAGTGAATATTTAGTTTTGTTGAAAAGCACTTTAGCCTTCGGGCTTAAGGGAATAAATCATGGATTAATTTTTGAAATGCTTTTGGAGGGAGAGATGATCATGGATTTTGTAAAATTTACTATCAACGGAAAAGAGGTGGAAGTCCAGGCGGGGATATCGATCATAGATGCCGCCGAGCAGGCGGGGATCGACATTCCGCGGCTTTGTTACGATAAGGACCTGAGCCCGGTTGGCGCGTGCCGGTTGTGCGTTGTTGAAGTAAAAGGCGCCCGTAGTCTGGTGCCCTCTTGCGTTTCGCCCGTGACACCGGGCATGGTGGTGGAGACTCATTCACCGGCCGTAATTAAAGCCAGGCGGAAAGTCCTGGATTTGCTGATTTCCAACCACCCGCTGGATTGCCTCACCTGTGAGAAGGCGGGAGATTGTAAACTGGCGGATTACTGTTATGAGTACGGGGTCAAGGAAAGTTCATTTGAAGGTGAGAGACATAATTACGCAATTGAAGAGAGCAACCCCTTTATCGTCCGCGATCTCAACAAATGTATTCAATGCGGCCAGTGTATCCGGGCTTGTGATGAGTGGACAGGTATTCATAACCTGAACTTCGCCTATCGGGGTTTTGACAATAAGCCGTCAACATTTGATGACTTGCCATATGTGGAATCTGAATGTGTTTTCTGCGGCAACTGTGTTTCTGTCTGCCCGACCGGGGCTTTGACCGAAAGGCAGATGAAGCATAAAGGCCGCCGCTGGGAAATGAAAAAAGTCAAAACGACCTGTCCCTTCTGTGGCACCGGCTGCAACTTCGACCTGAATGTTAAAGACGGAAAAGTAGTCGGAGTTACGGCAAACCGGGCTAGTGCTGTAAACGGCAGGTCCCTTTGCGTCAAGGGTCACTTTGGCTGGGACTTTGTGCATGACGAAAGGCGGCTTACAACCCCTTTAATAAAAAAGGATGGAGAGTTCTTGCCCGCTTCCTGGGACGAGGCCCTGGACCTGATTGCCACCCGGTTTAAAGGGATCAAGGATCAGTACGGGGCGGATGCCTTTGCGGCGCTGAGTTCCGCCAGGTGTACCAATGAAGAAAATTATCTGGTCCAAAAATTTACAAGGGCGGTGATGGGCACAAATAGCGTTGACCACTGTGCCCGCACCTGACATGCGCCCACTGTGGCCGGTCTGGCCACAACTTTCGGCAGCGGCGCAATGACCAACTCCATCAATGAAATTCCAGACGCTGAGATGTTGTTTTTAATCGGTACCAATACCACGGAAGCACACCCGGTCATCGGCTATAAAATGAGGCGAGCTAAACGAAAAGGCGCGAAACTCGTCGTGGTTGACCCGCGCCGCACTGAACTGGCAGAAATAGCCGACTACTGGCTGCGTCTTAAGCCTGGCACGGATATTCCTTTATTGAACGGGATTATGCATGTTATTATAAGAGAAGGACTCCATGATCAGGATTTCATCAAAGAGCGAACCGAGAATTTTGAAGCGCTTGAGGAAACAGTTAAAAATTATACACCTGAAAGTGTTTCCGTCCTGACCGGTGTTCCGGTGAACGATATCTATGCCGTGGCCCGCCTTTACGCAACCACGGACAAGGCTATGCTGTTCTATACCCTGGGTATAACAGAGCATGTTTGCGGGACCGACAATGTGATGAGTGTGGCCAACCTGGCCATGTTAACAGGGCACCTGGGACGGCCCGGCACCGGGGTAAACCCGATCCGGGGGCAAAACAATGTCCAGGGCGCCTGTGACATGGGTGCCTTGCCTAACGTCTTTTCAGGCTACCAGAAAGTCATCGACCCGGCTGCCAGGGAGAAGTTTGAAAAGGCCTGGAGGGTTTCGCTGCCTGAAAGTCCTGGTTTGATGATCGCTGATATGATTGAAAAGGCCCACGCGGGAGAGCTAAAGGCCATGTACATCCTCGGCGAGAACCCTGTCCTGACCGACCCCAATAGCAATCATGTCCGGTTGGGTTTGGAAAATTTGGAATTTTTGGTGGTTCAGGAATTATTTCTGACCGAGACCGCGGAATACGCGGATGTAATCCTGCCGGCCGCCAGTTTTGCGGAGACCGATGGGACTTTTACCAGCACTGAGCGACGTGTGCAGCGGGTCCGCAAGGCTATTGAGCCGTTGCCGGGCATGGCTAATTGGCAGGTCATAATCGAGCTGAGCAAGCGGATGGGATACCCGATGGACTATACCAGCCCCGAGGAAGTGTGGACGGAGATGGCTTCCCTCACTCCGAGCCTGGCCGGTGTCAGCTATCACAGGCTCGAAGCGAAAGGAGTTCAATGGCCCTGTCCAAACAGTGAGCATCCGGGGACGCCTGTTTTGCACACCGGTTCTTTTACCCGGGGTAAAGGTTACTTCCAGGGTATCGATCATATTCCCCCCGGAGAACTGCCGGATCAGGAATATCCGTTGCTGCTCTCAACCGGCAGGATCCTGTACCATTATAATGTTACCACGCCATACTCGGCGGGGATTCAAAGCATGTGGCCGGAGGAGGCTTCCGAGTTAAATCCCGATGATGCTGCAAGACTGGGTGTTGAAACCGGGGACAAGGTTAAGGTGGCCTCCCGGCGCGGTGAATGCGTCACCAATATCTTGGTTACGGACAGGGTTCCGCCGGGAATGCTTTGGATGTCTTTCCATTATAAAAACAGCCCGGCCAACGCGCTTACCAGCGCGGCCCTGGATCCGGTCACCAAAACCGGCGAGTACAAGGTTTGCGCTGTCAAGGTTGAAAAAATCCAGGAGGTTGGCACATGCGGAGGGTACATGTGACGGAGTCGGCAGGCATGGTTCTCTGCCACGACATCACCAGAATAATCCCCGGCCGTGAAAAAGGCCGGGCCTTCTGGAAAGGTCAGATCATCAAACCCGGAGATATACCAAAGCTCCTGGACTTGGGGAAAGAACATATTTATGTTTGGGAACCGGAAACTAATCTTGTCCACGAAGATGACGCGGCTTTGCTTCTGGCCCGGCTTGCCGCCGGGCCAGGACTGGACTGGGATGAGCCAAACCAGGGTAAAGTAAACCTTCGGGCCGCCCATGACGGCCTCCTGAAGGTGCGGGTCGGACAGCTGAACCGGATCAACGGTCTGGACGGGGTAGTCATGGCGACGGCGCACAACAACCGGAGAGTGTTTAACGGGCAGGTCGTTGCCGGCACCAGAGTTATCCCTCTTGCTATTCAGCGTCATATCCTGGATAGGGCGGAAGAAGCATGCTGCGGACCGGGCCCATTGTTGTCGGTAAAACCTTTTCAGCCGCTCTGGGTCGGGGTTATAACTACCGGGACCGAGGTTTATTCGGGGCGGATCAAAGACGGTTTTTCCGGCATAGTCCGCAAGAAAACCGCGCCTTTTGGCGCACGGGCGCTTGGGCATGTGATTGTGCCCGATGACCCGCACCTTATATCCACGGAAATCCGGCGGATGATCGGAGAAGGAGCGGATTTGGTTATTGTTACCGGAGGCATGTCGGTAGATCCCGATGATGTGACACCGGCAGGGATCAGGGCTGCCGGGGCCGATGTCGTCTCATACGGTGCGCCGGTACTGCCGGGATCTATGTTTATGCTGGCTTACCTCGGACATGTGCCGGTTTGCGGCCTGCCCGGTTGCGTGATGTTTAACCGGACGACTATTTTCGACCTGGTGCTGCCGCGTATTTTTGCCGGGGATCGTTTAAACAAGGCTGATATTGTAGCTTTTGGGCACGGCGGTCTCTGTGAAGAATGCGAGGTTTGCCGTTATCCGGCCTGTTCCTTTGGCAAGGCCGCAGAAATTTGATTGTGGGGCGGGAGAAGACTGGTGCTTGAAAATGTAGAATTAGAAAAGGCGCAGGAGCTTATCCTGAGCGAAGTTGCATCCTTGCCGGACGAGTCCCTGCCTTTGTTGCGCGCGTTGGGCCGCGTTATTTCCGTAGATATTTTCGCGGATCACGATATTCCACCTTATGCGCAGTCGGCAGTAGACGGGTACGCCATACCCGCGGGCGGCTGCAGCCTCTATCAGGTAAAGGAACGCCTCCTGCCGGGAGAAATGCCCGCTTCCCCGCTTGGTCCAGGTCATGCCGCCGGAGTTGTAACAGGCGGTCCTTTACCTGACGGCGCGGAAGCAGTTATTCCGCAAGAGGCAGCCGGCTTAAGCGGAGAGAGCGGAGAATTCGTTACTTATTATGAGGAGATTGTTCCGGGCAGCAATGTCAAATTTCCGGGTGAGGATTTCCGGAAAGGCGACCTCCTTGTACGCCGGGGCGCCTGCCTCAGACCTGGCATAGCCAGTGTCCTGGCAGCATATGGCAGGAATGAAGTGGCCGTGTTCAGCCGGCCCAGGGTAGCTATTCTAGGCCTGGGGCCAGATATTGTTTCTTGTCATGAAACACCGGCGCCGGGGCGGATGCGGGACAGCAACGGCGTCCTCCTGGCGGCGCTGGCGCAGCGTGACGGGGGGCAGGTTACAGGTGTTGAGGCCGCCGGCGCGGGCAGCTCATTTCAAGTTAATTACAGTTTGCAACGATTGCTTCAGTTGTCCGACATCGTGCTTACTACCGGCGGGACAGCCCACGGAGTCCGTGATCAGGCTGTTTCCATAGTAAGGCGTAGTGGGGCGGACTTGTTGTTCTGGGGACTCAGGATTAAACCGGGCAGCCACAGCGGCGCTGCCGTGTGTGGTCATAAGCTGATAGTTTCTCTTTCCGGAAACCCGTCAGCCTGTGCGGTGGGGTATTACCTGCTGGTTGCTCCGGTTATGCGCGCATTGCAGGGCCTCGATCCATACCCGCAACGACTTTCCGCGGTTAGTGCCGACGCTTTCTTAAAAAAAGGAGGCCCCCGCCGCTTCTTGCAGGCAGTTGCGGCATGCAGTCAAGAGGGTTGGGGTGTAAAAATATTGCCGGGTCAAAAATCCAGCATGATGCGGCCTTTTCTCAGCGATTGCAATGCTTTAATCGACCTTCCGGAGGGACACCCGCCTATAGAAAAAAGTGCGGAGGTGCCGGTTATTCTCCTGAACTGTTTATGCGCGGTGGGGTAAAATAATAAAAACATCCTGATTTTTAAGGTGATTTTCGGACAACCTTTAATAAAAAAGCGGTAAGAAAATAATTCAGCTTTGTTCAGCCAGTGTCCTGGAGTAATCCATGCTCATGTCGGCATGGATTACTCCAGATAGTAATTAATCTTGCTCCGTATTCGATATTTAACCGCGTCTCACAAAACGATCACACTTCAGCCACGATTTTTCCCAGTTCGGTTAGATCATAATCTCCAAGTCCCTCAAGTTCAGCCCGGAATTCTTTTGATTCAAGGACTTCAAGAACGGCTTGAAACTGGGGTTTTTCCAGGTCGTCTCTCTTAATAACAAGTTCATAGCGCTCTTTTTGCAGGGGGACAAAATCAATATTGCGGACTTGAAAGGATGCTTTTTGGTTTCCCAAGCCCGCGTCGGCTTCTCCACGGGCAACGGCGCTGGCTATGGAAAGGTGGGAAAACTCTTCTCTTTCGTAACCGGCGATTAATCGCCTGTCAACGCTCAGCTTCCGTAGCCGTTCGTCCAGCAGGACTCGTGTGCCGCAGCCTTTTTCCCTGTTTATAAAACGAATGCCGGGGCGGGTCAAGTCGTCCCAATGGATAATTTTCTTGGGGTTTCCCCCGGCTACGTAGAATCCCTGTGTCCGGCAGGCCAAATGAATTACGGCCGCTGGGATACCGGGGAGCAGGCGGCGCACGTACGGGATGTTATAGATCCCTGTATCTTCATCCCAAAGATGAATTGCGGCTATATGGGCTTTTCCATGGTAAACAGCCATAAGGCCGTCAAAACTGCCCACGTATGACCGGAAGGTGCCTATTCTGTAAGGATGCCGTTCGATATGAAGAGCCAGTATATCCAAAATAATATCCTGGCCGCAGATCACGAGGTCCTGGTAATAATTAGCTGTATCTTTTTTTACAGGCATCTTCATCTGAAGAGGGTGGGGCTCATTTGATGACAGGGTGCTTGAGCGCGGCCTTCCCGATTTCTTGCGTTGATTTTTGTAAGCATCAACGTCACGCGGGTCAACCCGGATTTTTCGGCCAACCCGGTATGCCTCAAGATCACCCCGTTTAATTAATTCATAAACTGTGTTCTTGGCGATTTTTAGTATACCCGCGACATCTTCGGGAGTTAAAGAAGCCACTTCTTTCACCTTAATCTTTCCTCCTCAAATGTTCTGATGATTATTATATCTCATTCTTGCGTTATTGGTAGTCATTTTTTATTGTGTCAAGTTGATTTATGGTTGGTACGGATTGTGCGAAGTTGAATTGTATAACGGGCAAAAGTAGTACTTTTTGTATTGACTTTGCGTGCGCGCGTAAATTATTATTAGTTTGCATGCAGTTAATTTATGTTAACTTAAGTTATGTTAAGTTATTTTTTATTGGTAGTATTCGTAGTCCGAATGCGTGACTGGGAAGCTGTGCATTGTTTCGGGTTTCATTATGTTCCATTAGTCTCTGTCATGTTGAGAACAGTTTGCTTGTTTTTTAACCCGTTAATATGTTCTAATGTTTTTATTAAGAGGGGGGGCTATAATTTTATACAGTCTAGCAGAGCATGGAGGAGAAAGGTGGTTGAAATGAAAAAAATATTGGTTTTTTGGGCGCTTACGTTATTTGTCGCCGCAGCCGCCGCCGGCTGCGGAGGCGCACAAGAGCGGCAGGAGGCTAAAGCCGGGCCTGTGAACTTAACTGTTTCTGCCGCGGCAAGCCTGAAGGACGCCGCGGAAGAATTAAAAGCCATTTATGAAAAGCAAAATGCTGGTTTGACGATAGAATATAATTTCGCAGCCTCAGGAACATTGCAGAAGCAAATTGAAGAAGGCGCTCCGGCAGATTTATTTATTTCCGCCGGCAAGTCCCAGATGGATGCCTTAGCTAAGAAAGGCCTGATTGTGGACGCTTCCCATAAAGACCTGTTGGGGAATGAACTGGTGCTGATAGCCGGGAAAGACAGTAAATTAACGGGTTTCGAGGGTCTGACCGGCGAAAGTGTTAAAAAAATCAGTATAGGCACACCAGAGACGGTGCCCGCAGGCCAGTACGCCAAAGAAACATTGACAAGCCTCAAGCTCTGGGATCAGCTTCAGCCCAAGATGGTTCTGGCCAAAGATGTGCGCCAGGTGCTTACCTATGTGGAAAGCGGTAATGTGGACGCGGGCCTGGTTTATCGTACCGACGCTATAGCCGGAAAGGAAATTAAAATTGTAGCGGCCGCCCCGGTTGGCTCCAATCAGCCCATTGTTTATCCAATGGCCGTGATCATGAGCACTAAACACCAGAAAGAGGCTGAAGAATATGCCAAATTTTTACAGAGTGACGACGCGGTGAAGGTATTCGAAAAATATGGCTTTAAAGCACTTAAGTAGCGGCAAGGAGTTGTGATGTTCATGGAATTGATTGACTGGCGCCCGGTACTTCTTTCTATCCGGGTGGCAGTCATCGCAACGGTGGTTGTTACATGTCTTGGTTTGCCATTGTCCCGGTTGCTGGCCCGCGGGGAGTTTTTCGGTAAAGACGCTTTGGAATCGGCAATTACGCTGCCCCTGGTGCTGCCGCCCTCTGTAGTCGGCTACGGACTGCTGATGTTGATTGGTAAAAATGGCTTACTGGGCAAAGTTCTGGCTGATATGGGCGTTACTTTGATCTTTTCATGGTGGGCGGCTGTTCTGGCTTCTATCGTAGTGTCCTTTCCTCTGATGTATCAAAGCTCCAAGGCAGCGTTTAAAAGTGTTGATGTTAGCTTCGAGAAAGCAGCCAGGACCTTGGGGGCAAATGAAGTGAGGATTTTTTTCACGGTTACGCTGCCCCTGGCTTGGCCCGGCGTTCTCGCCGGCCTGGTGCTGACCTTTGCCCGCGCTGTCGGTGAATTTGGCGCCACTTTGATGGTGGCGGGCAATATTCCGGGACAGACTCAGACTATGCCCCTGGCTATTTATTTTGCGGCGGAATCGGGAGACAACACCACAGCCGGGACGCTGGTCGCAGTAATTACAATATTCAGCTTTGCCGTTATTTTTTTGGCGAACCGCTGGTCTAAAAAACATCGCAATTGAGTCGTGTGATATGGGTGGTATACATGCTGGAATTCTGGATTACTAAAAAACTATGGCATTTTAACCTGGACCTGCATGTGAAAATCGGCAGTCAGATCTTGGTTTTGTGCGGTCCCTCCGGCTCAGGGAAGACCACGGTTTTACACTGTCTGGCCGGCTTGCTGAAGCCGTCCGCCGGTTTTATCAAGCTCAATGACCGGTTTCTTTTTTCCTCCGGCGAAAAAATCAATATCCCCACCCGGTTAAGAAATACCGGCTACCTTTTTCAGGACTATGCCCTTTTCCCGCACATGACCGTGAGGCATAATGTTATGTACGGGCTTAAGAGAAAAAGGCGGGCAGGCGCTAACGTAGACGCTGTTGAACTGCTCAAATCATTTGGTGTGGGGCATCTGGCCGACCGGTATCCCGGCCAGCTTTCCGGGGGGGAGAAACAGCGGGTGGCCCTGGCCAGGGCGCTAGCAGTCCAGCCGCAGCTGCTCTTGTTGGACGAGCCGTTTAGCGCCCTGGATAAAAGCACCGGGGAAAGCTTAAGGCAAGAGGTGAAAAAACTGCACCGGCAGTGGAAGATACCCTTTGTTTTGGTCTCCCATGATGAGGAGGACGCCCAGTTTTTAGGGGATGTTATCGTTTCGCTGGAAAATGGGCAGTTAAGAGGATGTTCCCTGCAGGCTGTTTCAGGGTAATATCCCTCTGTGTTGGTGTTATTGGAACAAGATATTCTAAGGAAGGATTTTATGATCGGTGCGAGTGAAATCGCACATGGAGCTAAATTCACTTTAGTATGCAAAACTACTTAGGCGGACCTTATTTTTGTCTTGATGTGCGTAGTTTTATTAAACCTTGACAACAATATGTAAAATATATATCATATAGTAATTGAGTGGCAGGGTAAATAATTGATCCCTGATTCCAAAGGGGTGCAATTAATAAAACTGGTTTCCCCGGCTTTAATAACACCTGAATTAACAGCCAGGGACGATAATTCAGGAAAATAAGGATCAAAACGGGGCAATACTATGCTTGAACTTTCTCATCATATTTTAGATATCATCGAAAACTCGCTGGCTGCCGGCGCATCCGCCATCAAGATAACGGTTATTGAAGACAATTCCAGGGATATTTTGAGTTTTGAGGTTGCCGATAACGGTGCGGGATTAAGTGTAGAAGAAATAGGCCAAGTTTGCGATCCTTTTGTAACCAGCCGGCGTTTAAGGAGGGTTGGCCTGGGTATACCTTTACTTCAGCAGGCGGCGCGTGCTTGTGAAGGTGATCTGGTTATCAAGTCAGAAAAAGGGAAAGGGACAGCCGTAAAGGCAACCTTTCAGCTTTCGCATATTGACCGGATGCCCTTGGGGGATGTAGCCTCTACCCTAGTGGCTACGGTAGCCGCCAAACCGGATATAGATTTATTGTACAATCATCTGGTTGATGGACGGGAGTTTGTTTTTAACACCGGTTGGCTGGTAAGTGAGTTTAAGGAACTTCCCTTGAATGAGGTTAGAGTTTTAAGCTGGATAAAAAGTTATTGCCGTGATGGTATTAAAAAATTATACTTGAGTGAATGATTTATGAAACAAAATGACTCAGTTATTACCCATAGTGTCTTTTTTAAGTTTTCTGGAGTTTTGCTAATTAGTCCTGCCAATAAATACTTGACAACAAATAGTGAAATGTTTATGATCCTAGATGAGGAAGCATGAAATGTAAAGCTGGTGAGGGTGCCATTATTTGTGAAATATTGAACAAGGTAAGAGTTAAATAATTAATATAACAATTTTTGATTAATTAGAGAATTGTTTTTAAAATTAATAAGAAATATCCTTATCATGAGCTATACAGGCAATTTATAGTTCAAAATAAGGATTCTTATAATTAAACTGAACCAAAGGTAAGGAGGAGAACTAATGGAGGCAAAGAGTATTTGCCGGTGTGATCTGAATGCTGAGCTGGAAAAAGTGATTGCCCAGCATGAAGGAAAAAAGGACGATTTAATCGAGGTGTTGTATTGGGTTCAGGAGAATTACGGTTATGTGCCAAAAGATGTGCAGCAAATAATTGCTGACAAAATGAACGTGCCCTTAAGCACTATTTATGGAGTTATTACGTTTTACCATCTTTTTTCATTAAAGCCAAAAGGCAAGTATGGGATTTCCCTCTGTAAGGGTACTGCCTGTTATGTGCGGGGAGCGCCGCAAGTATTGGAGCGGTTTGAAAAGGAATTGGGAATCAAACCGCATGACTCTACCGACGACAATATGTTTTCCCTCGAAGTGGTCAGGTGTCTGGGAGCCTGCGGGCTGGCGCCGGTTATGACAATTAATAAAGAGCCGCGGGTCAGGATGAAGCCTGATCTTGTCCCAGGAATTATTAATGAGTGTAGAAATGCCGATAAATAAATCTATTTTCAGGGTCCATGACAGATAGGCCACAATTGTTTTGTTGAAAAATTATACCGGGGTGATTGATGATGAAACAGATTAAGTCAGTTGATGAACTGATGAAATTCAAAGAAGCCGCGCTGGATAAAATCAAGGAGCGGAAGGCAGACGGAAAAACAACAATAGTGGTGGGAATGGGAACCTGTGGAATAACCGCCGGGGCGCGGGAGGTAATGATGGCAATTATCGATGAAATAGATAAAAGAAATCTTTCTGATGTAATTGTCACCCAGACAGGCTGCGCCGGGATGTGCCAGCACGAGCCCATAGTGGAAGTAAACAAGCCGGGCACACCCCAGATTGTTTACGGCCATCTGGACGAAGACAAAGCCCGGCGGCTCGTGTTTGAACATGTTATTAACGGCAACGTGATTAGTGAATGGGCGCTGGTGCAGCGAGATTAATTGAAACAGTGAGAGGAGGGTACGATTATGCATTATTATCGGGCACATGTGTTGGTTTGTATGGGATCAGGCTGTGTTTTGTCAGGAGCCCCCGCCGTCAAAGAAGCGATTTTAGAAGGGATAAAAGAAAATAAACTGGAATCAGAAGTTCAAGTTATTGAGACCGGTTGCATGGGTATTTGCGACCTGGGCCCGCGTTTAATCATATATCCCGAGGGAGTGGTTTACTGCCGGGTTCAGGCTGAGGACGCGGCAGAAATCGTCAGTGAGCACCTGTTAAAAGGCCGGATTGTCGACCGGCTGGTTTACCGGGATCTGGAAACAAAGAAACCGATTCCTTTGATGAAAGACTTCCCGTTTTTATCCAAGCAATTCAAAATCGCTTTGCGCAACGCAGGCTTTATTAATCCGGAAGATATTGAAGAATATATCGCCAGTGAAGGATATACCGCGCTGGCCAAGGTTTTATCCACCATGGCACCCGAGGAAGTAATCGCCGAACTAAAAAAATCCGGCTTGCGCGGACGCGGCGGCGCGGGTTTCCCGACCGGCATGAAATGGGAGTTTACCGCCAAAGCCCAGGCGGACCAAAAGTATGTGGTATGCAACGGCGACGAGGGAGACCCGGGCGCTTTCATGGATAGGTCCGTTTTAGAAGGAGACCCGCATAGTATTATTGAGGCCATGTCCATTGCCGGCTACGCGGTGGGCGCCAGCAAGGGTTATATTTATGTTAGAGCGGAATACCCCCTGGCTGTGGAAAGACTGAGACAAGCCATCAGCCAGGCCCGAGAGTATGGTTTATTGGGAGAAAATGTTTTAGGAACGGGATTTGCTTTTGACCTCAATATCCGGGTCGGCGCAGGCGCTTTTGTCTGCGGCGAAGAAACAGCCTTGCTGGCCTCTATTGAAGGACGCCGCGGCGAACCCCGGCCGAGACCCCCCTTCCCGGCCAACGAAGGCCTGTGGGGCAAGCCCACTTTGTTGAATAACGTGGAAACCTATGCCAACATACCGCCGATTATCATTAAAGGCGGAGACTGGTACGCTTCCAGGGGAACAGAGAAAAGCAAGGGCACCAAAGTGTTTGCCCTTACCGGGAAAGTGAATAATACCGGCCTGATTGAAGTGCCGCTTGGCATACCCTTAGGAGAAATAGTTTACGATATCGGCGGCGGCATCATCGGCGGCAAGAGGTTTAAAGCGGCCCAAACAGGCGGCCCTTCAGGCGGCTGTATCCCGGCGGAGCACCTTAATGTCGGCGTTGATTATGAGTCACTGGCGGAACTGGGCGCGATTGTGGGGTCCGGCGGACTGATTGTCATGGACGAAGACACCTGTATGGTCGACCTGGCCAAGTTCTTTGTTGAATTCTGCCAGGAAGAGTCATGCGGTAAATGCGCTCCCTGCCGCATCGGCACCAAACGGATGCTGGAAATACTGGAACGGATCACCCATGGTGAAGGACGAGAGGGAGATATCGAAAAACTGGAGGATCTTTGTTATTTTATTAAAGACGCTGCGTTGTGCGGTTTGGGACAAACCGCGCCCAACCCTGTGCTGAGCACGATACGCTATTTCAGGCATGAATACGAAGCGCATATCCGGGATAAGCGTTGTCCGGCTTCCGTCTGCGCGACTTTGTTCAATTCACCCTGTCAAAATACCTGTCCGGCCGGAGTGGATGTGCCGATCTACCTCGACCACATCCGGAACGGGCAATTCAGCGAAGCATATATGGAAGTGAAGCGGGAGAATCCCTTCCCGGCAGTTTGCGGCCGCGTGTGCCACCACCCGTGTGAAGGCAAGTGCAACCGCGCGAAGCTGGATGAGCCCCTGGCCGTCAGGACATTGAAGCGCTACGCCGCCGACTGGGTGTATGAGCAGAACAACGGATTCCCCGTTGAGACTCCCGGAGCCGCGACCGGCAAGCAGGTGGCAATAATCGGCGGTGGTCCGGCTGGCCTGACAGCGGCCTACTACCTGGCTAAAGCCGGCCACAAAGTTACCGTATTCGAATCCCTGCCGTTTGCCGGCGGCATGCTCAAAGTGGGAATACCCGATTACCGCTTGCCCGCCGACATCCTGGCGGCTGAAATAAAAGCCATTGAAGAAATGGGAGTGACTATTAAGACCAACACCCGTTTTGGCAAAGACGTTACCTACGCCGATTTGGAGAAACAAGGCTTCAACGCGGTGTTCATCGCCGTCGGCGCCCACGCCGATCAGAAACTGGGCGTTCCAGGCGAGGAACTGGAAGGTGTTATCTCAGGCATCAGCTACCTGCGTGATATAAAACTGGGACAGGCCGCCGACGTAAAAGGCAAGACCGTGCTGGTGGTAGGCGGCGGCAACGTGGCCATAGACAGTGCCCGCTCAGCTTTCAGGAACGGAGCCAAAGAAGTTCAAGTCGTTTACCGGCGCCGCAAAGAAGACATGCCCGCCTTTGAAGAAGAAATTATGGAAGCAGAACACGAAGGCGTAAAGTATACCTTCATGACCGCTCCCGTAAGCGTGCAGGGAGCCGGCGGCCGGGTAACCGGGCTGGAATGCCAGCAATCAGTGCCCGGCGACTTCGATAAGAGCGGCCGCAGGCGGCCGGTGCCGGTGGAAGGCTCCAACTTCGTCATACCGGCGGATGTGGTAATAACGGCAATCGGGCAAAACGTCCAGCTGGACGGCATCACCGAAGCCGGCGTGCAGACAGCCCGCGGGCTGGTTGTGGTGGATCCCGCCAGCATGGCCACCAGTATACCATATATATTCGCCGGCGGAGACTGCGCATCCGGGCCGGATACGGCAATCGGCGCGATTGCCCACGGCAAGAAAGCGGCGGCGGCTATTGATAAATTCCTCGGCGGTACTGGCGTTGTCGTTAAGCCGCGGGTGCTCACGCGGGAAATCACCGGCGAGATTATTGAGGATAAGATGGCGAGAGAAAAAGAGGCGTGCCTGCCGTTAGCCAAACGTCAGTCCTTTGCCGAAGTGGAAAATGGTTTCACCAAAGAGCAGGCCATAGCCGAGGCTACCCGTTGCCTGCGCTGTGATGTGAAATAGAAGGAGGGGTGAGATAAGTGCCAATGGTTACTTTAACAATTGACGGAAAAGAAGTGCAGGTGGAACAGGGCACAACTATTCTTGATGCTGCCAAGAAGGTTAATGTAAGTATACCGACTTTGTGCTATTTAAAGGATATAAATGTTATCGGGGCTTGCCGGATTTGTGTAGTTGAAGTCAAGGGCGCCCGCGCCCTGCAGGCTGCGTGTGTAACCCCGGTTGCCGAAAATATGGTTGTCCTGACCAATACCCCGGCGGTGCGCAATTCACGCCGGATGACGCTGGAACTGATTTTGTCCAACCACCCGTTTGAGTGTCCGACTTGTATTCGCAATCAGAATTGCGAGCTGCAAGCCCTGGCGGAGGCGTTCGGAATCCGGGAAGTCCGTTATACAGGCGCGAATCCCGAGCATAATAAGGACGATTCCAGCGTATCCTTGGTTCGCGATCCCGATAAGTGCATCCTGTGCAGGCGCTGCGTCTCGGTATGTGAAAAAGTGCAGACGGTAAACGCGATCGGCCCGCAGGGGCGCGGTTTTGACACTGTTATAGCGCCGGGTGTGGACATGGGGTTGGCCGAATCCAATTGTGTTAACTGCAGCCAGTGTGTTCTGGTTTGCCCGACAGGAGCTTTACACGAGCGGGATCAAATTAAGGAAGTCTGGGCCGCCCTGGACGATCCCAAAAAACATGTCGTGGTCCAGACCGCCCCGGCGGTGCGTGTCGCCATCGGTGAAATGTTCGGCATGGAGCCGGGCAGCGTCGCGACCGGACAAATGGTTGCCGCGATCAGGAAGCTCGGTTTCGATAAAGTTTTCGACACCGACTTTACCGCCGACCTGACCATTATGGAAGAGGGCAGCGAGTTGCTCGAAAGGGTCAAGACCGGTGGCGCCTTGCCGCTGATCACTTCGTGCAGCCCCGGCTGGATCAAATTCATTGAACACTTTTACCCGGCGCTGTTGCCGCATGTGTCCACATGCAAGTCGCCGCAGCAGATGTTCGGCGCCCTGGCCAAAACCTTCTACGCCGAAAAAGCGGGAGTGGACCCGGCCGACGTCTTTTCAGTGTCGATCATGCCCTGCACCGCCAAGAAGTTTGAGGCGCAGCGCCCGGAAATGAATGCGAGCGGCTACCAGGACGTGGATGTAGTGTTGACCACCAGGGAGCTTGGCCGCATGTTCAAGCAGGCGGGCATAGATTTCAACGAACTGCCTGAAGAAAATTACGATGACCCGCTGGGCATCTCGACCGGCGCGGCGGTAATCTTCGGCGCGACCGGCGGCGTGATGGAAGCCGCCCTACGTACTGTTTATGAAATAGTCACCGGGAATACCCTTGCGTCGGTAGACTTTGTAGACGTGCGCGGTTTGGAAGGGGTCAAGGAAGCCATTGTCAAAGTCGGCGACCTGGACGTAAAAGTAGCTGTCGCGCACGGGCTCGGCAACGCCAGGAAGCTGCTGGACGCCCTGCAGGCCGGCGAAGCGGACTACCATTTCATTGAGATCATGTGCTGTCCGGGCGGCTGCATCGGCGGCGGCGGCCAGCCAATCCCTACAAACTATGAAATCAGGCAAAAGCGAATTAACGGCACATATGCCGCAGACGAAGCGATGGCATTGCGGAAATCCCACGAGAACCCCGCGGTTCAGCAGCTGTACAAAGAATTTTTGGAAAAGCCGCTGGGGCATAAATCTCATGAGTTGCTGCACACTAAATACACTCCTCGAGGGAAGTTTAATAGCGCAGTTTAATAAGATATACGGTATTTCAAATGATGGCCGACATGAAGAGCCTCCGACCGGGAGGCTCTTTGCTTGTGCTCAAAAAGCTGGCATGACAATAATTATCAAGCATAAAATCCCAAATTTCGTCTTCAGGCGGTAACGAGGATTTCGGGATTTTATTGGCATAAACAAGGTAGTGATTTAGATTTAATTATGTGGATATCGTTGCGAAAATACTGGTGAAAGTACCGCCGGTTAAGTACTGACCAGGATAGGATTTACTTGCCTTCCCTGATAACCCGGGCATTTACGCTGTAGCGGGAAAATATCTGACGGCGTGCTTGAGCAGCCAGATGCAGCAATTCGTGGCGGCCCAGGATGACTTTGTACTTGCCGGTTTCAGCGGGTGCCATGCTGGCTCCGTTAAAAGACTGGGCATGTTCGTATAATCTTACAGCCCTTGTTTGGTCTGCTATAACCGATAATTCATACTGTTCAGGGCGGTACAACCTGCCGTTGAAATAAGAAAAACTACGGTCGCCGATGCCGCCAAAACTATACCATGTATAAATATCCCTACCCCTATGTTTTAAGATAAACCTTTCACGGGACATTTCTGCTAAATCCAACCTGCTTACTTTGTATGAATTATATTCAAAACCATTTTCGTATACCCGTACTATGGCATAGGAACAGGGAAACTGTACGGTTGCGGCTACTTCCACGTAAGGAAGGTTTCCGGTTGTCAACTGGTTGGTCGTTATCTTATTTCGGTGTATATGACCTGAAAAAACACTCTGAACGCCGGGGAAACACTTAATAACCTTTTGGAGATCCCTGTAATTTTTCGTCCCAAACCACGTATCCAAACCGTTGCAGGGATGATGTAGGAATAGAAAGGAGGGGTTGCCTCTGCCTTTTTTTAATATACTTTCAATCCATTGCAGTTGGGTGGAATCGATGTGTCCCCAATTGTCATTTTGTCTACAGGAATCAATCAGAAGAAACTGATAATCCCTGAACATTATATTTGCGTGGGTATTTTCCCGGTTGGCCACATAGCTGAGGAAACCTTGCTTGCCCATTCCGGAATCGTTTACATAGCAGTCGTGGTTGCCAATACAGAGAAAATAAGGTGTATTGCCAAAGCATGGCAGCAGTTGGTTGCGCAAACCCAAATACTGCGGCTGGCGGGCTGAATCAGTCAGGTCGCCCGTAATTACAGCCAGATCGATGTTCCGTTTCTTGCTGTCCGCAATGCATTGTATTAAAAGATCACCCGAGTACTCGACAAGTTTGCCAAAATATTTCTCATTTATATCATCCGTAGATTCTCCATAGGAAATGTGTGTGTCGCTTAACAGCGCGAAGCTGAACAGGTACTTTCCTTCCGGCCGGGGTAGGGTTGTAAAAGAATTGAGAGAGCCGTGAGCGCCGTTGCATTCTGCTTGATACCAGTAGCGTGTGGAGGGTTTCAGGTTAAATACTTCAGCCCAGTGAAATTCAGTATTTGATCCAAAAGTATGTTTTACTAAGTTTAGTGAATCTTCTCCAATACATATAGTTGTATTTGCCCGCTGTTTGGGAGTAACCCAGGTTATTACGGCGTGGTTGCTGCTCACGGTACACAATTCTTCGTTTTTAATTATCGTACCGGATAACATAATTCTTGATATTTCCCCCATCAAAACAGTTTAGAAAACTAACGCGGGTGTTTTATCCTTGATATTAATAATTTAGAATATTTTATGTATCGCAGTGTTAACTGGTCACTGTGCAAATAGTGCTCACCGCTGTAAGCAGGATCGGGGATAGTATTAATAGGGTCCTTGATTCAAGCAAATGCGAAAAAATGCATTATCATGTTAATATGTAGCAAAGTCCTATTTACATTGGAACAAAAGTACTATATAAATAATTTAACTGGAAAGGCAAATATAACAAAATCCGAAAACGCATAGCTACGGGTATGAAGTGCCAATAGTAGTGTTAGATGTTCGGGCTGCCGGGGAAATAAATAGATTGTTGAAAAAATGCCCCGCTTACCTGCGGGGCATTTTTACGGCCAATGTAAACACCAATACCAGGGAATTTATTTCTGGGCTATGGATGCGACAGTAAAAATAATTTTTGTCAGGAAATATACTATAGGTTAATCCGAGAAGCATGCAAGTAGTGCTGGAAAGGAAATACATGAGCAAAACACCCGTGCGAATAAATAAATCTACCATATTGGTTATTGGAGACAACAAGGCCACGAGGCAGCTGCTGCGCCATGTCCTTGAAAGTGACGGCTATGCGGTAATAGAGGTAGAGGATGGTACGCAGGCACTGTCTGTTTATGATCAACTGCGGCCGGACCTTATCTTAATGGATGCTATGGACGGTATTGCTACTTGTGCCCGGCTGCGGGAACTGCCCGGTGCCAGTCGTGCGCCGGTACTGGTGATAACAGAAGTTGAAGATGATGAAACCGTTGTTTTTGCTTTTAAAGCCGGAGCTTCCGACTATATTGTCAAGCCGATTAGCGTAGGGGTGCTGCGACAGCGTGTGAGTCGCTTGCTGCATGCCAGGCAAACCGCGTTATTGCTTGAACAAAGTGAGACAGAATACAGGCAGGCTGAGATTGAAATGCGTATGACGGCAAAAGTGTTTGAGAGCATCGCGGAAGGGATTGTGGTCACTGACACCAACGGTATCATCGAGTTAGTCAACCATGCTCTCACTGTAATCACTGGCTACAGCGAGAAAGAAGTTGTAGGCAAACACATACAATTTTTGGAATCAGACGAAGTAAAATTTTATAATATTATTTATGAATCCCTGCAGGCAACAGGACAATGGCAGGGGGAATATTGGCTCAAATGCAAGAGTGGCGAGGCTGTTCAGGTTTGGCTGTCTAAAAGCGCCATCAAAGACGATTGCGGAGAAACAGTGCAGTTTGTCGGCATCTTCATCGATATGACTGAACAAATAAGGGTGAATGAGGAGCGGCAGCGGCTTCAGGAGCAGGCGGCGCAAGCACAGAGGCTGGCTTCCCTGGGTATTATGTCGGCCGGCATCGCCCATGAAATAAACCAGCCGCTAAACTCCATAAAAGTATTGGCCGACGGTATGCTTTACTGGCATAATAGAGGTCAAACCCCGAATCTGGAAAAAATTATCGGCAACTTACAAAAAATCTCGGCTCAGGCCGGGCGGATTGACGAAATTATAAAACACATGCGTTCTTTTGTCAGCAATAAGCCTACGGCTCAACTCGCGCCCTGCGGTTTGAACGAAGCTGTGCTCGGCGTGCTGGATATGCTCGGCCGGCAGTTTTCATCTCACGGAATTATCGTAGAAAAAGCTCTTTCGGACAGCTTGCCGGCGGTATCTGGCAATGCAAGCAGGCTGGAGGAAGTGATAATCAACTTGCTGGTCAACGCGATGCAGGCCTTGGATGCGGTTGGCCGTACTGAAAAAGTAATATGTTGCTCAACATGGCTTGAAGAGGAAAAGGTGGTTCTTGAAGTCAGCGACAATGCCACCGGGATTAGTAACGAGATAAAAAAATATATATTTGAGCCGTTTTTTACGGCTAAAAAGGCCGGAGAAGGAATGGGTTTAGGCCTGTCAATCGTTCAGTCTATTATTTTCAGTTTCAACGGTGAGATTAAGGTGATGAACAATGAAAAAGGCGGGACATCCTTCAGAATAGAACTACCGGCCATAAAAAACCAGGCTGAACGGGGTGATCACCGTTGAATATTTTACTTGTCGATGATGACCATGCCGGCCGTGCGTACCTAGGCGAGTTTTTGCGTGAAATCGGCCATATAGTGTTGGAAAGCGCCGATGGGTACGCCGCCCTGGACGCTTTTCTCTCCAAAGAGTTCCACCTGGTGCTTAGTGATATCAGGATGCCGAAAATGTCCGGGATCGAGCTGCTGCAAAAGATCCGCGGCCTGCCGGGCGGGCAGAGTGTGGACATTATCCTGATCACCGGAGACGGTGAACTGCAGACGGCCATTGATGCCTTGCGCGCCGGCGCCTATGACTACCTGCTCAAGCCAATTAATATTGAGGAACTTGTAAAAGTCACCGAACGGGTGGCTGAGCACCAGGCTTTAAAGCGGGAAAACGAAGCTTTGACCGGTAGATTTGTAGATGTGGTCAAAGCGGTTACAGAAGAAACAAGGCAGGAATTGTCACGCTTCAAAAAAGCTTATTATGAATCAGTAGGTTTAGGCCAAATAGGCGTATTTTCAGAAGCCATGAAAAAGGTTATCCAACTGGCGCAAAAGCTACGGACCGACAGTTCTGTTCCCGTCTTAATTCAGGGAGAGACGGGCACCGGGAAGGAGGTAGTCGCCAGGTACATCCATTACGGGGAAGGAGTTGCGGCCGCTCCTTTTATTGATATAAATTGCGCGGCGATTTCACCCGGTATTTTTGAAAGTGAATTATTTGGTTACGAAGCGGGGGCTTTTACTGGCGGTCTTGCCAAAGGACAAAAAGGAAAACTCGATATTGCCATGGGAGGTACTCTTTTTCTTGATGAGATAGGTGAGATACCAACCGACTTGCAAGCCAAATTACTGCGTGTTATCCAGGAAAAAGAATTCTACCGGGTTGGCGGCCTAAAAAAAATAAAAACCGATACACGTATTATCTGTGCCACTAATATCGAAATTGAGGAAAAAGTAAGACAAGGGAAGTTTCGCCGGGATTTATACTATCGGCTAAATGTCGGGAGGGTTTACCTTCCGCCGCTGAGACAGCGGACAGAGGACATTCTTCCTTTAGCAAGAATGTTCCTGACCCGGTTTACCCGGGAGAAAGGAAAGCGTTTTGAGGGGATTGGCGAAAAGGCGGCAAATGTTTTGTTGTCATACCAGTGGCCGGGGAATGTTAGGGAGTTAAAAAACGCCATGGAATGGGTAGTATTGATGTGGGACGATGTTGAAGTAAAACCCGCCCACCTTGGTATTATACAGAGAGCTGGTACTTGCATTGTTCCCGGTAAGGCTGCGGAAGCCGGGATACTGGACCATAAAAATTTCACCCTGCCGCCTGACAGTCTGCCGCTGGAAGAATACACCAATAATATTATACTGAAAGCGTTGCGTATGCATAGAGGAAACAAAACAGAAACTGCCAAGTACCTTGGTATCTCGCGCCGCTCTCTGTATAGCCGGCTAAAATACCTTATGCCCGGCGGATAGCAAGGTACCTTTGCAAGTGGGGGCGGTTCCTGACTTGCTATGTACCAAAATGTCCATTTGTGCTATTTGGTGTACCATTACGATCACTTTAAAAATCATAAAAAGGCATATTTTGCTTTTGGTATTTAGTCCACCTCAGGTGGATTTTTTAATTTTTATTAATAAATCGCGATTATTAGAAATTTTTCGAAAAATTATTTGCAAAATTAAGAAATAATTGGATTAAGGCATGTGTTTTGCACAATATATTTGTGTAGAAATAAAACCGGAGGTGATTGATTGTTGGGTAAGCGGATCCTGATCGTAGACGATGCGGCGTTTATGCGAATGATGATTAGAAGTATTGTTACGAAAAACGGCTATGAGGTTGTTGACGAAGCCGGTAATGGACAGGAGGCGGTAGAATTGTATAAACTGCATAAGCCGGATCTGATAACCATGGATATCACTATGCCGGATATGAACGGGATCGAGGGAGTCAAGGCAATTCGCAGCGTCGATCCTGGCGCCAAAATTATTATGTGCAGCGCCATGGGCCAGCGGCATATGGTAATGGAGGCTATTGAGGCGGGTGCAAAAAGTTTTATAGTAAAACCTTTTAAGCAGGGACAGTTGCTTCAAACGATTGAAAAAGTTTTGGCAAGGGACGGCTTGTAACAGAATTGGGAGGCGGGAGTATGAATATTTTACTGATCGATGATGACGGGGATTGTTTGGATGGTCTGGCCACCGCGCTTGAACCGGCAGGGAACCGGTGCGATAAGTTCACCGCTCCCGGGGAAGCCGTGGAAGCTTACCAGCAAAACCAATATGATGTAGTCATTACTGATATGAAAATGCCCGGTATGAATGGAATTCAAGTATTAAAAAAGATCCGTTCACTCAATCCGGAAGCAAAGGTAATCATTAATACCGGTTACGGGGATGTGGATACTGCTATTGCTGCAGTTAATAACGGGGCATACGCATTTTTTGGCAAGCCGATTGATTTGGCCGATTTAATGGAAACCCTTGAAAAAATTGAACGTGAAATCGGCGGAAAAAAGAGGGCTGAATTCGAGCACGCCCGCCTGGCCATGGAATACGCGCGGTTGAAGCAGGCTTACGAGGATCTTGCAAAAGCTATTGAAGAAAAACGCAGGCAAATAAGGGGCACTATGTAAAAAGGTGGTTAACTATGGTTAACGGTGATTTTGATGAAAAACTGGAAATGGTTAAGTACTTTGTTAACGACAGCCGGGAACTGTTAGACGATGTGGAGCCGCAAATCATCGCCATGGAGGAGAAAGCGCTTTCCAGCGGGAAAATCGACGAGGAAATTCTCAACGCGATTTTTCGCCTTTTCCACTCGCTGAAAGGCTCAGCTTCTTTTTTAGATCTGCAAACAATTATTAGTGTAACGCATGAAGCGGAAACCCTGCTGGATATTTTCCGTAAAGGCCAGACTGCCGTGGAACCCGGTTACGTCGACCTGCTTATCCGTACCAGTGACTTTATCAGGAATATTTTGGACACAGTGGAGCGGCAGTTGAACGATAATGGTTATGAATCCGGCGCCGCGGTTATTATTGAAGATCTACAGAAAACTATCGCAGCAGTTAGCTTGAGTCAAGGGAATTCGGGTAATGTAGAGGCGGCAGGCTCAATTCCTTCAGAGGAAGCCATGGATGAACCGGCAGACGCTGCTGAATTTACTATATCCGGCAACCTGGAAGAGATGAGTTTGGCTATTACTCCGGAAATGACCCAGCGTTTTGTTGAAGAAAATCTCGAACTATTGGATGATGCGGAAAAAACGTTGCTCGCGTTGGAGAAAGAACCCGGTGATTTAGAAAGCGCGGGGCAAGCTTTCCGCGCGCTTCACAGTTTTAAAGGAAATTCGGGCTTTTTGGGGTATGCGGATCTGGAAGAATTGAGCCATCATGCGGAAACCTTGCTTGATAAAATTCGGGAAGGCGAGAAAGTTTGTGATTCTGTGGCAATATCCTTCCTGCTTATTGCTGTGGATGCGTTAAGGGATGGGATACTTCAGATTAATCAGGGCATTTCCTTGGAGATACCTGGACAGGTTGAAATAATTACCCACCTGGACAAGCTATCCGGTGATACTGACGGAAGTTTGGACAAAGGAGGGCCGGAACAGAAATGCCAGGCGCTAGAAGTAGCGGGCGGATTTGGACAAACACACGCAGATGAAATTCCAGAGAAAAGGCCGGATCAAGCGGAAGAAAGCCGGAAACCCTTAAAGGAGCCGTTCAAAGAAGAAAATGCGGTAAAGAATAGGGGTGAAAAACAACCACCTTCCGGACAACAACAGGCAATCCGGGTAGATATTGAAAAGCTGGATAAACTTCTGGACCTGGTGGGTGAGTTGGTAATCTCAGAAGCAATGGTTGCCAACAACCAAGATTTAAAAGGGTTGCAGTTAGACAGGTTTGAAAAAGCTGTTTTGCAGTTGGATAAAATCACCAGAGACATTCAGGAAGTAGCGATGTCCATGCGGATGATCCCGCTTGCTGGCACTTTCCGTAAAATGGTGCGTCTGGTGCGTGACCTTTCTCAAAAAGCAAATAAAAAAGTTAGTCTGGAAATAATCGGCGAAGAGACTGAAGTAGATAAAACAATAATCGAGCAGATTTCCGACCCTTTGGTGCACTTAATTCGCAACGCTGTGGACCATGGCCTCGAAAGTCCCGAAGATCGCCTGGCTGTGGGAAAACCGGAATCGGGGCGGGTAACAATCGAGGCAAAGCACTCGGCTGGTGAGGTTTGGATTATTGTAGAAGATGACGGCCGGGGTCTGGACAGGGAAAAGATTTTAAAAAAAGGGATAGAGCGCGGGTTAATCAAGAACGAAGACCGGGATTTTAAGGATGAAGAGGTGTGGCGGCTGATCTTTGAGCCGGGCTTTTCTACTGCGGAGAAGATCTCCAATATATCCGGCCGTGGTGTCGGTATGGATGTGGTGAGCCGCAATATTGAAAAACTTCGGGGCAAGGTCGATGTTCGCAGCAGGCCCGGCATCGGGACGATGATCGCCCTTCGTATTCCCCTGACCCTGGCTATTATCGAGGGGATGGTGGTCAGAGTCGGCCATACGCGCTATACTATTCCAATTAATTCGATCAAGGAGTCTTTGCAGCCTAAAAATTGGCAAATTACCTTTACTCCGGACAACTTGGAAATAATTAGTATTCGCGGGGAGCTTTTGCCGGTAGTACGCTTGCATGAGCTGTATAACGTGCAGCCGGACTGCCGGTTGCTGACCGACGGTATCCTTGTTGTTGTGGAAAGTGAAGAAAAAAAATCTTGCCTGTTCGTTGACGAAGTAGTCGGCCAGCAACAGATTGTGATCAAGGGGTTGTCCAACTACCTGGGACATGTCAGGAGCGTCTCAGGATGTGCTATCCTCGGTGACGGTGATATCAGTATGATCCTGGATGTATCTGATTTAATAAACTCAGTAGAAGGCGCATCGGCATAACTAATCACAGATATGCTGAGTGTTCGTGGAGGTGAAAGAGATGAGTCTAAAAGAGAGGTTGGATGCGGATCTTCTCAATGACGAGGAGGATGATGAGGATACTCAGGAAGACAAGTTTCTGACTTTTATACTTGGTAAGGAAGAATATGGTATAGAAATTCGTTTTGTAACTGAAATAATCGGTATTCAAAATATTACCGAGGTTCCGGACATGCCCCATTATATCAAGGGAGTAATTAATTTGCGGGGCAAGGTTGTCCCGGTTATGGACGTGCGCCTGCGTTTCGGGGTGAAGGAACGTCCCTACGATGATCGTACCTGCATTGTAGTTATTAATATTGATGATCAATCAGTTGGCTTGATTGTCGACCGGGTTTCTGAAGTGCTGGATATCCCAAAAACAGAAATTGAACCTCCCGCGAGGGTGAAAAAAGGTGAAAACAGCCGTTTTATCCAGGGCATGGGTAGGGTTGGCGAACAGGTAAAAATACTGTTGAACGCTCATAAATTGCTTTTTGACGAAGAGCAGCAGTACTAAACCTCTGCCCGGCAGGAGGAAGTTAATAAATGGCGTTTACTTATTTTTTCCGGGATATGCATACCCTGGAGCTAATTATTAACCACGTTGTACCGTATGTCACCGGCCGCAGCAAAATCCGGGTTTGGGATGCCGGCTGCGCCATGGGCCCGGAGCCATACTCATTGGCCATTATGTTTGCCGAAAATATGGGGCGCTTTTCGTTCCGCAACCTCCGCATTGATGCGACAGATTTGGATGGCAGCGACTTATTTGAGAAGATAATTTCCGAGGGGGTGTACCAAGAAGAAGAACTTAAGCGGATTCCGCGGGACTTGTTTAATAAGTATTTCAAGCTGGCAGGGAATGCGGGCCGCTACAAAATTGACGAATTAATCAGAAGCCGGGTATTTTACCGGAGGCATGACCTACTCACACTCAAACCTGCCGGAGAGGGCTTCAGTTTGATCGTGTGCAAGAATGTATTGCTGCACTTTGAGCAGGCGGAGCGGGTCGAAGTAATCAAAATGTTCCACGCGGCACTGGCGCCGGGCGGTTACTTTGCCACGGAGCAGACGCAGAAACTTCCGGAGGAAACGGCCCGCTTGTTTGAACAGGTAGCCGCTGACGCTCGATTATTCAGGAAAGTTGAGGTGCGTTAATGAAAGTCATCAGTCTCAGGAGAAACAGCAAGATCTATTGCTGCGGCGCTGGAAGAGATAATTAATAAAACAATTACTAATGTGCAAATAGTTAGATTACTAATCTGTAATGATGTGGAGGGATAAATGTATGAAGTGGTTTTTAAATTTAAGGATCGGTACTAAGCTTTTACTCAGCTTTATCATTGTTGCTTTGAGCGCCGGGCTGGCCGGCTATATGGGTATTAAAAATATCAGGTCAATCAATAAGGCCGGTATTGAGATGTATGAATACAATACCGTGTCGATAAATCAGATCGGAAAAGTTGCCGTATCCTTTCACCAGATACGCGCTTGCTTTAGAGATATCTTTCTTGAAAAAGATAATGGGGCGAGAAGTAAATATGTTGCCGATATCAAAGAGCTTGATAAACAAATTGAAAGCAGCTTGGCTGTATTGGAAAAAACTGTTCAAACAGATGAGATCCAGCGGGAATTCAGCAGGTTAAAGGTACTCAACAATAACTTTGACTCAGTCTTGGAACGGATGATGGCTCTTGTCCTGGCAAACCAGGATGAGCAGGCGATGGCTTTGATGCGGGCCGAGGGGGCTCCTGTAACAAATGAACTTAATGCGACAATAGATAAATTGAGTGGCCTTATAGAATCCCAGGCAAAGCAAAAATCCGGGATGAACACGGCTGGTGCTAACAGCGCGGCAAATAATATGCTGATTATATTGTTTGCCAGTATGGCCCTGGCGATCTGCTTGGGTATTTTTGTGGCCCGGTTGATTAGCCGGCCGGTGAATAAGCTCGCCGAAGCCGCTGACAAGATGGCTCTCGGTGATGTCAACGTGAATGTGGAAGCGGATACGATGGATGAAATCGGCATGTTGTCACAGTCTTTCAAGGCTATGGTGGGAAATATCCGGGCGTCGGCACTGGCTGCCGAAAAGGTTGCGGCAGGCGATCTGAGTGTCGAGGTCAAAATCCGGTCGGACAATGACTTCCTAGGTAAGAACCTCTGCGCCATGGTCAATACGATCAAGGAAATGCTCAAAGAAACCGACGTCCTGATCCGGGCCGTCCGGGAAGGCAAGCTGGATACCCGTGGCAATGCGGCGGCCTATGCGGGCAGTTGGGGTGATTTAATCGGCGGCATGAACGGTTTGATTGAAGCCGTGGCCAGCCCGGTTAATGAAATAGCAATGGTCCTTAACCGGATGACGGTAAATGATTTTACGCAGAAGATGGTAAAAGAGTATAGTGGTGTTTGGAACGAACTCAAGAGTTCATCCGACGGTGTCAATGCCCTTATGGCGCGCGTGGTGAAGGTGGTAAATAATATCAGCGACGGTGACCTCGGAGATTTGGACGGCTTGAAGAAAATCAGGCAAAGAAGTGAAAACGACGTATTAATACCATCTTTTGTCAAGATGATGGAATCAATCCAAAGCCTGGTCACCGACACTAATGCCTTATCCGCGGCGGCAATGGAAGGCAAGCTCGACACCCGGGTGGATGAAACGAAGCACCAGGGTGATTACCGGAAAATTATCGAAGGGGTCAACAACACTCTGGACGCGGTGATCGGGCCGCTGAACGTGGCGGCGGAGTATATTGACCGGATCAGCAAGGGTGATATTCCGCCCAGGATTACTGACAGCTATAACGGCGATTTCAACGAAATCAAGAACAATCTGAATACTTGCATTGATGTGATGAATGGCCTGCTTCATGAGGCTGACAACCTGATCCAGGCCGCCCGGGCCGGCAAGCTGGATTACCGCGGCGACGCGTCAGCTTTTACAGGCGGCTGGAGTGAACTCGTTGGCGGAATGAATAACCTGATGGGGGCTGTCGAGGAGCCGGTTAGTGAACTAGTGGCAGTTCTCGCCGGGATGGCGCAAAATGACTACGGCATGGAGATAGTAAAAAGTTATAGCGGGCTATGGAACGATCTCAAGGAGGCAACTAATAATGCCAACAAACATAACAGGCGTATCGTTGAGGTTTTCAATAACATCGGCAACGGTGACCTTGGCGATCTGGACAGCTTTAAGAAAATAGGTAAAAGATGTGAGAAAGATGAGTTTATACCTGCTGTTATCAGAATGATGGAGACAATTAAAAGCCTCGTTGCCGACGCCGACAGCCTGGCTGTTGCGGCGGCCCAGGGCAAGCTCGACACCCGCGCCGACGCTTCAAAGCACAACGGTGACTTCCGCAAGGTCATTGAAGGGTTCAACAGGACTCTTGACGCAGTGATTGGTCCATTAAACATGGCTGCAGAGTATGTCGACCGGATCAGCAAGGGTGATATACCGCCGGTGATTACCGATACTTATTACGGCGACTTCAACGAGATTAAGAACAACCTGAACGGCTGCATTGACGCCGTTAACGGGTTGCTGGCAGAAACCAACACCTTGATCCAGGCCGTCGAAAACGGCAGGCTGGAGACCCGCGGCAACGCCGGGGCCTTTGCCGGCGACTGGGGCCGGCTGGTGGGCGGCATGAACGGCCTGATGGAAGCTGTGGCCGAGCCGGTTAACGAACTGATCGCCATTCTTGGCCGGTATGCGGTCAATGACATCACCATGCGGGTGAAAAAAGAATACTCCGGTGTGTGGAATGACCTTAAAGAGGCCACCAACGAAATCGGCGCCTGCTTAGAAGTAATGAATCAAACGATAACTCATATCAGCAGAGGCGACCTTTCGGACCTGGAGGAATACAAGCGAGTGGGACGGAGAAGCGAGAACGACGAGTTGCTCCCCGGATTTATCAGGATGATCGAGGCGATTAAAAAGCTGACCGAGGATGCTGATATGCTGGCCGGGGCGGCGGTGGAAGGCAAGCTTGACACGCGGGCCGACGCCTCTAAGCACGAAGGCGAGTACCGTAGGATTATCGACGGGGTTAATAAAATGTTGGACGCGGTAATCAATCCGATTAATGAAGCCGCCGGGTGCCTGAAGGAAATGTCCCGCGGCAACCTGGACGTGAGAGTTACCGGAAACTACCTGGGTGATCACGCGATCATTAAAGACGCTCTCAATACCACTCTTGGGGTGTTAAACGACATACTCAAGAAAGAGTCGGTCAGGTGCCTGCAAGAGATGGCTAAAGGAAACCTTGACGTGGCGGTCACGGGTGATTACCTGGGTGACTACGCCATCATGAAAAATGCGCTGAATACAACGATTCATGATCTGAATGAGGTTTTAAGCCAGATTTCCATTGCAATTGAACAAGTAAGCACCGGCGCGCAGCAGGTATCTGATTCCAGCCAGTCGCTTTCGCAAGGCGCCGCCGAGTCGGCCAGTTCGATGGAGCAGGTTACTTCCTCAATGCATGAAATTAACGCTCAGATCAAGCAAAATGCCGAAAACGCCGTTCAGGCCAACCAGCTTGCCACTCAAGCCAGGGTCCACGCGGAAAAGGGCGATGAACAGATGGCCCAAATGGTCAGGGCCATGGAGGATATTAATGAATCAGCCACCAATATATCAAAAATTATTAAAGCTATTGATGAAATAGCCTTCCAGACCAATCTGCTGGCTTTAAACGCGGCGGTAGAGGCGGCCCGCGCGGGCAAGCACGGCAAAGGGTTTACCGTGGTGGCCGAGGAAGTTAGAAATCTGGCCCAGCGGAGTGCCAAGGCAGCCAAAGAAACCGCTGAAATGATCGAAGGCTCGATCAAGAAAACAGAAGTCGGCACAAGAATTGCGGAAGAAACATCAAAGGCGCTTTCAGAAATAGTATCCGGCTCGATTAAAGTGACCGACTTTATCAGTGAAATAGCATCGGCTTCAAAAGAGCAGTCTCTTGGCATCGGGCAAATCGACCAGGGCTTGAATCAGGTTGATCAGGTAACCCAGCAAAACTCGGCCAGCGCGGAAGAATTGGCCGCCGCTAGTGAGGAAATGTCCAGCCAGACTATGATGGTTAAAGAGATGCTGGAAAAATTTAAATTGAAAAGACGAGGCAATGGCTATGGGAACGTGATGACGGGCTTCCCGGTCGGTGTGAAAACCAAGAAGATGTCGCAGCGGACAACTCAGGGCAACGGACAAAAAGCTGCCAAGACAGCTATGGCGGAAGTTGCCGCGACATCAGAAGAAAACTTTATGCAAAGGCCGGAAGGCATTATTTCTTTGGATGACACTGACTACGGCAATTTTTAGCCAGTAAATCACCTGCCAACGGGGGTATCAACTGCAACGGAAGATGTAAAAAGGGGAGAGCGGATAATCAACTGTCTGCTCTCCCATATAAGGAGTGCAATAATTTTTGATTGGCCACATCAAGATTACAAACGAAGAATTTATGCTAATCAGCAGGTTGGTCTACCAAAAATTCGGTATCAAATTGAGTGAAAAAAAGCGCGCCCTGGTTGTCAACCGTTTACACAAAGTGCTGTATTTGGGTAAATTTCACAGCTTTACAGAATATTATAATTATGTGATTCAGGAGCCCAGCGGCCGGGCATTGCTAACCCTGGTGGACCAAATATCCACAAATCACACTTACTTTTTCCGGGAGAAGGACCATTTTGATTATTTCACAACTGAAGCGCTGCCGCGGATTACGGAAATATTGCACAAAAAGAACAAAAAGGATCTCAGAATCTGGTGCGCCGGCTGTTCTTCTGGTGAGGAACCCTATACACTGGCAATGATTATCAGCAATTATTTTAGTGATACCCATTTAAAAATTAATATTGGTATTCTGGCGACTGATATTTCCATAAGTGCTTTAGATAAAGCAAAAGCCGGTATCTATCCGGCAGACAGGCTGTCCCAGATACCTCCAGTGTACCGGCAGAGACATTTCCGCCCGCTAAGTAACGGTAGTTGGGAAGTTAAGCAGAGCTTGAGGGAAATGGTGCTCTTCCGGCGCTTGAATTTAATTCGCCCGGATTATCCGTTTAAAGGACTTTTTCAAGCTGTTTTCTGCCGTAATGTTATGATATATTTTGATCAAACCACTCAGCAGGCGCTGGTAGAGCGTTTCCACCGGTATACCGAGCCGGGGGGATATTTGTTTATCGGGCATTCTGAAAGTATAGACCGGTCATCAGGCCTGTATAAATATGTCCAACCTTCAATTTACCAAAGAATATAAAGTGATTAATAGGAGCCAATTTATGAGAAAGATTAAAGTATTGATTATTGATGATTCAGCGCTGGTCAGGGATATTCTCGCCCGTGGACTGGTTATGGACCCGGAGATAGAGGTGGTTGGGACGGCATCCGACCCTTATGTTGCTCGTGACAAGATAGTGCGATTGAAACCGGATGTGCTCACGCTGGATGTGGAGATGCCCAAGATGGACGGGGTGGAATTTTTACGCCGGCTGATGCCGCAGTACCCGTTGCCGGTAGTGATGGTCAGTGCTCTTACCAAAAAAGGGGCGGTCATCACACTGGCCGCCCTGGATGCCGGCGCCGTTGAAGTTGTTGCCAAACCAAGCGCCGATATAGCGCGCGGTTTAAACTCGATGTTGGGGGAGTTGCGGGCTAAGGTTAAAATAGCTGCCAATACTAATGTTAGTGCCTGGAAAGTCAATAAGAAATCTCCCTCCAGGCTTGTTCGAGCGGAAGGGCAGGCTTTGGCCGAATCAACGGACAAAGTGGTTGCCATCGGGGCTTCAACCGGTGGTACCCAAGCAATCCGCCGGATTTTGGAGAGCTTCCCTTCCACCATGCCCGGCGTTGTGGTTGTGCAGCATATGCCAGTAGGTTTTACCAGACATTTCGCTGAGAGTTTGAATGAGATATGCGCAATGGAAGTAATGGAAGCTAAAACCGGGGACAGGGTGCTACCCGGACGGGTGCTGATCGCGCCGGGTGACTGTCATATGCGGGTGCGCCGCTCCGGCGGCGTTTATCTGGTTAATTGCCAGCCGGGTGAGAACGTCTGTGGACACTGCCCCTCAGTGGAGGTGCTTTTCCAATCAGTGGCAAAATATGTAGGGGCCAACGCCGTCGGGGTCATGCTTACCGGTATGGGCAGTGACGGTGCCGACGGCATGGTGGCTATGCGCCGGGCCGGCGCCAGGACTATCGCGCAAGATGAAGCAACTTCGGTTGTTTTCGGTATGCCCAAGGTGGCATACGAGCGGGGTGGGGTGGACTTCCTGCTGCCGTTAAACAAGATATCGAACACTATTTGCGGCTTACTGGCAGGGTGAAAAAGCCGCCGGAGCCGCTTTTTTTTACCTCTTCGCAGTAGCTTCGGTCAGTTATGCGGATGTTGTTGAAGTGGTTTGTGAAAATTGGAAGAAGGCAGCGAGGATACTGATATCATGCGTATAACGGCAAGGAAGCATCATATTGAGGTTGTGGCAAGCGATATCGGGATGCCGGTGATGGACGGTTATGAATTAGTAAGCCGAGTAAGCGCCGGCATCAGGTTTGCCCGGTTGTTGCCGCCCTATTGCGATTCCACCTGGTTGCCGGCTTATCCGTTGCGTTTCTTACGGGTTTTATCCTCATCAACTTGTAAGGCTTCATTAAATACAACCCCGTAATCTTCAAGCGCCGCAGTTTCTGATATCAAACCATTGACAACATCCTGCCTAACTGCAGCGGGATCTCTGCGGAGGGGGTCCCCGAAGCCGCCGCCTCCGGCTGTTTGCAGGATTATGGTTGCGCCCTTGGGCACTTCCCTGGTGAATTTACCAGGTATTTCTTTGCAATCGCTGCCCGGCATTTTAATAAAACACCGGGCACACCTTCCGGGGATCCCTTTTTGTAACCCCCAAGGATTAATAATATTTCTTTCAGTGCTTATAGAGACGGTGGCATTTTCCAGGACAGTAATCTCACGTGCCAAACCTGTTCCGCCTCTGAACTCACCCGGTCCTCCCGTGTCAGGAATTAAGCCGTATTTTTCCACCAGTAAAGGGTAATTCATTTCGATAACTTCCACCGGTGTGTTCAAAGTGTTGGTCATATTAACGTGTACCCCGTCCATCCCGTCCTGATCATATTTAGCTCCCTGGCCGCCGCCGTAGGTTTCTACATAAGAGTAATAATGATGCCGGGCATCCCTGCCGCCGATGGTAAAATTACTCATACTACCCGTGCCGGCGGCGGTTACCTTGTGGGGAACTGCCTGCGCCAGGGCTCCCAGTACTATATCGGTTATCCTTTGGGCCGTATTTATATTTGCATGAGCGACCGGCGCCGGGAAGCAGGGATTGACCAGTGTGCCGGGGGGTGTGATTATCTCTACTGCCCGGGCAATACCCTCGCTGGGCGGCAATTCGGGGTCGGCAACAGCTTTTACAGCAAAATAGGCACAGGCCAGGGTGACTCCGCGGGTGGCATTGACTGGGCCCTTTACCTGCGGGCTGGTGCCGGTGAAGTCAACTATAATCTTTTCATCTTCAACTTGTACGCGGACGGCGATTTTAATCATGTCACCAGTAATACCGTCCCCTTCCAGGTAATCACTGAATTGGTATGTACCGTTGGGGATATTCTTTAGAGCTGCCCGGATCCTCCGTTCAGTATAATTGATAATTTCATCCATATAGTGCTTCAGGGTCTCCGTCCCCGTTTTCCGTTCCAGTTCTTCTAATCTCTTGCCGCCAATTTGGTTGGCGGAGATCTGGGCCTGGATATCTCCGTAGAATTCACTTGTTGTTCTGACGTTGTGGGCCAGCACTTTTAACAAGTCGTTGTTAACCCGCCCCCCGCTGCTTATTTTTACGGGAGGTATCCTGATGCCCTCCTGAAAAATTTCCGTGGCCGTAGTGGACATGCTGCCCGGTACTGTGCCTCCCATATCTACGTGGTGGGCAAGGTTTGCCACGATAGCTAAAAGGCGGTTTCCGGCAAAAACGGGTGAAATGACGCATATGTCCGGCAGGTGAGAGCCGCTAATATAGGGATCGTTAATCATGATGGTGTCGCCCGGTGCAAGGTTCCGTACCGGGAAGGTTTCTAAAACTTTTTTTACGACAGTGGGCATCAACCCTAAATGTAACGGAATATGTTCAGCTTGCGCGGCCAACTCTCCCCCGGGTGTATAGATCGCTGTGGAACAGTCCCGCCGGTCCTTAATGTTGGGAGAAAGCGCGGTGCGGGTAAGTGTGACGCCCATTTCTTCGGCAATGGACTGCAAGGCGTTTCTGAGCACTTCCAGGGTAATTGGATCGGTATTCATGCTATTGCACCTTCGTTTCTATGACTATGTTTCCCCAGCGGTCACAGCGGGCATGGTCGCCGGGCCAGATTAAAATCGTAGAACCAGCCTGAGTAATGACGGTCGGACCTTCGAAGCGAAAGCCGGGGCTAATATCCTGCCTGGCGTATACCGGTATCTCATGGTATGATCCGGAGAGATAAACTCGCCTGGTTCCGGAAATATTTGTGTTATTGTTTCCCAGCTGGGTTCGGGAGGGTATCTTGGGGAGGACACCGGTTGCCACCAACCGCAAAGTGACAATTTCCATGGGCGCGTTTTCCCTGCAGTAGCCGTAATACTGCTGATGCAGGCGGTGAAAACGCCTGCTGATAATCCTGATATCCTCTTCAATCAGGGAGTTGCCCGGGATCGAAAGGGTTAATTCATAGGACTGACCCTTATAGCGGATGTCCATAAACCTGGCTAGAATTATTTCCGGTCCGGTAAACCCTTCCTGGCCCAGCTCCTTTTGCCCCTGTTCAATTAGTTGCTCAAATTTGCTATTAATTTCGGCGTAAATGTCAGGAATTAAATTCACAAAGCAAGTTAAGGAATAATCATGGCGCACATCCGCGGACAACATACCCCAGGCGGAGGTAACGCCGGGGTAAGGGGGAAGCAAGATGCGGGGAATACCCAATTCCCTTGCCAGTTCAACGGCGTGTAAAGGGCCCGCGCCGCCGAACGGCACCAAAGTGAAGTCCCGGGTATCAAATCCTTTTTGAACCGATACTACCCGCATGGCCCGGACCATGCTTGCGTTAACTACCCTGATAATACCCTCGGAAGCCTCCTCCGTTGTCAGCCCGAGGGGTTTACCGATTTTTTCACTAATGGATCGGGCAGATAGTTCGGGTTTCAACGTTTTGAGGCCGGCGAGATCAGTTGGGCTTAACCTGCCCAACAGCACATTTGCATCAGTTACCGTTGGTTCCTGTCCCCCCAAGTCATAACAAGCGGGTCCGGGGACCGAACCGGCGCTCTTGGGCCCTACCCGCAAAGCGCTGCCGGCATCTATCCAGGCAATGCTGCCCCCTCCGGCCCCGATTGTATGAATGTCCAGCATGGGCAGCCGTAATGGGTAACCTCCGATGGCGCCTTCCGTGGTAAAGCGCAACTCCCCATTATGAATAAGGCTGATATCCATGCTTGTCCCGCCCATGTCTGCTGTAATCAGGTTTTTATGCCCCGTGGAACGGGCCAGGTGAATACCGGCCAGCACACCGCCGGCGGGTCCGCTTAAAGCGATGCGGGCGCTCTGTTTCCGGGCCCGGGGCGCAGTGATTACCCCGCCGTTGGACTGCATAATGAACAGTTCGCTTTTTACGCCGGTGGAATTCAAATCTCTTTCAAGATGGCTAATATACTTGTCTGTCAGGGGCTTGACCAGGGCGTTGATAACTGTGGTGCTGGTCCTTTCATATTCCCTGAATTCGGGCAATATTTCGGAGGAAATGGTAACGGACAGGCCGGGTTGATTTTGCTTTAAAGCATTTTTGAGCAGAATCTCATGAGCTGGGTTGATATATGAGTGCAGCAGACATATTGCCGCCGATTCCACGCCGGTTTCTCTAATTTGTTCGATAATTGCATTGATTTCTTCGTCCTCAAGCTTGATCTTAACCGATCCGTCAGCTAAAATTCGCTCGTTTATTTCCAGTGCCATATTGCGGGGCAGCAATGGCGGAGGCTTTAGAGACCAGAAATTATATAGATGAGGCCGGTTCTGCCTGCCGATGTAGATGATGTCTTTAAAGCCCTTGGTAGTGATGAGCGCTAAACTTGCTCCATTTTGTTCCAGAATAGCGTTGGTTGCTACCGTGGTGCCGTGCAGAAGCAGGTCAATTTCATGAGGTTGGATTCCTTTCTCTTGAACTATTTTTTTTATCCCTTCCAGCACTGCAAGTGAGGGGTCGTCAGGGGTTGACGGTTCTTTTGCAATATATAGCTCACCATTATTCCCCAGCAGGCAAAAGTCCGTAAATGTACCTCCGGTGTCAATGGCTAGCTTGTATGTAGTCATTGGGGACCTCCCGGCGGTTAAAGTAACAGCACTGATTAAACAAGCCTGTTCCAAAAATATTATAACAGCATGGAGGCCTCTTTGGATCCAAAAAAAAGTACATTATATAAAATGTCAAGGAAAGAATAATCCCCTTATGCAACGGATTAGAATATACAATCCCTGTAAGGGGTCTAGTTAGACCTGCAGTCGTTATAGGGCAACTATTTCTTGCTCTCCAATAACCCCATCCACTACTGTTATAGGTGTATGTATATGGGTGTAGCAATCGCCGTAACAGAACCAACTTGGTTCTGTATGTATGGTTGGCAAGAGAAATGGTTGCCCTGATGAATATTATCTTTGAAATATGCAACAATTAATCCCGAACTGCTGCTCAATCACATACATAATTTCTCTTGATTTGTTCATTATAACTATTAGAACGAAAAACCACCGGAGGTTAGCAAATTTGAAATTAATTTCAATATTACCCCCTCTTTCAAAGATAATTCCGTTTGTCAAACCAGAGACTAATAAACCTTTACATGCCGGAGAAATTTACTTCCTATGGGAAGGTTTAACGTCAGGTTATGGATTTGTTTCTATCGCTGAAACATACTTGATGAACACCGAAGATAGCGAAGTTCATCTACTTTTAGAAGCCCTAGTTAAAGGAACTTACATGAAACGTATCGCACCCCTGGAACGAATTCTGAAAGAAGAAGGTTTTACTGTTCCACCACGCCCGGCCTCAAAGGTCTTGCAAGGTAAACCTGGGGTTGGACAAGAAGTGAAGTTGAGTGATGAAGAAGTAATTAACAATTTAATTGCATGGGGACAGGTTACATTAAATCAAAATGCCAAGGCCGTAGGGGCCATTACCAGAGAATCTGTCCGAAAGGCTTTTACCAATTTGCTTTTCGATGACATGAAGGGCTATGACACGATTATGGACTTAGCTATTAGCAGACAGTCGTTTATGCCACCTCCTCCCGCCACTGCTAAGGATAATAGTCTAAACATTGATGAAGTAGCCAGGCTATGGGAGGAGATTCATTTAAGGCATATAAGTGTAATTAATCTTTCGATATATTTAAGTAATACAAAAGACAAAGAATTGATTAAGCTACTAAGACGAGCATTACATGAAGTGGCTCTACCTCAGCTTAATCAACTTGAAATAATACTTAAAAATGAAGGTTTTACAGTTCCAACTCGCCCTGTTGATAGATTACAACAAGGACCTTCTGGTCAGATGAGTAAAATCAATTTGAGCGACGAAGAAGTTCTAAGAGTGTTAATGTCAGCAGCACAAATTTCAATAATGTACCACGTTAGGGCGTATTGTGTTGCAATGAGGAAAGATATGAAAAACTTATTTCGTAATATTACATCGACAGAAACAGAAGAGTATCAAAAATTAATACAGTTAACAACTCAACGCCATACTCTAGATAATCCTCCCGTTGTTACATCTAGGCGTGGATAAAGGCCATTGGTATAATAGATATCGTCTGCAAATAGTGGTGTTTTACGAGCCCCTATTTCGTATTTTTAACAAACTGTGTAACATCAAAGGATCACGATCATCTATAAAACCATATGATACTGGCTCTCCGGCTTGTTTTTCTACCCTTCCTCTGGAATGATACAATAAAAGCGCACACCTTTGACAAAAATAGAGTCAAGGAGATGTTGCGAAAATGGCAAACAAATACACAGAGGAATTCAAACAAGAAGCACTAAAAGTATGTGAGCAGCATGGAGTACGAGCGACGAGCGAGAAGTTGGGGATCCCGATCAAAACGCTGTACCTCTGGCAACGT
>MVRN01000044.1 GCA_002067965.1 Pelotomaculum sp. PtaU1.Bin035
TCGGAACCCACAAATTTATTGTAGTCCTGCTTCTCTTGCAGCCGGCTGAAGTTCTCAAAGGCTTTTCTGAGCAGGCCTTCTTTAGAGGCCATAGAGGCAGTCACATGAACAAGCTCTGCCTCTGTCAACAGGCCGAGGTCCTCCAGCTGTTCCAGACTAATCAACATCGGATAACCTGCGAAAGCTGATTCACTCAAATAGGGTGATCCCTGACTGTCAACAGGATTGAGTGGAAGCACTTGCCAGAGGGATTGGCCGGCCTGCGCCAAGAAATCTACAAATGCATAGGCCTCCCGCCCCAGATCGCCAATGCCCCATTTAGAGGGTAAACAACCCGGGTGCAATAGGATGCCTGCCGACCGGATCATGGTTTGGCTTGACAGAGTGTTTCGGACAACCTGTTTACAGTAAATTACGACAGCCTCTAGTGCCGGAATCTCCATGCTCATGGTTGATACCGGCCGGCCTGCCAGCTGAGACAATAACTTGCCAGTCAGAAGTTCTAAAACAATCCCCGGTGCAGGCGCCCCTGGCGCCAGTCCCAGGACTTCTTCATTCAGCGCAACCATTTTGTTGCTCTTGCAATGCCGGTTCACTATTACCGTGATTGACTCGTTCCCTAGCGTACGTACAAAGCCATACAAATCCGGTTCTAAAACCAGGGCCTGGAGGCCGCCTTCACTCAGGACAGAATATTCACGGCGCAGCCATGAGATCCTTTTATACCATCCCCACAGTTCTTCATCCTCGCGCCCCCACGGGAATGTCCCCCGGTTATAAGGATCAGCGTAGCCTTCCAAGCCCGCTTCATCTCCATAGTAAATGCACGGAACCCCCGGAAAGGTGAACTGGATTAAAGACAGCAGCTTAAGTCTGGCAACCGCCAGTAGCCTTTGCTCCTCCGGCAGACGGTACTTTTCTCTAGCTGTTTCCGTCAGGTGTTCTTCAGCCGGCGCCTCACCCAGCAGGGTAAGTATTCTCGCAGTGTCATGGCTGCCAATAATATTAAGTGCTGAGTAAAAATTATCTCGGGGGTAATTTTCATAAAGCTGCAGCAGGCAGCTGTGCACAGCCTTTGATTCAACTTTGCCCAGCATAAATTCAAGTAAGATTTTACGAAACGGGTAATTTGTGACTCCATCCAGTGACCCGCCGTAAAAATACTCCCTCTGATGATCATAGCTGATCTTATTGGAGGCATCCTCCCAGACTTCACCAATTAGTACGGCGTTACCGTCCACAGCATGCATGGCGTCACGCAGTTCACGAATAAACTGATCCGGCAATTCGTCGGCCACATCCAGGCGCCAGCCTTTGACGCCCTGCCGCATCCAGTAGCGAACAACGCTGTGCTCTCCGCCAAAAATAAAATCACGATAAGAAGGCGTCATTTCTCTGACTTCGGGCAAAACATCATTATCCCACCAGCAGGCATAGCGATCGGGGTATTCATTAAACTGGTACCATTCATAGTACGGCGAATCCTTGGACTGGCAAGCGCCCAGATCGGAATAATGGCCGTAGCGATTAAAATACCGGCTGTCACTACCGGTGTGACTGAACACGCCGTCCAGAATAATTCTGATGTCTCGCCGCCTTGCCTCGATAATCAGCTTTTGAAAATCTTCTTGCGTACCGATGATCGGATCAATTTTATAGTAATCTGCTGTGTCATAACGGTGATTGCTGGCGGCTTCAAAGATGGGATTAAAATAAATCACACTGACGCCCAATTCTTCAAGATAATCCAGCTTAGAGATAACGCCTCGCAGATCCCCGCCGAAGAAAGTCCACCGCTCAACTTTGCCGTCGCGGTCTCTCAGATAGTAAGGAGTGTCTTCCCAACATAGATGCAGAAGCGCACCCGGCTTAGAAACCGTGTGTAATTTATCGACCCCCGAGCGGCAAAAACGATCTATGAAAATTTGATAGACTACGCCTTGTTTATACCACTCAGGCGCCTCATACTTGGCCTGAAATACCGTAATCTGATAACCTGGAGAATAATCCCCCATCCACAGCCGGCCGGCACCCCCAGACAGGTCCGCATTATTTCCGTAATGGTAGGTATTTAGTCCATCCGTAATCTCAAAGTCATACCAGATCAGACCCGGTGTTTGAGGCGCCAGGTAAACCGTTTCAAAAAAAACCTGGCCAGGGTTGACAGGTAACGTTTCATTAACATACATGGGAAACTCTTTTCTCGTACCCTGCTCCCAGACTCGGAACGAACACCGGTAGCCGGCAATAGTGTTAACCTGTTCCTCCCGCAGGGGGTCGCTGCCGCCTGCCCTCAGGCAGATGGACAGCCTTAGCTTGATGGCTTGCCCGCATGGAACAGCGCCAAAGGGGCTTCTGTATTCCACCAAATGGGAATTATGATAAAAACATAGGCTCTGAGGATTATCGAACCCCATTGTCATTAACTCCTAACTCAAATGCTTCAGTAGAACAGCATAGAGAGCGATATATTGTTTAGCCGAACGTTCCCAGCTAAAATCACTGTGCATCGCGTTCTCAACCAGTGTTTCCCAGCGGCCGCCCTGCCCGTGAAAAACCCCCGCCGCTCTCTGAATGGTATCCAGCAACTCATGTGCGTTGTAGTTGGCAAAACTAAAACCGTTGCCCGCGCCTGTGAACTGGTTGTAAGGGATAACGCTATCTTTCAGCCCGCCTGTTTCCCGCACAATGGGAATGGCTCCGTAGCGCATCGCAATCATCTGAGTAAGACCGCAAGGCTCAAAGCGTGAAGGCATCAGCACCATGTCTGCCGCCGCATAGATTTTATGTGCCATGACCTCATCATAATAATCCATGAAGGTAATTTTATCCGGATTAAGGCGGGTGTAATAACGAAAACTATTTTCATATTGCGCTTCCCCGTCGCCCAATACGACCATTTGGACATCCATTTCCATAATCTGTGGCATAACATGAATGAGCAAGTCAAAACCTTTTTGCGGCACCAGACGGGAAATTACCGCAAATAGCGGCGCCTCAGGCCTTACCGGGAGGCCCATGTCTTCCTGAAGCCTGAGCTTATTATTTAACTTTTGGGTACTGGATCCGTAGCGGGCGTAAATGTAGGGATCCTTTTGGGGATTGTATTTCCCGTAATCAATCCCGTTTAAGATGCCGGTAAGGAGGTCTTTTTTATCGGCCAGGACGCTTTCCATCTGCTCACCATAATATGGGTAAAGAATTTCACCGGCATAGGTCGGGCTGACTGTGGTGATCCGATCGGCATACAGGATGCCCGCCTTTAAAAAATTGATTACATCATTAAAAGAAAAGCGCTGGTAACACATGCCCCCCTCCGGTAAGCCAAGCACATCAAAATATACCTGCCAGGGATAAATACCTTGATACTTCAGGTTATGGATGGTAAGCAGCGTACGAATATTAAAAAACAGCGGATCTGAAAAATAAAATTCTTTTAACATAACCGGGATCAGCGCGGCATGCCAGTCATTGCAGTGAATAATATCCGGCTTGTAATTGCTGAACCGGCAGATACTTTCCAATACTGCCCGGCAGAAAAAACTAAACCTTTCCGCGTCATCGTATTCCCCATAGACCTGAGGCCGCTTGAAATAATATTCGTTGTCGATTAAATAATAGTTCACATCCTTATAACATAATTCCTGCAGTCCGCAATACTGCCGGCGCCAGCCCAGCGGAACCTCGAAACTGGTCAGGAATACCGCCTTCTCCTTTAACTCCGGAGCGATTTGATTGTACTTCGGGATGATCACCCTGGCTTCAATCCCACTTTTATTAAGCACGAGAGGAAGAGAACCCCCCACCTCCCCTAAGCCGCCTGTTTTGACAAAAGGATCTGCTTCTGAAATCACATAGAGGATTCTCATCCACCATCACTTCCTTTAAATCACAGCTCTTTTATTGATTACAACCGGGGTATTCCCCTGCCCTTTAAGAATGGTCCCCTCATGGATGACTACATAGTTGTCCAGGATCACATTTTCTAAAATTACATTTTTGCCGATATTACATCTCCTCATAATAATGCTGTTTTTGATGTGGGTATCTCCGGCAACCTGGACGTTACGGGAGACAATGCAGTTTTCCAGAGCCCCCTGGATGTTGCAGCCGCTGGCGACCAGTGAATTCCTAATCAAAGCATTGTCTGAGTAATGAGTCGGCGGGTTATCTCTGCTTTTGGTATGCACCCGGTTGACGCCCCAAAACAACTCATTGCGTACATCATAATTGAGCAAATCCATATTGCTCTTAAAAAAATCGTTTATCGATTCAATCCTTGCAAAATAACCTCTAAAAGGAAATCCGAAAATGCTCAGCATTCCCTTATTCTCGAAGATAGCTTCCAGCAGGTCGGCATCCTCAACCGCTACATAGCCCTGGATGACTTCCATGAGCAGCGTCCTGTTGATCACAACCATATCAATAAAGAACGGGAGTTCCATATATGCCCCGGTTGCTTCCTCACCGGTCATTGAACCGCCAACCCGACCCTCCGGCGACATTTTCAGGATGGTGCCCTTTAACGTCTGCCATTCTTCCTTTTTAATTGCTTTATAAATTAAGGTCACATCCGCATGGTTCTGTTCATGAAAAGCAATGGCTTCATTGAAATCAATATTAAATATTTGATTACAACCGCAAAGGAGTACATATTCTGAAAGATCATTTTCCAGGTATTCGAAGTTTTTCGCGATGTCTTTCAACAGAAATACTTTATCCCATACAGCAAGCCCCCAGTTAACCCCCGGCAGAATGAACAGCCCGCCCGATTTGCGATCGAGCTGCCATTCCTTGCCTGAACCCAGTTCATCCAATATGGGCCGGTAGTTGGACGGGGTAATAATACCAACCGTGCGCAGGCCTGAATTAACCATACTCGACAGGGCAAAGTCTAAAAGCCTGTATCTGCCACCAAAGGGAACGGCGGCAAGCGGCCGTTGTTTATCTATACCTTGCAGATAACCGGAACGGCGGTTGCCGGAAATAATGCCGATAGTTCTGCTCATGCTAACCCGTCCTCTCTCAACTTGTTGTCTATAGCCAGGCTAGATATTTTCCCCGGCTCTTATTAAAGCGCCATCAAAAATGGTGAGATTATCCTCAACACAGGTGATTAACGACCGGTTATGCTCATCACCTGTACATATTCCCAAGGAACAATTTGCCTTGATCTCAACGCTTTCACCGATAATCGCTTTCCGGATCCGCGATTTATTGCCGATCCGGGTATTGGACAGGATTATGGAATCCTCCACCCAAACACCTTCATCTATATATACACCGGGCGCCAGAATGGAATTCTTGACTTCACCCAGCACCGTACAGCCGTTGCAGATTAAACTATTGCTTATTCTGGCGTCCGGACCGATATAGTGTGGAGGTAGGATTTCTTCATTAGAAAAGATTTTAAAACCAGGGCCGAAGATATTCAGCGGCGGCTCAGGCAGCAGCAGCTCCATATTCGCTTGGTAATAGCTCTGCACGGTGCCTACGTCCACCCAGTATTCGTTAAACTTGTACACAAATAATTTCTTGCCCTGCTCCAAAAGCATCGGCAATACATTTTTCCCGAAGTCATTATCTGAAGCCGGGTTTTCCTGATCTTCGAGCAAAGCTTTTTTTAAGACAGGCCAGTTAAAAACATAAACACCCATAGAAGCCAGATTGCTGTCAGGCTGCGCCGGTTTTTCAGCAAACCGTATGATCCTGTCTGTAGCATCCGGCGTGATAATGCCAAAACGCGATGCTTCCTCCCAGGCGACCTCAATAGCAGAGACGGTAACATCAGCGCCTGTGTTTTTGTGCTGCCTGATTAATAGCTCATAATTCATCTTGTAGATGTGATCGCCGGAAATAATAAGGACATATATAGGATTATAAAAATTAATAAAATCTATATTATGGTAAATAGCATCGGCCGTTCCCTTGTACCAGCTGCCGCCGTCTTCACCTACAAACGGCGGTAGGATATGCACGCCACCGCCAAATTTGTCATTCAGATCCCATGCCCCCCCGCTCCCGATATAGGAATGGAGCGCATAGGGCTTATACTGCGTGAGAACACCTACCGTATCAATGTTGGAATTGGCGCAGTTGCTTAAACTAAAGTCGATAACTCTGTACTTGCCCCCAAAGGAAAGCGCAGGTTTTGCAACTCTTCTTGTTAGGTATCCCAACCTGCTACCTTGACCGCCCGCCAAAAGCATAGCTATGCATTCTCTTTGATGCATTACTGACCCCTCCTTTGTTGCTTTGTACGTTCCTCAAGCCCGCTATAATGTAAGCCCGGCTTAAATCTGCCAGATCGCTCCGGCGTACTCCCTGATTGTTCTGTCGCTGGAGAAGATGCCTGATTGGGCAATGTTGGCGGTAACCATTTTCTGCCATACCAGTTCATCCAAATAAGTCCCAGTAATCTTCGCGGCGGTTTCGACATAAGAATTGAAATCCTTTAAGATAAAAAACTCATCATTGTGCGTCAACAAGGAATCATACAGGATTCTGAATTCATTGCCACAATCCTTAAAGAAATTATTAATTAACTGGTCAACTACTCTTTTCAACCTTGGATTGGCCTGGTACTCCTCCCGAGAGTTATAGGCGCCGCGGTTCTGATAATCTATTACTTGTTCCGCCTTGAGGCCAAATATGTAAATGTTTTCTGCTCCAACTGCGTCCCTGATTTCCACAGTAGCGCCATCCAGTGTGCCGAGCGTGATCGCGCCGTTCATCATAAATTTCATATTTCCCGTACCGGAAGCCTCCTTGCTGGCAGTGGATATTTGTTCACTAATATCGGCTACAGGGTAAATTTCTTCCGCCAATGTCACATTGAAATTTTCCAGAAAAACGACTTTAATTAGCTGATTTACCTCAGGGTCGTTGTTAATCTTTTGCGCCAGGGTATTAATGAGCTTGATCACCGTTTTGGCATAGTAGTAACCGGGAGCCGCCTTGCCAGCAAACACGAAGGTCTGGGGAAACGTGGCGGACTGCGGTTGCTCTTTTAGGCAATTGTACAGATCCATAATTTTAAGGACATTTAACAGCTGGCGTTTATAGGCGTGGAATCTCTTCACTTGAATATCAAAAATTGAAGACGGGTCGAGTTCCAAACCAAACCTCACCTTGACAGCCCCGGCAAAATTGGTTTTATTTTGTTTCTTTGCTTTTCTTAAGTAATGTAAAAAAATAGTATCATTCTGCAGTTCAAGCAACTTATGCAATTCTCCCGGGTCTTCAATCCATTTGGGACCGATTGCTTCGGTAATTAACCCGGCTAAGAGCGGATTGGCATGCAATAAAAAGCGCCTGTGGCTGACTCCGTTCGTTTTGTTGTTGAATTTATCCGGATAAATAACATTAAAACCCTGAAAAACCTGGCTTTTAACGATTTCAGTGTGCAGTTTGGCTACCCCGTTCACGGAATGACAGCCGATCACGGCCAGGTTCGCCATATGCACATATCCATCCCGCAATATGACGGTATTATTCTTTAGTCTCTGTTCGCCCGGGTATTGGAACTCGAGCATCTCCTCAAACCTGCGGTTAATTTCTTCAACAATCAGATAGATCCTCGGCAGGGTGCACTTCATTAAGTCAATAGGCCACTTCTCCAGGGCTTCAGGCAAGAGGGTATGATTCGTATAGGACAGAGTATTAACTGTTATGTTCCAAGCGTCGTCCCAGGCCAAACCTTCCTCGTCCATTAAAAGCCGCATGAGTTCCGGTACGCACATAGCCGGGTGAGTGTCATTAATATGTACCGCTACTTTCTGACTAAAGTATTCGATTGGTTCCCCTTGCTTCTTGTAGCGTCTGACGATAGCCCCCAGCCCGGCCGCCACAAAAAAGTATTCTTGCTTAAGCCGCAATTCCTGCCCGGCCAGAGTGGTGTCCTGGGGATATAGAATATAGGAGATGGCCTCTATTTCCGATTTATTGCTGAGAGCCTTGGTAAACTCCCCCCGGTTAAAGGAAGCTAAATCAAACTCCTCGTTTACTGTTTCCGCGCTCCAAAGCCGGAGTGTATTGACGTTAGGGCTGTTGCCGTAAACAACGATTGGGATATCATACGGCACCGCCAGGACAGGCTCATAATTTTCATGATAAAAAATCATACGGTCACGTTTATACTCGACTCTAAGGTGTCCCTTGAACTTTACGATAATCGCTTTGTCAGGTTTGCGAATCTCCCAGGGATACCCGTTCTTAAGCCAATGATCAGGCACCTCCACTTGAAAACCCTGCTCAATCTTCTGTTCAAACAAACCGTATTTATAACGGATCCCATTACCATGACCCGGGATCTGCAAATATGCCATCGAATCAAGAAAACAGGCTGCCAGCCGCCCTAAGCCGCCATTGCCAAGCCCGGCATCTCTCTCCTCATCAATCAGGTCTTGCAGATTGATGCCCAGCTCCCCCAGCCCTTCCGTCACAAGTTCCGTAAGTCCCAGATTCATCAGGTAATAGGCGAGGAGTTTGCCAATCAGAAACTCCATTGAGAAATAATAAACCTGCTTACGCTCGTATTTATACTGTTTATTAGTCCTCGCCCAACCAACATTGAGTTTATCCTTCAATAGATACACCAGGGTTTTATAGTAATCCCAAGCGATGCCTTCCTCCATGCCTTTACCGATAACTGCTGAAAATTTTTGGATATATGCTTCTCTAAATTCACCTGCGTTCGCAAATAACAAAGTTGCGCCTCCTTATAAACGACTGGTAAACTGATATACTACTCAACCAGCTATTGATATCGTATCAGCTTTTCCATCTTCCGTGCGTTTGAGTATTAAGCCTCCCAAGGGCGGCATCTGCAACACTACAGAATAATTTCGGCTGTGCCAGGGAACTTCCTCTGCCAGCAAGGTCTCTTGCTCTATAAAACCCGAACCTCCATATTTTGCGGCATCCGTGTTAAAAATGACGGTATAAATGCCCGGCTCAGGCACCCCGATGCGAAATACCGGATATGCCTGCGTCAAAAGATTTAAGGCAACCACAACAAACTCGTTAGGGCCGGTTGTCCTTCTCTGAAACACGAGGACGGACTGAGCATTGTTATCGGCATCTATCCACTCAAACCCTTGCCAGCAGTGATCTTCCTCCCAGAGACTTCTTTCTTTAAGATAGAGTTTGTTTAATTCCATAGAATAAACAGAGAACATTTTATGCATGTCGTAATTTTTCAAAAACCAATCCAGCTGGGCATCTTGTTTCCACTCGATAAACTGAGCGAATTCCCCGCCCATAAACAAAAGCTTCTTGCCCGGATGACAAATCAGATATAGGTAGAGCACCCGCAACCCGGCAAATTTCTGCCAGTAGTCGCCCGGCATTTTGCGAATTAGCGATTTTTTTCCATGCACCACCTCATCATGTGAAAATGGCAGGATGAAGTCTTCAGAAAACGCATAAAATAAGGAAAATGTCAAGAGGTTGTGATTGTACCGGCGTTGCTCGAAGTCAAGGCCAAAATACTTCAAAGTATCATTCATCCAACCCATATTCCATTTATAACTGAAGCCTAAACCCCCATCGTAGGGAGGTCTGGTTACAAACGGCCAGGTTGATGCCTCCTCGGCAACCATGATGGCATCTGGGAAATACTTGTATACCTGTTCATTGAGCTTACGAAGGAATTTCACCGCCGCTAAATTCTCACGTCCACCGTACTCATTGGGAAGCCAGTCACCATTCTCCGTTCCGAAGTCCAAATAAAGCATACTGGAAACTCCATCCACTCTCAGGCCGTCGATATGGTATATATCAAACCAAAACAGCGCATTGGAAATCAAAAAGCTCCATACCTCTGTTTTTTTAAAATTAAAACGGTAAGTGCCCCATTGGGCATGACTCCCCGCCTCATATAAAGTAGTGCCGTCAAATTGACCTAAACCGTGAGCATCCCGGCAAAAGTGGCCCGGCACCCAGTCAAAGATAACGCCAATTCCTGACTGGTGGCAACAATCAATCAGGTACATTAAATCATGTGGATTGCCGTAACGGCTTGTGGCTGCAAAAAAACCGGTAACCTGGTATCCCCATGATCCGTCGAAAGGGTGTTCAGCAACAGGTAGTAGTTCCAGATGGGTAAACCCCTTCTCCTTAACGTAAGGGATCAGCCGGTCTGCGATTTCCCGATAGTTTAGAAAGTCATTATTTTCTCGCTTTTGCCAGGTACCCAGGTGCACTTCGTATATAAGCATCGGTTCTTTTTTGTTCTGTCTACGCTTGCGGGAAACAAGCCAATCCTCATCCTGCCAGTTATAGCCTGTCAGGGGAAAAATTCTGGATGCGGTATGCGGCCTTAGCTCAGCAAAGAAAGCAAAAGGATCTGCTTTATAAATTATTTGGCCCCCTTTGGTTTCGATACAATATTTATAGCGTTCACCACTTTTTAAGCTCTTGATAAAAGTGACCCAAACTCCACTGTCCAGGTAATTTTCCATCGGGTGAGCTTCTGTCCGCCAGGCATTGAAATCCCCCACCACAGATACCTTGCGGGCATTGGGCGCCCAGACGGCAAAACTCACTCC
>MVRN01000045.1 GCA_002067965.1 Pelotomaculum sp. PtaU1.Bin035
GGTAATCCCTTTTACCACAATGGCGCCAAGGCGGTTTAAGTCAAGGTAGGTGGAGTATTCCTGCCCGTAGCCGAAGGTCCCCGAAGCGGTGGTGACCGGGTTTTTCATCCGGATGCCGCCGAGGTTTACGGTCAGGCCGGGCCGGATTCCCGTACTATTTCGATCAGTCGCGCGGTTCATTCCCATACCACCTTACCAACTGGGAAAACAGGGCCTTCCACGCAGGCTCTCAGGTATTGGACACCGCTTTCCCCGCTCCGTATTTTGCAGGCACATGAAAGGCAGGCCCCCACGCCGCAGCCCATCCGTTCCTCCAAGGATAATTCGCCTCTGATACCGGCTGTTTTAATAATTTCTGACAGCTGTTTTAGCATCGCTGGGGGGCCGCAGCCGTAGATTCTGGCATTGTCGCTGTGCCGGACAGAACTGCTTTGTGTATCGTTATTCGACAAAAATTTCTTAAACAATCCGGTGACTGTTCCATGATAACCGGCTGAACCGTCATCGGTGGCAGGAATAACTTTATGGCCGAAATTCTTGACTTCTTGGCAAAAAAACAGTTGTTTTTCCGTGGCTGCGCCCAGGAAGACGTCGGCGGATAGTCCCCTCATAGCCATTTCTTGTAAAAGAAAGTACAGGGGAGCGATGCCGATACCGCCGGCTACCACGGAGACCTGCGCAAGGTTTTCTGGTATTGAAAAACCATGGCCAAGCGGTCCAAGTAGGCTGAGTGTGTCGCCTCTTTTACTTTTTGACAGCAGGGCCGTACCCTTGCCGGCTACCCGGTAAAAGAGGACAACTTCACCTTTTTCACGGTCCACGGCATGGATGCTGATAGGCCGGCGCAAAAGCGGGTCCAGAGTATTGCCGCAACGTATGTGCAGGAACTGCCCGGGCCTGGCTTCTTCAGCTATATCAGTTGCAGCCAGGTTTAGACGATAGTGTCCTGAAGCAATTTTCTCTTGCTTGATAACTTTTGCTTCTGCAACCAACGGCAAATATTTCTCCTCCAGTAAAAATAAAATTGGAATATGGAGCATAAGAGCGTTCACAGTCGGTACACCAATTATCACCAAAGTTATGCAGAAAAAAATCTGGGTGGTAAGTACAATTGATTATTCTTTATTGCTTCAGGTACTCCTGAAGCGGAACCAGTCTGGAGTGTTCCTTTTCTTTTTCTTCGGTTAACACGTCAAGGATTGCCCGGGTGGTATCCAGGGAAGTCAGGCAAGGTACGCCATACTCCACCGCTGCGCGGCGGATTTGGAAGCCGTCACGCTCGGGCGCTTTGCCCTTGGTTAAAGTGTTAATTACCAGGTTTATCTTGTTTGCCCGGATCAGGTCTACAATATGCGGTGAGCCCTCGAGGACTTTTTTCACCTGTTCTACCGGCAGGCCGGCTTCCCTGATAGCCGCTGCAGTGCCGGAAGTCGCGCAGATACGGTAGCCCATGCTCACCAGACTGCGGATGATTGGAAGCGCCTCCTCTTTATCCCGGTCGGCAATAGTGGTCAGAACATTACCGCTTTTCGGGAACATGCTGCCGGCTGCGACCATAGCTTTGTATAAGGCTACCCTGAAATCCCGGTCTACACCCATGACCTCGCCTGTAGATTTCATCTCGGGTCCGAGGGAAATGTCCACCTGAAGCAGTTTTGCGAAAGAAAAAACTGACGCTTTAACCCCCACGAAGTTGCTTTCGGGATAAAGCCCGCTTTGATAGCCTAACTCCTTTAGCGTCCTGCCCATAATGATTTTGGTGGCCAAGTTCACCATCGGGATGCCGGTGATCTTGCTCAGGTACGGTACAGTCCGGCTGGAGCGGGGGTTGACTTCGATTACGTAAATCTGATCCTCATGCAGCACATACTGCATATTGATCAAGCCCTTTACGTTTAAAGCGCGGGCCATCCTGGTGGTGTACTCCACTATGCGGTCCTTTACTTTTTGGTTCAACGATTGCGGCGGATAGACAGCGGTACTGTCTCCGGAGTGTACCCCTGCCCGCTCGATATGTTCCATAATCCCTGGGATCAGGATATCTGTCCCGTCGGAAATAGCGTCCACTTCAAGCTCTTTACCGAAAAGATATTTATCCACCAGCACCGGGTGTTCCGGGGTAACTTTAACTGCATTTGCCATATAGTTCAGCAGCTCGTCGTTGTTATATACAATCTCCATAGCCCGCCCGCCCAGGACATAAGAGGGGCGCACCAGCGCCGGAAACCCGATCTCGGAGGCGATCACAACTGCTTCATCTACTGAAAAAGCGGTACGGCCGGGGGGTTTTGGAATATCAAGATTAATCAACAGGCGGTCGAACCGCTCGCGGTCTTCAGCCCGGTCAATATCTTCCACTGAAGTGCCTAATATTTTGATCCCCGAGTCTTCAAGGGGCTTGGCCAGGTTGATCGCTGTTTGGCCGCCAAATTGTACAATCACGCCCTCGGGTTGCTCAATATCTAAAATATTGAGAATGTTCTCGGTGACCAGGGGCTCAAAATACAACCTGTCGGCAGTATCAAAATCGGTGCTTACGGTTTCGGGGTTATTATTGACGATGATTGCCTCAATTCCCTCTTCGCGCAGTGCCCAAACCGAGTGTACCGAGCAATAGTCAAATTCGATCCCCTGGCCAATCCGGATTGGCCCGGAACCCAGCACCATAACCTTGCGCTGGGAGGTGGTAGCGGCTTCGTCTTCTTTGTCATATGAAGAATAGTAGTAGGGGGTTTCGGCTTCAAATTCAGCGGCGCAGGTATCAACCATCTTAAAAGTAGGCAAGATCCCGTTTCTCTTGCGCCTGGCCCGTATCTCCGATTGATCCAACCCGGTCAGTTTAGCCAGGTGAGCATCGGAAAAGCCCAATTTCTTGGCTTTCTCCAATAGGGCGGGGGGGGGACCTTCCTTCACGGTGCCGCGAATTTCATCCTCTAGCTGGAGGATACCTTGGATTTTATCGAGGAAAAAACGATCAATCTTGGTAATTTCATGTACCCGCTCAATAGTCAGACCACGACGCAAAGCTTCTGCCACCAGAAAAAGCCGTTCATCTTCCGCGCAGGCAAGTTTATTTTCAAGTTCCCCGGAACTCAATGCTTCCGCCCCCGGCAGAGTTAAATAGTCCAGGCCAATTTCCAAGGAGCGGATTGCCTTCAATAGCGCGCCTTCTAATGTGCGGTTGATTGACATAACTTCACCGGTGGCTTTCATTTGGGTGCCCAATTCCCGGTCGGCCAGGGTGAACTTATCAAACGGCCAGCGGGGGTATTTGATAACGACATAATCCAGTGAAGGTTCGAAACAGGCATATGTCTTTCCGGTAACAGTGTTTCTAATTTCGTCCAGGGTCAGGCCCATGGCGATCTTCGCCGCTACCTTGGCGATTGGGTATCCGGTTGCCTTGGAGGCCAATGCCGAGGAACGGGAAACCCTTGGGTTGACTTCGATTACATAGTATTGGAAGCTCGTGGGGTCAAGGGCGAACTGGACGTTACAGCCTCCCTCGATGCCAAGTGCGCGGATGATTTTTAACGAAGCCGTCCTTAAAAGCTGGTATTCCTTATCGCTAAGGGTTTGGGAAGGGGCCACCACTATGCTGTCCCCGGTGTGGATGCCCATCGGGTCGATATTCTCCATATTGCAGATGGTGATACAGTTGTTCGAGCTGTCCCGCATTACTTCGTATTCCAGCTCTTTCCAGCCAACCACACAACGCTCGATTAACACCTGGTTAATAATGCTATATTTTAAACCTTTTGTGGTAATATCGCGCAGTTCTTCTATGGTGTAAGCTATGCCGCCGCCGGTGCCGCCCAGGGTATAGGCAGGCCGCACGATCAGTGGCAGCCCGATCTCCTCGGCGAAAGCCAAAGCCTCCTCCAAAGTAGAGACAATCACGCTTTCAGGAATGGGCTCCCCGATTGTTTGCATCATTTCTTTAAATAACTCCCGGTCTTCGGCGCGTTTAATCGCTTCCAGGGGAGTGCCCAGAAGCTGCACTCCTTCCTCGGCCAGTATACCGGACTCTGCAAGTTGCAGGGCTAGATTCAAGCCAACTTGCCCGCCCAGGGTGGGAAGCAAACCGTCCGGCTTTTCCTGGCGGATTACCCTGGATACGTAGTCCGGCGTCAGGGGCTCGATGTAGACCCGGTCGGCCATATTGGTGTCGGTCATAATGGTAGCAGGGTTGGAATTGATCAATACGACCTCCAGGCCTTCCTCACGCAAGGAGCGGCAAGCCTGGGTGCCGGCGTAGTCGAACTCGGCAGCCTGACCGATGATAATGGGGCCGGAGCCGATAACCATTACTTTTCTGATACCTTTTTTGAGCGGCATGTTACCTCCCCTCCTTGTCCATCATATCCATGAACTGTTCAAAGATGTATTCGGAATCCTTTGGGCCGGGTGAAGCTTCGGGATGGTACTGCACCGAAAAGACCGGGAGGAACTTATGCCTCAGACCTTCGACAGTACCGTCGTTAAGATTGCGGTGGGAGACAATAATGTCCAGGTTTTTCATGGATTCCTCGTCAACTGAAAAGCCATGGTTGTGGGAAGAGATGTAAACCCGCCCGGTTGCCAGATCTTTTACCGGGTGATTGGCGCCCCGGTGGCCGAACTTCATTTTATATGTCTTTGCTCCCATTGCCAGACCCAGGATCTGATGGCCAAGGCAGATGCCAAAAATAGGGAGTTTCCCAGCCAGTTCTCGTATCGTTTCAATGGCATAAGGAACATCAGTAGGGTCTCCCGGGCCGTTGGACAGCATAATCCCGGCCGGGTTCAGTGCCAGAATGTCTCCGGCTGTCGTGTTGGGTGGTACAACGACCACTTCGCAGCCCCGCTCCTGCAGGCAACGGATGATGTTAAGCTTTGCGCCGAAGTCCATCAAGACCACCCGGTGGCCGTCACCCGGCAGCGTGTATACCTCGGTGGTTGCTACAACCGGTACCAGGTCCTGCCCGGTTAGGTGGGGGCAGTTTTTTGCCCGCTCGATTAGTGCCCGCACATCGCCACAGTTGGTGCTGATCACGCCGCGCATTGTCCCGAAGCTGCGGAGGCGCCTGGTCAGAGCCCGGGCATCTATACCCGCCAGGCCGATCACATTTTCTTTTTTCAGAAAGCTGTCGATGGTTTCGGAGAGACGCCAGTTACTGGGCCGCCCGCACTCTTCTCGCACCACAAAGCCACGGACGTAAGACTTTTTTGACTCAAAGTCCTCCTTCATAATGCCGTAGTTGCCGATCAGGGGATAGGTCATCACCACGATTTGGCCGCAGTAGGAGGGGTCGGTGAGCACCTCCTGGTAGCCGGTCATCCCGGTATTGAAAACTACTTCTCCCCATTCCTCTCCTGTCGCGCCAAAGGTCTCGCCGGTAAAAACGGTGCCGTCTTCCAGGGCCAGCATTGCCTGCATAATAACACCTCCGCTATATTTAAAAAAACTATTTAAAATAAAGCTTATTTAACAACAAATCTATGGATGTAGCCGCATCATTAGACTATACCCTCACGCATTACTACCCGTCCGCCAACTATCGTCATATATGGCATACCTGTTAATAGCCGCCCGGTGAAAGGGGTATTCCGGCCTTTGCCGGCAAACTGAGCCGGGTCGACTGTCCAGGAAGCTGCCGGGTCAATTATAGTTATATCAGCATCAGAGCCGGCATCCAGAGTTCCTTTGGAAATGCCCAGTACCATGGAAGGGTTTATTGTCAACTTCATAACTGCTTGCAGCGGTGTGAGCACGCCGGGAGCGACCAGTTCAGTCCAGACCAGGCCTACCGCTGTTTCCAGGCCGACCATGCCGAAAGGCGCCAGGTCGTATTCGACATCCTTTTCTTCAACCGTATGAGGGGCGTGGTCGGTGGCGATAACGTCGATGGTGCCGTCTGCCAGCCCTTCCTTCACCGCGTCCACATCAGCTGCGGCGCGCAAAGGCGGGTTAACTTTGGTGGCTGTATCATAGCCGGCCACTGTCTGGTCAGTCAGGCTGAAGTGGTGAGGCGTAACCTCAGCGGTAACTTTGACACCTCTGGCCTTAGCTTCACGAACCAGCCGGACGGAACCGGCAGTGCTGACGTGAGCGATATGTAAACGGCAACCGGTTTCTTCGGCCAGCAGAATGTCCCTGGCCACCATCACTTCTTCCGCAGAAGACGGTATTCCCTTCAGGCCAAGTACAGTGGACATGTATCCTTCGTGCATCGCCCCGCCGGCGGAGATATTCTTATCTTCACTGTGAGAAATTATCGCTAGTCCAAGCATCCGGGAATACTGCATGGCCCTGCGCATCAGGCCGGCGTTCATCACTGGCATCCCGTCGTCTGAAAACGCCACAGCCCCGGCTTCTTTCATGTCACCCATTTCAGCCAGTTCATCACCTTTGCTTTCCCTGGTAATGGCGCCGATGGGGTAGACGTTGACCGCTCCCTTTTCCCTGGCTGTATTTTTTATATATGAAATAATGGCAGCGTTATCGGCCACGGGGCTGGTATTGGGCATGCAGGCTACAGAGGTAAAGCCGCCCCGGGCTGCGGAACAGGTACCGCTGAATATGGTTTCCTTAGCCTCAAATCCAGGCTCACGCAGGTGTACGTGCATATCGATCAGACCCGGAGCCACCATTTTACCGGAAGCATCCAGCATCTCGGCGCCGCCGGCGCTCAAATGTACTCCTGTTTTGGTAATCTTACCGTCAACGATAAGGATATCCTTTTCCATTGTTTTACCGGCAACCGGATCTATCACCGTACCGCCTTTAACAAGTAATTTCATGTTTGCTCCCCCCTCTGGTTAGCAGGTAAAGCAAAGCCATTCGCACTGCCACCCCGTTAGTTACTTGTTCATTAATAATTGACTGAATGCCATCCGCTACCTCCGGAGCTATTTCCACTCCCCGGTTCATTGGGCCCGGGTGCATCACCAGGGCGTCCGGCGCGGCCAATTTCAGCCTTTCTTTATTTATCCCGAACAGCCTGCTGTATTCCCGCAGTCCGGGAAACAGCCCCCGGTTTTGCCTTTCCAGCTGAATACGGAGAATATTAATTACATCGGCGCCTTCCAGTGCTTCTTCAAGGTTAGTGTAAACCCTGGCTCCCATTTTTTCCACTCCCGGTGGGAGCAGCGTAGCTGGTCCGGCCAGCCTTACTTCAGCGCCCATTCTGTGAAAACCCCAGATATCGGAGCGGGCTACCCGGCTATGCAATATATCCCCGATGATAGCAATTCTCAGTCCTTTGAGCCGGCCTTTTTTTTCTTTAACCGTAAACATATCCAGCAGAGCCTGGGAAGGGTGCTCGTGGGCGCCGTCTCCGGCGTTAATCACCGAGGCCTTAATGGTGTGGGCCAGCAATTCGGCAGCTCCGGCCATGGGATGGCGAAGCACTACTATATCCGCCCCCATGGCGGCGATGGTACGGGCAGTGTCCCTAATGCTTTCACCCTTGCTCATACTGCTGGTTGCAGCTGTAATGCCGGTGGTATCGGCGCTCAAGTACTTGGCCGCCAATTCAAAAGATACCCGGGTACGGGTGCTGGCTTCATAAAAAACAGTTACTACCGTACGTCCCCGCAAGGTAGGCACTTTCCTGATCTGCCTTTTTATAATTTCTTTCATCGGCGTGGCGATGTCAAGAATTTGGTTGATTTCCTCGGCAGGGACGTGTTGTAAACCGACCAGGTCCTTTTCGCTAAGGCCCATTTATTTCCCCCCTAAAGCTCAAAAATAAAACCCCTCCTGGTTAATCGCCAGGCTGAGGCCTGAAAAGGGATTGCTTAACGGGGTCCTTCCCCTTTCCGGTCTCACGGAACCGCACGTAATAAGGATGGAACCGGCCTGCCATCAGATGCGGTTGGTGCCGCACATCTGATAAGCTCAAATGTTTAATCGGGAGGTTCGAATATCACTACTTTATCCTCTCCATCAATTTCCTGTAACCGGACTAATACCGATTCTTTACGGGAAGTCGGCACATTTTTGCCGATATAGTCCGCCCTAATCGGGAGCTCCCGGTGGCCCCTGTCAATGAGGGCTGCCAACTGGATAACCTCGGGGCGGCCCAGGTCCATCACCGCGTCCAGGGCAGCCCTGATGGTACGTCCGGTGAAAATAACGTCATCAACTAAGACTATTTTTTTGCCGGAAACCGGGAAGGACACCTCAGTTGACCGCACTAGGGGCTGGCGGGCCAAGGTAGCAAGGTCATCCCGGTACAGAGTTATATCCAGGATTCCCACCGGCGCCGATCTCCCCTCGATCTCCTCTATCCTTGCGGCAAGACGCTTGGCCAGGGGAACGCCCCTGCGGCGGATGCCGATTAAGGCCAGGTTGTCAGTACCCTTGTTGTGTTCAATTATCTCATGAGCAATCCGGGTCAAAGATCGCCGGATTCCTTCCGTATCCAGGATCTGCGCTTTCTCTTTTACCATATAAAACCTCCGTCGCATCTGGTAAGCGATAGTGTTGCAAGTAATGAGACCCATTAATGCTTTCCAGCAAATAAAAACCTGCTCACCACCGGTAAGCAGGCATAGTTGGCCTAAGTTAACCACTTCTATGAATCCTTACCGGCCTCACGGGACCGATTTCAAGGTATTTTATCCTTTATAGTTTACAGAAAAAAAAAGAAGATGTCAATCTATGCATTAATTTTCATTGCGCCATTATCGTCTAGCTCCGCTTTAATATTGTTCTGCGTGGAAGTGATATTGACCTGACGGTCGCCGACCTGAATGCGGACACCCTCATGAGCTTTAGTAATAAAGACTTTTCTTCCTTCATCAGTCCTGATAAACGTTTTGGCCCCCAATTCGGTACCGGCTTCATTCAGGATAATATCCCCCCGGGCTGTTACTTCCCCGCCGCGGAACACTCCTTTAATATGCACATTGCCCCCTGCCCGGATGGTGGTATTGATACAGCCGCGGCCATCTACCTTAACGTTCCCGGTGGCCTCAATTTTGCTGTTGACCGCGTATCCGAAAGAGATATCGGCTTTATTCCGGGCCATGCTTTCCATTGTTTTTTGTGCCTCTTTTATTTCTAAGAGGAGAATGTGTAAATCCTCAAGCGACTCCAGCTTTAATAGATTTAAACCTCTAAGATTTTTCTCAACCTTTTCCAGAAGCTGTGCTATCTCTCTGGGGAGAATGAAGGAATGCTTGTCGGCATATTTGATTAACTCTTTCATCAGGTTTGGAATGCGGGGAAATTTTTTATCAATTAAAACCTGGATTAACTGGCCGGTTTTGATACCCTTCATCTTGGGGTGCTGGGCCAGACCCGGGACCATCTTAGTTATATCAGAAAGGTCGGAATAGATAGCGTCCAGAATTTTAAAGATATTTTTATAAAACGTGCTGTCTCCGCCGGCTATCATATTACTGCCGGTGATATTTTGCCTGACGCTGATACCCCCCTGGGCCGCAATATTTGCCGAAAAAATCATTCCATGGATATTAATTTTACCTGCGGCTTGTACCGACATTCCTTCACAAACATCGCCATGCACTACAACATCACCTTTGAAACGGATGTTGCCGGACGAAATATCCACATCTCCTTTTTTTTGCAGCACCGGGTTGACATCTATATAGTAACGGTTCCCTTGTTTCTTAACTATAGGACTACCACCGATCTTGGCTATCGCCTTGTTACCGCAGGAGGAAATTTCCACTCCTTTGCCGGCAGTTAATTCATAGATTTGAGGCTTGACCGGAGGTATTATGTCTCCCGTAACCTTCCTTCCCATGTCGCCCTGGATTCCCATGTGTTTTACAGCCAGCAAAGTGCCCGGTTCAACTGACATTATTTCAACCATATCCCGAAAGTTTACCTTCTTGTCATCATTTCTTACCCTTCGCTCCTCTGGTCCTTTCTGGAAGACTAACTCAATCCGTTCGTCGACGGTATTGCCGGGAGCTTCCCCCTCAGCGATTATATATAACCCGTCTGCCGGTTTTGCCAGCACATTCCGTATAACATCATGTTTAATACCGTAGGTTATATTTTTTCTAGCCATTTCCTGCATTATTTCGTCCAGGCTGCAAGGGCAGGTCTTTTCTACCTGATTTTCAAAATTAAGCACCATGTTGTTTTCCGGGTTGCTATTTCGAATATATTGGCGTAAGCTTGTTCCAGTTTTTAATTCGAGTGTTGCCAATAGGCCTCCAGGGACAACATTGATTTTATAAATTCCCGGTTCTTCGTTTGTTATGGTTATTATTTCGATTATATCTTTCTCACTGACAATGGTCTTCCCCTCTACTTTATTTCCGTTAATAAAGAGGTCCAACCCGGGGCAAGGAGTGATTGTGGGAAATTTACCACCTTCGGCAGGATCTTTTACGAATACCTTGCCTTCTTTGACCCACACTACACCGGAACTGTAGTTTATATCACCTTCATCTTTTCCATTAATAAGTTCTATCGGTAGTCACTCCTTTCAACAATATATTTATACATTTGAGTCAATTGCAAAACTCCAAGCCCTTGATAGATAAGGTTTCCAAGATATCTAAAATTGGCTTTACCCACCTAAA
>MVRN01000046.1 GCA_002067965.1 Pelotomaculum sp. PtaU1.Bin035
AAAAAATCATAATGAAAGAGAGGTAAAATAGCTTAAATTTTTTAGAAAAGTGTCTTGACAACGGGGTGCACTACAATATACAAACATTTGCATAATCATCTTTACCCACAGTGCCAGTGAGAGAGATAACTATGTCATTAGGATATAATAAATATTTATCAAATTTTTTATCATAATTCCAAAAAGAAATACCTTTGTCATGAAATGTACCAGAATTGATATTTCCAATTTTTATAATTGGGATACCTTCGTTAGAAAAATCAGTACTCTTAAAAGCATACCCTCCAACAATACTTAAACAATCAGCCAATTGAATTACCTTCCACCCTTTTTCATTCCCAACAGGATCACCAAACATATAATAAAAAGTGGATTTAATAAGGTTATCCAACTCTGCAAGCTGCTGTTGGCGCATGGAAAGTAGTTCTGACGTAGTGTCTAAAGTTTGGGCAATTTGCTCTTGTATTTCGAGAGATGGAAGAGGAACTCTCACAGTTTCTAAGTTTTTTCGACTAATACGTACTCTTGTAGAGCCAGCAATATGCTTCGCTACTTCATATTGGTATAAAATTGTCATAGAAAAATATACAAAATATTTTGATAAACATCGTGCTTTATCAAATCTAATTACTGTACAATCTACAGCTGTTACCATTCTAGTATTACTTTGGGGAAGAATACAGGCTCTACCAACAGGTGATGGTAGACGGGAGACTAAAACATCACCACCAAATACTTCTGTACAACTTAAGTAAATAAATGTCTTTTCACTAATATATTTCGCACGTTTAGGTTTATCTAAATACTCACCTTCACCAATGTTACCAGTTTGAACCAACCTTATACCCTCTGTTGACTGGTCTTTTGACTCAACCCAATCACCGTCGACCATTAAAGTTGTAAGATTTTTTAAGGGAACTTTTTTCCACTTACCCACCGATAAGCCCCCTCAATTCCTCCATCTTGGAAGCAATATCAAGGGTTAGCTCATCAAGGCGTGCCATAATCACCGCTGGCGGGTCATATTCAACCTTTTCATAAACAACTTCTTTATAGCGGTTAATTGATAAGTCATAGTCGTTGGCTGCAATGGCAGACTTATCCACAAAGAAGCTCTGCTCGGTAGGCTTACGGTCAGCTTCGTCATCAAGGTTATGGAAACGGGCAATAATATCGGGAATATCATTGGCTTCAATAGGGGTTCGTTTATCATCTAAAGAATAGCCATCAGCTTTCATATCGTAAAACCAAACCTTATTGGTGCCGCCTGCGCCTGTTTTGGTAAACACAAGGACGGCGGTGCTGACACCAGCGTATGGTTTAAATACACCGCTTGGCATTGATATAACCGCTTGCAATTGGTGGTTTTCTACAAGTTCCTTGCGCAAGGCATTATGCGCCTTGGTTGTGCCAAATAAAACCCCGTCCGGCACAATGCAGGAACAACGCCCGCCTTTGCGCAGCATCCTCAGAAAGAGTGCCACAAACAAAAGCTCTGTCTTTTTGGTATTGCAGACTGCTTTCAGATTATCATTAATGCTTTCAGCATCCACTGTGCCGGTAAATGGCGGATTGGCAAGGACAATATCATAAGTTGAAGAAATATTGTTCTGCTTCGAAACGCTGTCCACATAGTTGATATGGGGCTGGGTAATCGAATGGAGCATCAGGTTCATGGCGGAAAGGCGCAGCATTGTTCTATCAGTATCAAAGCCTGTGAACATATCGCCTGCAAAATGCTCCCATTGTTCGCTAGTCATCTCGGCTTCGTAACGCTCACGGATAAATTCAGCGGAGGATACTAGAAATCCCGCCGTGCCGCAAGCAGGGTCACATATCTTATCTCTAGGGGTTGGTGCGAGCAATCGAACCATCATATCACGAATCTGCTTTGGGGTCCTGAACTGACCGTTCTGTCCAGCGGTGGACAGCTTTCCCAGCATATACTCATAAAGGTCGCCCTGCATATCTAAGTTTTTGATATCGTGTTCATACAGCTCATCTAATCCTGTGATAATTTTTTGCAATACCTGCGGAGTCGGGATTAAAAACATCGCGTCTTGCATATAGCGGGAAAAAGCAGAAGAACTTATACCGTTCATAGCCTTGATAAAAGGGAATACCTTTGTGCCTACAATATGGTATATCTCACGGGAATCTTTGTTTTTAAATTTGCTCCAGCGCATTGCTTGTCCGTCTTCATCTTGAGGGAATATCTTTTGCATTGTTTCGCCACTCAAGGCTTCAACGCTCTCGTTCTCTAGTTCTTTCTCATCGAGGGAACGGATAAACATCAAATAGGTAAGCTGTTCTATAACGGTTAACGGGTTGGTTATTCCGCCAGCCCACATATCTGTCCAAATTTTATCAACCTTATTGCGAATTTCTCCTGTCAGCATTTTTTCTGCTCCTATATTCTTCTAGTTGTTTTATATTATTGCCATTTTTTGCTATTTATTTGAGTGGTATTACCAGTTTTAAAGTTCTTTTATTCACCTGCCTATATTATATTTAAGCTTAAACTGCTGCTTTTTATTATGATTTCTATAACTAACTATAAAATCCTCTTTGAAGATTACCAAATGAATGCTAATTTGACGAAATTTATCACGCAAAAGAGGAAAAAGGAGAGCCACTTACATTGATTCTCCCATTCATAATTAATATGGGCCTATCATTTTATGTCATAATTTGTCGATAATTAATCCCGCTTCACTTACAGGTATTATTTAATATCTGTAGAAGATGATTATTTCTAGTATCCAGGATCGGGGTTAGAGCTAATCAAATCCACTTGCGTCATAGATTATGTTCTATTGTTTTATGGGAGGATTGAGTAATGACAATACCAAAATATCACGAAATGTATCGTCCTTTCCTTGAATGCTTAAAGGATGGACAACCACATAAAAACAAAGAGGTTAAAGAAAAAGTGGCAGCTTATATGGGGATAACTGAAGAAGATAGAAAAGAACTGCTGCCCAGTGGTAGACAAGCCATCTTTGTTAATAGGATAGGCTGGACTAGAACCTATCTAAAAAAGGCTGGTCTAATTGATAGCCCTTCTCGTGGCGTGTTTGTTATTACATCAGAAGGCAGCAAGCTATTAGCAGAAAATCCTGATGTAATTGATGATCGTTTTCTCATGCGATACGAAGCTTTTCGAATGTTTGCTCGTCCTTATTCAAATGAAAAGGACATGCCAACTGTGAATCCATCTGAAGATACTCCACAGGATGTATTAGATAATGCTTTTAATATGATCAATGCAAGTCTCGCGGACGATTTGCTTTCTGAAATTATGAAGCAACCGCCTTCTTTCTTTGAAGTCTTAGTGGTAAAGCTTCTTGAAAAAATGGGTTACGGTGGCTCACTTAAAGATTCGTCTGATGTGGTTGGTAAAAGTGGAGATGAGGGAATTGACGGCATAGTACGTGAAGATAAACTTGGATTTAGTCTTATTTATATTCAGGCAAAGCGCTGGGAATTGGACAAAACAATTGGCAGACCGGAGATTCAAAAATTCGTGGGAGCGCTAGCAGGCCAAGGAGCGACCAAAGGCTTATTTATTACTACAGCACAATTTACGAAAGAGGCGTTAGTATATGCTAATAAACAGCATACCACAAAGGTTATTCTCGTGGATGGGGTAATGCTTTCTAAACTTATGATAGAATACAACCTTGGGGTGGCTACAGAAGCAATTTATGAAATTAAGCGGATAGATAGTGATTTCTTCAGTGACGGTAATGATTAAATTAATAACGTAATTTTGAACCAACAACCTTTTTCCATGGTATAAGTATTTTAAGAGGAAGCCAACAATTGCTCCTCAGCATTTCCCTATCCTCCCGGCAGGTAAGAGCTCTTAAAAGTTTATCCAAACTCTTAACGAAATAATCCATTGCACGAAAATTTCCACACTACTCGGCAGAGCTCAAGAAAGGTCTATAGAGGTTGACATCTAATAAACCCGGTCATATAATAGTCATTGAAATTAATAATGTTATACCTTCAGGGACGGGTGCAATTCCCTACCGGCGGTGTGGCGCGAGCCGAGCCCGCGAGCCCTTTAAGGGTTGATCCGGTGAGAAGCCGGGGCCGACAGTAAAAGTCTGGATGGGAGAAGGTTGAGGAGACCTATTCGAGATATTTTCCCAAAAGGTTGTTTCCTTCTGCCTGATTAATACCCTGAGGTTATATTGCCCGGGGTTTTTTGATTTTTAAAATACTGGTGGGGATTTATGGACAGGCGTTATATGGAATTGGCTTTGAAACTTGCCGCCCGGGCGCGCGGGCGCACCAGCCCCAACCCGATGGTGGGGGCGGTGGTGGTGAAAGACAACCGGATAGTCGGTCTGGGCTATCATGCCCGGGCGGGTACTCCGCACGCCGAGGTGTTGGCTCTGGCTGAAGCGGGAAATGAAGCCCGTGGCGCGACTCTGTATGTGACGCTGGAACCCTGCTGCCACCACGGGCGCACCGGCCCCTGCACGGAGGCGGTGATTGCCGCCGGAGTGGCAAGAGCGGTCATTGCCATGGGTGATCCGAACCCGCTGGTATCGGGCGGCGGAATCCGGCGGCTTAAAGAGGCCGGCGTGGAAGTCATTACGGGTGTAATGGAAGATGAAGCCCTTGAGATGAACGAAGTATTTGTCAAATATATCACTGCCGGACTTCCTTTTGTGACGGCCAAGGCGGCCATGAGCTTGGACGGGAAAATTGCCACCCGTTCCGGAAAGTCTAAATGGATTACCGGGCCCGAGGCAAGGGCGCATGTCCACTGCCTGAGAGACCGGCATGACGCTATTATGGCCGGCATCGGCACGGTCCTGGCCGACAACCCGTCTCTTACAACGCGCCTTGCCTCCGGGGGAGGGCGCGACCCGGCGAGGATAATCCTGGACAGCACGGCCCGGATCCCGCTTGGTTCAATAGTATTATCCCAGCGTTCGGAAGCCCCCACCATCGTTGCCGCTACAGCGGGCGCGCCGGCGGAGAGGCTGGAGGCGCTGCGGGAGGCCGGCGCGGAGGTTCTGGTGGTAAATGAAGGCCCAAGAGTCGACCTGGCGGAGTTGATGAAAATATTGGGAAGCCGGGAAATAACCAGCCTGCTGGTTGAGGGTGGGGCCGGGGTCCACGGTTCGGCGTTTGCCGCGGAAATAGTTGATAAAGTAGTCTGGTTTATCGCACCCAAGATTATCGGCGGGCAGGAGGCGCCCGGTCCGGTAGGCGGCCGGGGGGCCGGTGAATTGTCCGGGGCGGCGGAACTTGAGCGTGTAAAAGTGAGCCGCCTGGGCGCTGACTTTTGTATAGAAGGATACTTAAAATACCGAGGTGGGTGTTAACGGTGTTTACCGGCATTGTAGAAGAACTTGGGACGCTCAGGAGTACCAGGCGCGGGGCTGATTCCGCCCGGTTGACCATAAGTGCGCAAAAAGTGCTGGAGGACGCGCGGGTCGGGGACAGCATAGCGGTGAACGGGGTTTGCCTTACGGTAGTGCATTTGGCTCCGCAAGAGTTTGCCGCGGATGTTATGGCGGAAACCCTGGCCAAGTCCAATTTGGGTTCATTATATGCGGGTGAGCGCGTTAATCTTGAGCGGGCTTTGCGGCTTGGGGACAGGTTGGGCGGCCATATAGTCAGCGGGCATATTGACGGGGTCGGCACAATTACCCGGCTGGAGAAACATGATATAGCCACCCTGATTACCATCAGGGCGCCCCGGGAAGTGATGCGCTATATAATTAAAAAGGGGTCGGTAGCTATAGATGGAATTAGCCTTACGGTGGTCGATTTCCAGGCGGACAGCTTTCAGGTATCGCTTATACCCCATACTGCTCACGCCACCGCCCTGGGGTGGAAAAAGGCCGGCGCCACAGTGAACCTGGAAGGAGATGTGATCGGGAAATATATTGAAAGACTGGCTTTCCCGGAAAAAAACGGCGGAGAATCAAAGATAAATTTGAGTTTTTTAGCTGAACATGGTTTTCTATAGGATTTATGGTACTGCTCATGAATCATAAGTTAGAATGAGGGAATGGTATATCGCCAATTGTATATTTATTGCAGGGAGGCAGCTGTAATGAAATTTAACACAATTGAAGAAGCAATCAAGGATATCAAGCAAGGCAAGATGATTGTGGTAGTGGACGATGAGGACCGTGAAAACGAAGGGGACTTGATTATGGCTGCTGAGAAAGTCACCCCGGAAGCGGTTAACTTCATGATTATGCATGCGCGCGGCTTGGTTTGCCTGCCGGTTGACGGAAAACGTCTTGACGAACTCGACCTGCCGGCCATGGTAACCAACAACACCGATCCCCACGCCACAGCGTTCACGGTTTCTATCGACGCCAAAGAATGCACCACCGGCATTTCCGCATACGAGCGAGCCATGACCGTCAAGGCGGTCTTGAATCCCGGCACTAAACCAGAGGACTTGCGGCGTCCCGGCCACATATTCCCGTTGCGCGCCAAGGAAGGCGGGGTTTTAAGGCGGGCGGGACACACCGAGACTGCCGTGGATCTGGCCAGAATGGCCGGTCTGTACCCCGCCGGAGTTATTTGTGAAATTATAAAGGAAGACGGCACTATGGCGAGGGTGCCTGAATTGATGGAGTTTGTTAAAGGCCGCAACTTAAAGATAATAACCGTAGCTGGCTTGATCCACTACAGGCGGCGTAATGAAAGGCTGGTGCGCCGGATTGAATCGGCGCAATTGCCTACGAAATATGGTAAGTTTAAAGCTGTACCATATGAAAGCCTGCTGGACGGCAAAGAGCACCTGGCCTTGGTGATGGGTGATCTGAGTCAGGCGGAAGCGCCCCTGGTAAGAGTACACTCTGAATGTTTGACCGGAGATGTTTTTAGGTCGACGCGTTGCGATTGCGGAGACCAGTTGGCCCGCGCAATGGAAATGATTGCCGAGGAAGGTGTCGGGGTTCTCCTGTATATGCGACAGGAAGGACGCGGTATCGGCCTTTTGAATAAGATTCGGGCTTATCATCTGCAGGACTTGGGCAAGGATACGGTCGAGGCTAATTTGGCCCTGGGGTTTCCCGCCGACTTGCGCGACTACGGTTTGGGAGCGCAAATTCTGGCGGACCTGGGACTTGAAAAAATCCGCCTGATGACTAACAACCCCCGCAAGATAGCCGGGCTGGAAGGCTACGGGCTGAAAGTCGTGGAACGGGTGCCTGTGGAAATACGTCCGGGCAAAAACAACCGTTTTTACCTCGCAACCAAACAAAAAAAGCTCGGCCATTTGCTGAATGTCGGCAATGGTGAACGTTAAAAAAACAGGAGTCAGGAGTCAGAATGAGAGAAGGTTTATCACCTTGAAATATTCTGGCTACTGAATTCTGAATACCTGACTAGTTAAAAATACTGTTAAATGCTAAATCGAAATTTTTAGGTAAAGGAGATAAAATAATGCCGAAATTTTATGAAGGACATCTTTTGGGGCAAGGTCTGAAGTTTGGGCTCGTTCTGGGACGCTTTAATGAATTTATCACCAGCAGACTGCTGGGTGGCGCGCTGGATGCTCTAAACCGGCATGGGGTGGCGGAACAGGACATCGAGGTAGCCTGGGTGCCCGGGGCGTTTGAGATACCGCTGGTGGCCGGAAAAATGGTTTCAATGAATAAATATGACGCCGTCATTTGCCTGGGCGCGGTGATCCGCGGCGCTACACCCCACTTTGACTATATTGCCGCCGAGGTCGCCAAGGGTGTGGCAAAGGTGGGTCTGGACGGCGGTATCCCTGTTGTCTTTGGTGTTATCACTGCCGAGACTATTGAGCAGGCTATTGAGCGGGCGGGCACGAAAGCCGGAAACAAGGGATGGGACGCCGCGGTAACAGCTATCGAAATGGCTAATCTATTGAAGAGTATGGCCAACTGATAACTTGTGATAAAATATTAATACCCGGCCAACTGGCCGGGTTTTTGGTAAAAGTTAAAAAACCGCCTTATTTTAAGTTATATCGTACGTTTTATATCGCGCGTTTGACCTTTCCGCTTCTGAGGCACCGGGTGCAAACAAGCACTTTTCTCGGTGAGCCGTCAACAATAGCCTTGACACGCTGCAGGTTTGGAACCCAAATCCTTTTTGTGCGTATGTGTGAGTGACTCATTTTAATCCCTACGGTTATTCCTTTACCACATATGGAGCATTTTCTAGACATAAGTTTTACACACCTCCTTTAAACCACCTATACATTCTACCAAAAAATACTTTTGGCTGCAAGAGCAGTTTGCGGATCTGTATTATCCAACGACTTATTAACAGAACCTGTTCAAACTATCAAAACGGTCGGGCCACGGCGGGCGGCGGCTTTGCGGAAAGCGGGGACTTTATTATTAAGGATTTGGCCAAGACCCGCATTTTCAAAAGCGGGAAAGTACGGTCCTTCTGGATTGGGTAATAGCGGGTCCGGTAGAGCGGGGAGCTTGGGTCCCTTTATTTGAGTTGTTCTATTACTTTTATCGGTTCGGCAATATTGCCAAAACGCGCATAATTTAACAGGCGTCGTTTTAAAACTTCGGTAATTTCACTTCCCTTGGGAATTAGCACCCGTTTGTTTAAATCTACAATATCGTCGGCTAAAATCATGCCTGATAAAAGACTGCTCAATTCAATCGATCTAACTACGAATCCTTCTTCTATATTTAGTATATCAGCTTCCAGAGCGGCCAGGACGTCGGAATCGTACCATTGACGCTGGTTATACATTATATCAAAAGATTGTACATATGAATTGCCCGCTGTAAGATATGTGTCAAAATCCAGAGCGACCTTTAAAATCCGGGCTATAAAGGGGATTTCCATACCTTGAAGATTATCCGCCGGCACGCCCGTTCCATCAAATCGTTTCATTTGATAAGCTATTCCTTCTGCTATGTCCTCCAGACGCGGAATATTTTCAAGCAAATCTTTGCCCGTTTTGGGGTGCGCTAAAAACATTTCGTTTTCACTTTCAGATAGAGTTAAACCTTGATACTTCTTTTGCAGGATCTCTCCGGGAATTGTCACGCACCCGATTTGTGAAAGCATGGCAGCCAATTCTACTTTCCACTTTTCCTTGACATTTAAGCGGGTTGACAATCTTCTCACTATTTTAATTATACGGGAAGATTGACTAAAGGCTGCGGGATTTACCATGGACAAAACATCAATTAACAGTTTAATAGTGCCTTTAAGAGTATTATCCAAAAGTTCCCGCTCTGCCGTAATCAGCCGGTACTGTTCAACCGCGGCCGATAGCGCGTCCATTAAATGATCTGTTGGGCAGGGCTTAGTGAGAAAACGGAAAATGTTCCCTTCGTTGACCGCGTCTATGGTAGCCTCAAAATCGGCTTGTCCGGTAAGCATGATCCGGACTGTGTCGGGTGATACCTGCCGGGCTGCGGAAAGAAACCGAACACCGTCCATTTCCGGCATGCGGTAGTCTGAGACTACCACGGCAAACGGTCCTTGTTCAAGAAGCGCGGCAATCCCTTTCACCCCGCTATCGACAGTTACCAGTTCAAATTTTTTCCGTAACAACCTCTGATAAGCGGACAGTATATTATGATCATCATCTACCAACAGTACCATATTGTTCATGCAAAAACTTCCTTTTTATTTTATTGCAACATTCCGTCCATATCGCTATTTTGTTTGTTAAATTAAGTGATTCCAAATAAGGCAAATCAATGCAATCCTCCTGCAGCTCCAGGGCGTTGGCCACGTGAACGGCTGTAAGTGGAGTAAATTCAACATTCATGGATTTCACCGGAGTATGGTGGTAGGCGACTGATTTAACAACGGAGTTGGAAAATCCCCATAATCCTAAAAGATATGCACCCACTTCGGAATGTGATATTCCCATTAGTCCGTATTCGGCATCAACGAAATTAGTCCCTTTATCATTTAGCAATTTTTTTATACCCTGGTGATAGTTGGGGGCCTGACCTAACAGGAGCTTTCCTATATCATGGAGCATCCCTATTATAAATGCTTCGTCGGCAAGTTTTTGGTCGTCTAATTCAGAGTAAATAATACCCTTGGCAATATTGCCCACCATTATACTATGTTGCCACAGAGACTCCATAGAGAACACCGCATCGGCTGGTGGTTCAATCGCAGAAAAAATATTGACATAAAGCACTAGCCCTTTAAGTGTATTTATACCGAGCAAAGTCACTGCCTGCTGTGGGTTCGTTACCTTTTTCGGAAGACCGAAAAAAGCTGAGTTTACCATTTGGAGGACTCTCGCGGTCATTGTGACGTCTTGCGCAATAATATCCCCGATTTTTTTTAGTGATGTGTCGGGGGCTTGGATTTCTCCCAATAGCATGGCGAATTTGTCTGGAAGGCTGGGTAGATTAACTATTCCATTGATAAACCTCCGCAATTCTACGTCTCTGACCAAGTCCTGCAGCAAACAAGCCCTGTCTAATGCATATTTTAACATATTGGCATCACAGGGTTTGCTTATAAATTGGTGAGCGAATTTTGCGGATCTTAAAATCATCTCTCTATCTGAATGTCCTGAAAGAACAATCCGAACGGTATTAGGGTAATGACCGGCAACTTGTCCGAGCAGTTCTGCGCCGTCCATTTCCGGCATGCGCATGTCGGTAACAATAATATCAATGTGGTTATTAGATAGAATTTCAAGAGCTTCTTTGCCGCTAAATACAAAAAACATTTCCCATTTATCCCGCTCGCTTCGCAGCATTCGTTTAAGTCCTTGAATAATATTCGGCTCATCATCGACAAAGATAATTGATTTTTTCATTATTTACTAACTCCGTTTTAATTATTTGAATCTTGTTCTGTTATCGGTAAGCTTATGGTAAAGGTAGTTCCCACTTCTTAGATTGCCATTCTTTACAGAACTTGTTTTCCGCCTTCTTGGCTATGAACAGGCAGCTTAATAACGAATACTGTCCCTTTACCAACTTCTTTAGTAGTAAAGAACGGATCAAATATTTTATGTATAATCGATTGAGGGATTCCTCTTCCG
>MVRN01000047.1 GCA_002067965.1 Pelotomaculum sp. PtaU1.Bin035
AAGCCGTCACCCCTTCCGTCGTTTACCGTTACCCGTATTATACCAGATTCTGAGCACATGCCAAATACCCTGCTTGACAGTGCATGACGAGAAAACAGCAAACCCGGCTCTCTCCCGGACTGCTCACCGTCACGGACAGGCGCGGCGTCGGCACGATAGAGTTGCATCTTGATGAAAAAGTAGTGCGGCATTTTTTAGACAGAAGCCCCCTCCGTCAATAAGTCGGAGGGGGCTTCTGTCTTTCGGGTGCAGAAGAAGCTCGAAGCAGCTTGGTTTTCAATCACGATTTAACTGGGAAGCCAAAGCTGGGAAGGAAATGCGCACATCCTGCCGCCGCCCTTCCTTCAACCACAATAAAAACTAGGGCGGCAGGCCCTTTTTTCAGGCCCCCGCCGCCAATATTTGTAAAAAAATTATGCATTAATGATGGTACGGTTCACCCCGGCTAATTTTAAACCAGCGGTATAGCTGTTCCAATAAAATTAAACGGAATAACTGGTGGGGAAAAGTAAGTTTTGAAAAAGACAAGACCAGATCTGCCCGCTCTATCATCTCTTTGGAAAGCCCCAGCGCGCCACCGATGGCAATGGTCAGGTGGCTCCTGCCTTCCACTGTCAATTTATTCAACAGATCCGCCGTTTCTTCAGACGAGCGCATTTTCCCTTTTGCGTCCATCGCTATTAAATACGTACCCTTCCTCAAACGGTTGAGCAAGCGCGCGCCTTCTTTTTCTTTGATTCTTTGCCGCCCGGTTGAAGACAGGTTGTCCGGAAAACTCTCATCTTCAACCTCAGAAATATCTATTTTTGCGTAAGATGACAACCTTTTCAGGTATTCCCCCACCCCCTCGGCCAGATATTTCTCCTTCAGGCGGCCAACAGCCAGTATATTTATATGTAACATTTACTCAATATGAGCCCCTGTCTCACGATCTTATTTTCTCCAAATTTTCGCGCCCAGAGAACCTAGTTTATCCTCCAGGTTATGGTAGCCCCTGTCGATAAAAACAGCATTACATATTTCAGTTTCTCCGGTTGCCATCAGTCCGGCCACGATCAGCGCCGCTCCCGAGCGCAAGTCGGTAGCCTTTACCTGGGCTCCGTGCAAAGCGGACACACCCTCCACTACCGCCATTCTGCCTTCTATTTTAATCCGCGCGCCCATGCGCTTCAGCTCATTTGCCACCATAAACCGGTTTTCAAAAATATTTTCCACAATCATACTGGTACCGGGCACAGCCGACAGCATAGCCATCAACTGGGACTGCATATCGGTAGGGAAACCCGGGTAAGGCATCGTTTTGATATCAATGGGCCGGAGGGGCTCCTTCGCCTGCACTTTCAATGTGTCCTCTTCCTCATACACATTAACGTTTGCTTCCCGCAGCTTGGCGCTTAACGGTTCAAGGTGAATGGGAATCAGGTTTTCCAGGGTGACTTCGCCCCCCGTAGCAGCGGCAGCCACCATAAAGGTCCCCGCCTCAATCCGGTCGGGTATTATCGAGTAGCGCCCGCCGCCTTCCAAGCCGGGTACACCGTCAATTTTGATTGCGTCGGTGCCGGCGCCCCGCACCCTGGCGCCTATGGTGTTCAAAAAATTAGCCAGATCAACGACCTCCGGCTCCTTAGCGGCGTTTTCAATAAGAGTCTGTCCCTTTGCGAGGCACGCCGCCATCATAATATTTTCGGTGGCTCCAACACTGGGGAAATCAAGGTAAATCCTGGCCCCCTTCAGTTGTCCGGAAGCGCTTCCCCTAACAAAGCCGCGGTCCATGGAAAGCTTCGCGCCCAGCCCGGCAAGGCCTTTAAAATGCAAGTCCATCGGGCGCACCCCGATGTTGCAGCCACCGGGCAGGGCTACCTGAGCGCTGCCAAACCTCGCCAGCACCGGCCCGAGGAGGAGGTTTGACGCCCGCAGCTTCTTAACCAGATGGTAGGGAGCCTCAACATTTTCACATTCGGCTGGAACGATCTTGACCGTTTCAGCATTCTCCCACACTGCCGTGGCGCCCATACTATTAATTATCTCAATCATTACCCGCACATCGCTGATGTCGGGAACATTCTCCAGTATGATTTCTTCCCGGGAAAGAATCGTGGCGCACAGAACCGCCAGGGAAGCGTTTTTCGCGCCGCTTATTCTCACCCGCCCCCGCAGGGGCTTCCCCCCCGCGATAAGAATCCTGTCCATAGGCCCTCCTGTTTATTTTTAATACAGGAATATTTCAACATTTTTCACTTAAAATATTCGCTCTCAAACAAATAATTCCTGCCGCCATCCATTTTTTACGATCCGGCAACGTTAGGGACATACCATTCTTGCCATTGTGTCTCAAATTGACGAAGGTCCACCTTCAACACTTTCTCCAATGCAACGCTCAAATCATTTCCCTGACCCAATTCATGAATTAACTCATATATTGTATCCTCTCCATAACAGCGGTCAATATAAAGCACCGCGGCAAACGATTCTTTGTATGCCAAAGCCTGGTTGGGCAGACTGTCAAAACCGGAGTCCAGTTCACTCATTGAGTACAGCGGCTGCCGCAGCGAACCCGCCGCGTCATCGAAGGTAAAACCGGTTAGTTTATACTCCTCATATTGAGCTACCCCTTCGGTAAACCAGCGGGGATAGTTCCCCCCGGTAAGGTAGTCTACTATCAGGTGAGTAAGTTCATGAGCGACAGGCCCCGATGATGCAAATATTTCTCTTATCTGTTCCGGGTTTTCTTCGCCGGCCCAAACCCCGGGCGAAAGCACCCTGATTGCTCCTGCCCAGTATACACCCATTGCGCTTTCATTGGCCTCCCAGCCGAAGCTTTTGTTTAATTCTTCCCTGGAAGAGTAAAGGATTAAGGGGATCCTGCCGCGGGGGGAAAAACCGAAATCTCCGGTAACCGGGTAATAAAAATGCTCCGCTGTTTCCAGGACCATTTCAGCTTCGGCGCGTTTATCAGGCATAAACCTGACGGAGAAGTGCTCCGAGGATATTTTATCCATTTTCCAAGCGCCAATAATTGTATACGCCTTCATCACTTCTCTAACCGCTCCGTAGCCGTAAAATTTAGCGCAGGCGGGGATCTTCCAAAGCAAGGCCGTCATTATAACCAAGGTTGCCGTTAAAAGCCGCCAAAACCTTCCCATTATCAGGCTCCTTACCACTCTAAATTATATAGTTAACTAGTTTATTATAAAGTGGGAGACGGGCCCTTCATAGCGGAAATTTATACAAAATAGACGCGGGAATGCGCGCGGCTCAACACCGCTTACATTCCCGCGATTCAATCTGTTTTCCTTTACTTCTGCGCCTGCGCTGACTTCCATTCGTTAATGGTCTGCCTGGCTTTTTCCGCATCGGTACCTTCTTTTACAATGGCTATATACTTCTCCAGTTCCTGAATACCCGCCGCATAGTCCCCTTTACCTTTACCCAGGACAATACCGTAGAGGTAATGCGCATCCTTATTATCAGGATCCACTTTAATTATTTCAGTAAGCTGGGTGATAGCCTGATCTGATTTATTAGTTAGATAATAAATAAAAGCCATTTCATAACGTGCCTGGGTGTTGTTAGCGTCAAGCGCCAGCACCTGTTCAAAAGTTTTTATGGCCTGATCCGGCTTACCCACGCGTTGGTAAGTTTCGGCCAGTTCCATCAACACGCTTGTATCCCGGGGGTTGTCTTTTGCTTTGGACTCAAGGTTGGCAAGCTGGTCCTGGACCGACTGCCCGGCGACGGGCGCCGCGCTTTGAGATCCGCTGTTACCCGGCTGTTTTTGAAATAAGCCCGCCAGCGGGATAACCAGGCCTATGGCAATTAAAACGGTTATTGTGATAAAAATGGCTTTTCGAAACCTGTTTCTGTTAACAGACCTTCTGATAAACAATTCCCTCACCTCAAATGTTTTTTACACTACATTGTATTATAACACTACACAGAATGTTGACAAGCACTTTACATGAAAATGCCGCCCGGATACTCATCCGCGCGGCTATTGGGAACTTTTATGGCAAAAAGTTGACCGGGTTGCGCTGCTGTCCTCCGACAATCACTTCGAAGTGCAGATGTGGGCCGGTGGCATTCCCCGTAGCCCCTACCAGGCCGATTACTTGCCCCCTGTCAACCTGCTGGCCGGTACTTACATTGATTGACGAAAGGTGAGCATACCTGGTTACTACGCCGCTGCCGTGGGAAACTTCCACCTCCTTGCCGTAGCCGCCTTCCCAACCTGTGGCTATAACCGTCCCCCCCGCGGAGGAAATCACCGGGCTGCCGTAACCGGCGTCGAGGTCTATCCCTTCGTGCATCCTACCGTCGCGTATGCCAAAAGGAGAAACAATGCTCCCTGAGCAGGGCCAGCTTAGATGCGCGGAACCGCCACGGGACGCCAGCATTGTCTGCGACCCCTTAACCACTACCTCGGTTATGGCTTCAGAGGTAATATTTTGCTCACAGACTTCCCTGCCGGCTTCCAGTCCGTTTTCCCTCGTAATCCGGTAAGTGACCGTCCTCTGTCCGGGTACACCTTTACGTACTACCTTTTTTTCCCCAAGGAACAAATTATCGTCTTTTTTCACCTCAACCTGATACGGTATCTCTTCCTGTACAGTTTCTTGCCGAGTCGCCACAACTGTAATTAACGGCTCCTCTTTGCTCAAGTTCAACACCTGGCCGATACTCAGCCTGTCGGGATCCATACCCGGGTTGGCTGCCAGCAACTGCTCAAGATTGATATTGGACGCGGCGGAAATATCCTCCAGGGTGTCTCCTTCTTTAACAGTATACTGTTGAATTTTTGATGTTCCAAGCAATACCAGTTTTTTAGCGTCCTCCAGATCGAGAAGATCATTCACTGGGGCGGGCACTTCAGCTATTTCAACCGTTTCTTTAATATTTACTTGATCATCAGGCTCAACGGGGTATACAGACTTAATCCAATCAAGCAGCTTTTGCGCGTCATCTTTCTGCTTCAGGATAATCTTTGTGTCTCCGTTTACAATAACGGCGGTCCCTGTTGTTCTGAAGGATAAAGTATTATCCAATATCTCCTTAAGAGTCCCCATGTCCGATACCTCATCCTTATTTACCCGGATCCCCCGGTAGGAAACCTTTTCCCCAACGGCTAAAGCCCTACCCGCCTGCTCGGATTTCAACTCAACCAATTCGCCCAGAGCTTTTCTAGCGTTTTTCTCATTATCAGCAATAGCAACTACCCGCCCGCCCACAATTACCGCGCAAGCGTTCCCCCCGAAGAAAGCGAACGCAGTAACCGCCAGGATCAGACAGAGCGCCGCACCCAGCCCCATTTGGCGAAAAACGTTCTGACCGGAAAGCCATCTTTTAAAGCTGGTGAAAAACTTCTCTTGCCCCGGAAGGCGCCGCAGTCCTCCAAAAAAAAGCGGCAAATCATACAACTCCTCTCATCAATTTATTATTTTTGTCATAAGCAAGCTGTCGGAAAAAGCAACCTTTTTAATATAATTAAGTAAAACCGGGTTAATTATAACATACGGCACCCAGACAGGTAAAACGGCTGATCCGGTAAATAAGGGCAAATATGCGCAGGAGGATAAAAATATAGCGAATATTCAGCTTTTTTGTCGCCCCCCTCCCGCCTCCTGCATTCTCAGATATATGTATATGCGGCAACCCAAGCGTTTACGTGAAATGGCGCGGCCCTGTTTATGAGGCTTAAAGACAGACCCGTTCAACACCTCAGCGTTGGCACGGCAGCCTCCGCCGCAACAAAATTTAGCCCAATAAGCCGGAGGACCTTTATTGCCGCAGGTATGCGCTTTCCCGCTTATGCAGCAATGAAGGCCCCCTTAAAAAAGCCTTATCCCGGAGGGATAAGGCTTTTACTTCGAATTCTCTTTCACGCACACCTGATTACCAACCGTGCAGGAAGTCTTACAGGCAGACTGACAGGAGGTCTGGCACTCACCACAGCCACGGCCTTTTACAGTAACCGGAAGCCGGGTGTTGTTTAAAGTTTTGATATGCCTACCCAAGATTTCACACCCCTCTTTCAAAATTATTATAAATTATCCGGGAGAAAGGCGCAATAAAGATATAGTAAATATTAACTCGAAATAAATCGTAAAATTTTTCTGAATTATTTGTTAGATCCATATTGATTTATATGCCGGACACTGCTATAATCATATAAAGTTTCATAATATTCTGGACTTTAATTCTGTTCTTTTTAATTGTACTTGAAAACCCTCTTCCTCTCCTTTTCTATGATACCCGGTGAAACCGGGTATTTTTTTGCAGGAAAGCATCCCAGCGGAAAACCCCGCTCTGGTTAAAGTTTTTTCTTTTTCTTAACATTTTCTTGAAACTTTCTTAATAATTGTACCTTATAATAGTATTAATTTCTAATACAAGAAACTTATCTTTTGTATCGATTAGGGGGAAACAACTTTGCAAAACATACCGGACCTCATCGCGGGCAAATTAATTGTCCTTGCCACCGCATTTAAGAAAAGAAAGTTGGTTTTTATAGCTGCAACAATTATATTGCTTGCGCTGGCAAGTTTTTTTGTGTTTGGAGGCGCCAAAAAAGCATCAGGAGATTTCCTGACTGATACTGTGAAAAGAAACACAATTACCAGTACCATAGCCGCCACCGGCACAGTTGAGCCGGTTAGCACTATTTCTGTGAGTTTTAAAAACTCAGAAATAATTAAGAAAATCTATGTTAAAGTGGGAGATCACGTAACTGCGGGCCAATTATTGGCCGACCAGGACAGCGCCAACTTAGAAGCGGAGGTGAATCAAGCTTCGGCAAGCTTAAAAGGGGCTGTCTCCAAGTTGACCCTGCTACAAAACGGGTCGAGGGAAGAAGATATTGAGCAAGCAAAGACAAACGTCACAATAGCCCAATCCAACTACGACCTGGCAAAAGCCAACCTGGAACGTTATCAAAAGCTTTATCAAGAAGGAGCAATATCACAGGCCGACTTAGATAAAACAAACACGGATTATATCAATTCAGAAGGTAAATTAAGACAGGCTCAAGAATCTTTGAAATCGCTTCAGTCGGGCAGCCGGGCGGAGGATATAGCCGCGGCCGCCGCACAAGTGGAAAGTAACAAAGCACAGCTGCAGATATCGCAAAATGACCTAACAGGGGTCAGGATGGTCAGCCCTATAGACGGTATTGTAAGCGCGATAAACGGCGCGGAAGGCCAGCGTTCCACGGCCAATAACAACAATACCAGCGGAGGCGGTTTGATTGTTATTATCTCAGAAGATTTGCAAGTGAAGGCCCAGGTTAACGAGGCCGACATCGGCAGGACTGAGGTGGGTCAAGCTGTTGAATTCACAGTTAACTCATTTCCGTCTAAAACCTTTACAGGCAAAGTATCCGCCATATCCCCCCAGGCGAACACAGTGTCAAATGTCCAGCTGTATGATGTTATTATCCAACTGGATAAAGACCAGGGAGGACTAAAGGCTGGGATGCCGGCAAATGTCAATATAATTGTTAACAGGCGCGAAAACGTCCTCACTATACCTAAAGGCGCCGTCACTTATGCGGCCAATAACCTTTCCAAATTGAAGCAAACTGCTTCTTCAACGCCGGACGGTTCCGAAAACAGCAACAATAACCGCCAGACCGGCCGGAGAAACAGCAATGCCGGTACTTCCGGCGAAAATAAAAATAGCCCGCCTGAGAATGCAGAGACGGCAAAAGTCAATAACCAAGAACAGCAGGCTACGATTATTGTTCTTGACGGTTCCGGCAAACCCGTACCCAGGCGAATCGCAACAGGGCTGTCAGATCTGAGAAATCTTGAGGTTATTAGAGGACTGAACGAAGGAGAAACGGTAGTGATTGGGGCTCTCAACCAGCCCGCCGCGGCTACATCCGGTCAGAACAGGCAGGGCAACCAGACCCAGAGCGGCAACACACCATTTATGCCGCGCATCGGGGGCGGTGGGAATCGCTGACAAGCCGGTTGAATTAATGACGCATAAGATGGAGGTTCCATATGCCGGGAAAAACAGTTATCGGGCTTGAAAAAATAAAAAAAATATACCACATGGGTGAAACCCGGATATCTGCTCTGAATGGTATTGACATGACCATCTCTGAAGGTGAAATGGTTGCAATTATGGGTTCCTCCGGCTCGGGCAAAAGTACGCTGCTAAATATTATAGGTTGTTTAGACAAGCCAACGGAAGGAAACTATTTCCTGGACGAGAAAAATGTATCGGAATTAGATAAAAATCAACTGTCCGATATTCGCAATAAAAAAATCGGCTTCGTCTTTCAAGGTTTTAACCTTTTAGGAAGAGTTGCCGTACTGGCCAATGTCCAGCTGCCGCTTTCCTATGCCGGAGTAGAAAAGAAAGAGGCGATTGCCAAGGCAAAAAAAGCCTTGGACTGGGTCGGACTGTCAAAATATTCAAGCCATTACCCGGGCCAGATGTCAGGCGGCCAGCAGCAAAGAGTCGCGATTGCACGCGCCCTGGTAAACAACCCTTCCCTTATTCTGGCTGATGAGCCGACGGGCGCCCTGGATTCAAAAACAAGTATAGAGATTATTTCAATTATCCAGAGGCTGAATATAGAAAAAGGTATTACAGTGGTAATGGTCACCCATGAGAAGGAGATATCACTTTACTGCCGGCGGTTAATCCGTTTGAAGGACGGCCGGATAATAGAAGACGCCCCGGTATTAAACCCCAGAAACGCCGCCGAAGATTTGGCGGCTTTACGGGGAGAAACGGATGTGGGGACGTGAAATTAACAGACAACTTTGAAATTGCGCTTAACGGCTTAAAGACAAATAAATTAAGGTCCGCGTTAACAATGCTCGGCATCGTCATCGGTGTTTCAGCTGTTATCATCATGATCTCCGTTGGCCAGGGAGCCGGCAATAAGATTTCCAGCCAGATTTCCAGCATGGGATCAAACCTGCTGATGATTTTCCCCGGGGCCGGACAAGGAGCCGTACGGGGAGCAGGCGGAAATGTCAACACTCTTACTTTGGAAGACGCCGACGCCATATCAGAATTGGATATGGTGACTTGTGTGGCGCCCGAGTTAAGCTCTAACGCCACCATCGGGTACGCCAACCAAACCTGGACCGCCCAATACGACGGCACCACCCAGGAACTTCAGGTAATAAAGGACTTGACCGCCAGCGCAGGTTCATTTTTTACCAGTGAAGACGTGATGTTGGCCAACCCGGTGGTTGTTTTGGGAAAAACAGTTGCTGATAACCTATATCCGCCGGGTGCGGATCCACTAGGCACGACAGTCAGGATAAATAAATTAACGTTCACCGTTGTGGGTGTGCTGGAATCCAAAGGCGCCTCTCTTGTTGGGCAGGATCAGGACAATGTCGTATACATACCGGTAAGCACAGCTCAAAAAAGATTAATGGGCGTAAAATATGTACGGCTAATAAATGTACAAACTAAAACACCGGAAAGCATGAATTATGTCCAAAGCAATATAGAAAACCTCTTGAGAGACAGGCACAACCTTGCCGGGGCTAACGCTGACGACTTCAACGTGCGCAACTTGACTTCCGTGCTTGCCATGGCCGAGAGCACAACCGCCATTATGACACTGCTGCTGGCCAGTGTGGCGGCCGTGTCGCTTCTGGTGGGCGGTATAGGAATCATGAATATTATGCTGGTTTCTGTTACGGAGAGGACAAGGGAGATCGGTTTGCGCATGGCAGTAGGAGCAAATGAAAGCAACATCCGCAACCAATTCCTGGTGGAGGCTCTTGTGCTCTGCATGGTTGGAGGGATAGCGGGAATACTCGTCGGAATATCCGGCTCTAAAATAATCTCAAAGATTGCCGGGTGGCCGACATCTATCACGCTGTACCCCATCCTTCTATCCGCAGGCTTTTCAGCGGCGATTGGAGTTTTCTTCGGTTATTACCCGGCAAAAAAAGCGGCAAAGCTGGATCCCATCGAAGCATTGCGTTTTGAGAAGTAACGGAATCATTGGACCAAAGTAGGAATAAGATAAAACATTTACGGGATCGAGATAAATTCTCGGTCTTTATCTTTTGGCAAAAGTTCAAAGACATATGATAAACATCTATAATTGCTTAAAGTTAAAAAAGACTTCTCCATTTTAAGGTAGAATCCTCCAGGTCCCAGATAAATATTTGTCCGTTAGTTAAGTCGACTCCAGCCATTTAACTTAAGGTGCCTTGACGAATATATTCGTAATCACGACTAACGCAAGGATGAATACACGGGGAAGGCGGCAGATCCGGTGCCGTATTTTCAATAGCCTGAATTCCGGGCTTTTCGTCATAAGACAAACATGCACACACTAAATTATTACCTTTTTTAGGTACAACTTGAATTTGTTTGTAGACATACAATACATTGGCTATTTTTCGAGTTTCAATCCACGCCCCCGTGCGGGGGGCGACAAGCATGATATTTTTCCTGCACTCAAAATACCCTGTTTCAATCCACTGTTAGCGGTCAAGTGCTGCATTTTATTGACCGTTCACACAGTATCAAGACTGTCATGAATTATTAAAGCCTAGGTTTTAGCCTAGGCCTGTAATTTGATATTATTATAACTCTGTCCCTTCTGCTATTATTTTCAGATAGGAATCATATAAATAAAGTCTATCTCGTTTTTTCCCGCTTATCTCCTGCAATATATTAAGCTGCTCTAAATTTGTGATTGCTTTTCGTGCAGCAGGAGGAGTTTTTCAGCCACCGTTGAAACAGAAACAAGCGGCTTTTGATACAGCATATCTAGTAAACGCATCGCTGTATTAGAAGCTTTACCTAAGTTGCCTACTAAAACACGATGACTTGCTTGAAGGTCCATTATTAATTTAGCTGCAATTGTGGCCTGTTTTGATATTTCATATACACCTCTTAAGTAAAACTTAATCCAACCCTCCCAATCACCGTCCCGCCTTACAGCAGTTAGACTCAAGTTTGAAACTTTGAGCTCATTTTTGGACTTCATGAGCCGGTAAACCCAGTAAAATCAAGGATAGGGCAACAAAAATTTCAAAAATGTGCTGCCACGTTTGACGAAAAATACCTTGCAATAATGTCGTGTATTTGGTATAGTATATATGCCATGTATGCACGAACTAAAACATTTACCAACAAAAACGGTTCAAAGAGAACCTACTATACAGATTGTTGAATCTGTCCGTGAAAATGGTAAGGTGCGTCAAAAAGTCCTTTTGAATATGGGCCGCATTGAAGATATGCAGGCTGGCAATATTGACAGTCTGATTGCCAGCCTGACTAAATTCTCTAAGAAAAAATGGATTCAGGCTGAAGCTGAAAAATTTCTGGTCCATAATGCCAAGGAATGGGGACTGGAATTGATTTTCCGGCACCTCTGGGACCAGCTTCACCTGGACAGCATCCTGAAAGATTCCTTTACCCGGGCATACACATGCAAGCAATTGTCTGAGGCTATTTATGCCATGGTGCTGAACCGGATCAGCGACCCGCTTTCAAAGCGGGGTGTAAGCCGGTGGATTGAAGAAGTATACCGGCCCGTCTTTTCGGAACTGGAGCAGCATCACTTTTACAGAGCCCTGGATTTGCTCGCTGAGTACAAGGAAAAGATCGAGACCGAGCTTTTTAAGCGCACCCGGAGCTTATTTAATATGCGTGTGGACATGGTCTTTTGGGATACCACCTCTACCTATTTCGAGGGCCAAGGCCCTGGCGAACTGGGACGGTACGGCTATTCGAAAGACCACCGCTCTGACCGCGTTCAGGTGATGGTCGGCGTTGTGATGACTAAGTTTGGCATTCCCGTTGCTCATGAAGTCTTTCCGGGCAATTCTTCGGACGCCGCTACTTTTAGACAGATTATCACTGACATGCGTAAAAGGTTTAACCTTGACCGGGTTGTATTTGTGGGAGACCGGGGTATGGTTGGCAAAGATATCCTGGACGAGTTGGACAAGAACCACATTAAGTATATTGTTGGTATGCGTATGCGCAAGGTCAAAGATGTTGATGAAGTATTGAAGACCGGCGGCAGGTATAAAGTAGTACGTGATAATTTAAAGGTGAAGGAAGTCTGGTACGACGCCGACCGCTATATTGTCTGCCATAATCCTGTCCAGGCTGAGCACGACAAGAAAGCCCGGGAAGAAATGGTTCAAAAGCTGGAAAAGCAACTCAAAAACAATGGCGTTAAGTCTCTGGTGGGTAACAGCGGTTACCGCCGTTATCTTCTGCTTGATAAAGGCGCCGTTGTCGGCGTTAATCAGGAAATCCTCAAAAAGGAATCTCGCTACGACGAGAAGTATGTCCTTCGCACTAATTGCCAACTTGACACCGACGAGGTGGCCCTGGCCTATAAAGATCTGTGGCGTGTAGAACGGGCTTTTCGTGAAATCAAATCCAGTCTTGATTTGCGCCCGGTCTACCACTGGAAGGACAGCCGGGTGCGGGGCCATCTTATGGTGTGTTTTTTAGCCCTGGTATTGGAATCGGCCTTGCAAAAAAAGCTTCTTGAGAAAAAGATCGAAGTTGAGTATATTTATTTACTGCGTGACCTGCAGCAGCTAAGGGCTGTTGAGCTAACTATTGGTGGAGACCAATATCTCTGCCGCACGGAACTGGCGGGTGAAACTTATCAAGCCTTTAAGGCCCTGGGTATCCGCCCACCGTTTCAAATAGCGGAGTTGATAAACAAAAGAAAAGTCGAGATAAGTAAATCAGAACCGGAATATTTTAATCTGACGCTCTTTCCTGAAGAGGAAGGAGTGTAGTGGTACGTCTGCTCATATTGCCTTCAAAGCCTTGATAATTGGGCATTCTTAATTTGAAAGTTTCAAAGTTGAGTTAGACGCTCATAATACTCGTCACAAAATTGCATAAAATAAAGACTAAGATATAATAGGGGTTTCTCTATCACTTGTTCATGACATAGAATAAAAGTGATTAATAGCCTCCCGACACGGCCATTGCCATCAAGAAATGGGTGAATTGTTTCAAACTGAGCATGAGCTAGACCAGCCTTTATTAATATTGGTATAGTGTTTTTTTCGTTGTGTAAAAATTTCTCCAGATTTCCCATGCAAGACAATACTTCCTGAGCTGGCGGAGGTACAAATCGGGCATTAGAAGGCATCGTCCCACCTATCCAGTTCTGAGTTCTTCTAAATTCACCTGGAGATTTTTGCCCACCTCGTGTTCCTTGTAGTAATTTAGCATGAATTTCTTTTATTAAACGCAAACTAAGAGGTAATTCTTTAAGCCGTTCTAAACCATAATCCATTGCAGCTACATAATTAGAGACTTCTTTTACGTCATCAGAAGAACCTTCACGCGAATCACCTTCATACTCAAGAAGATCCGCCAGGGATGCTTGCGTATCTTCAATTTGAGAGCTTAAAACAGCCTCTTTTTTGACATACATATATAAAAAAAGGTCAGGATAGTAGCATATAGGTTGCCCCGTCTAATCTGCCTAACGCCCTATTTGCCTTCTCCAGCAAATTATTCATTTCATCATCATACCGGATCGGAGGATTAGGTGGTAATGAATTGGGAATAAAAGCACTAAAACCATCTAATCCTGCTTGCTGGACAACTAACCTACCAACTCTTGGAGAAGCCTTAGTAAACATGTACAAACTCCTTAAAAAAGGTTTATGTATTTTTGTTTCTTACCTTATAAATGATAAAAAACTTTCGTTTCTTATTATTTATCACTTGGAAACGAAAATAAAAAATAGTTTCTTAGTGATAAATATTATACCAATAACACTATCATCGTAATAATAAAGAAAAAGCCTAGTCATTAAAACAAGGCTTTTTTTCATCACTATTTGCAGTTGTGGTCAGTCTCAAAACCCTGAACCCCTTGATTTCACTGGAGCGGGTGAAGGGGATCGAACCCTCAACCCTCAGCTTGGGAATTTGGGGAACCTCATTTCATCTACTTTTAATTAATATCAAAGTGCAGTATTTACGCATGTTACAAGGTTTTTATTTCTCATTTAGTTACGGTTAAAATTATCTTTTTTCAACGTAATTGTGGTCAAAATTGTGGTCAAAACATATGTTCTTAATGCCTTGTTTTATGCTTGTATTATAAGGGTTTCAGCCCTCACATTTCAGACCATCCACCAACCCCCCGGCCTTGCGCCGCCGCCCCCACCCGGGGGGGGGTCTCGCTCAATCGCTGAAGAAATCACACGGACAGTGCCGCCAAACAAAAAGGCCACCTTGCCATCAGTGCTCCACAATATGTAAAATATTAAAATCTAACGCTTTCATAGGCGGCACTAATTGATTTTTCTCCGCTGTCCATTGCCTGAATTATTTCCTGGTTGCCGCTTTCAACAACCTTTTTAGCCTGACGGTAGGTTTCTCGATTCATGCCTACGGCTTCGGCTGCGATTTCGCAGGTTTTTTTACCTGATTCAACTTGTACAAAATTTTGCACAAGATATATTTGTCCCATGTTCATTGACAATCCACATTTCGCAGTTTTGACCTGATACAAACATTGTTTGGGTCAGCTTTTCATCATCCAAATGAAGAATTTAGACATAATGTATATATTTGTCTGTGTTCACTTTCTCTGACTTTCCAGCACACTGGAGAGTCAGATGAGACTTGCCTCCTGTTGGGGTTTTAATAAAGAATTTAGACTCCTGAATTTTAAGGAGTCAGATCACCTTACCTTATCCCTGCATAAATATACAACGCCATGCATAATTATGCAGGCGTAAACGAGCTTGCTGCACAGGCCAATATGCCGCGCCGCCTGGGGTTAGGGGGCGTATTGACGGTTGTATAAATATACGGGGGCGCTGCATAAATATACAGAGCTTCTCCCGCAAATGCTCTCAGACGCGCAGAAACGGTCTAAATCGCGGAGATAATTTGTCCCGAAGGTAATTTTATACTTGGCAGGTGTTTTAAAAGGCTTTTAGGGGCAATTGTGAAGGCGGCTGGAAGGGGGGAGGACAACGCGACCGGAAGGACGGTTAACGGTTGGGAAGCAGGCGGCGGTTTATTTTTCTTTAAGACGTTCCGTTACGTTTCTCATATCTTAATAACGGAAACAATACATATTACCATTAGCGAAAAAGTTTAAAAAGGTAATGTTTTTACATTTTTTGTGTCTTGTAATCATATTGCCAGGGATGGTATAGTATGGCAAAGAAACGTTTTGTTGTTAGAAATAAAAAGAGGGGAGGCACAAAAAACATGGACGCTGCTACTATTAAGTTTTCTTCCGGGACCAGGGCGCGCAGGGAAAACGCTTTAAAGAGTCTTGCGGCGTCATTATCTTTAATGATGGATAGGGATGTCGCGAAAAAAATTAAAAAGGCTGAAGAAGATATAAAAGCAGGTAAAACACGTTCCTTGAGGGACATCCTTAAAGATGGCTGATGTTCGTTTAACAAGGGAACCGGAAAAATATTTAAAATCGCTTCCGGAACAACTTTACAATAAGTTTGTAACTGAAATGCTCGCCCTGGAAAATGATCCCAAGGCGGGTATTTTATTAAAGGGATCTTTTAAAGGATATTATAGGATAAAATTTAAGTTCCGGAAAGTTGACTACCGAATAATTTACCGGATAGCATGGGAAGAGGATATTGTTTATATAGTTTTACTTGGTTCAAGGGGAAGTGTTTATCAAAAACTAACTAGATTATTAAGGGGAAAGTGAATCGCTAAAAGGCGATTCTTTTCTTATTCTTTCTGATATGGCGCAGTAAGAGTCTGGAGATTTTTTTACTACACTCTCCTTTATGTTCATCTATAAACTGTCCACCGGGTGGACAGTTTTCTTTGCCGCGCCGCCCCTTCCACTGGAATTTTGCTGCAGTATCCCCCTGTGGCTTTCGGTCGCCCGGCGACTGATTGAATTTATAGTCCCGAAACTATGTCGCCGGGCGACATAGTTTTGACGCCGGGCGGCAAAACTATTTTTAAGCAACCCTCCCTGCCGGCAAGGGGTTTTAAATTGATTTTGGAGGCGACATTTTGTCGTGTCCTCAGATAGATTTCATGTGCCTGTGCACCGGGTGCACAGGTTTCCCCCCCTATGGTGTTCACGCGCCGGGCGCACGATTAAACCTATAGTCCTCAAACTATGTAATTATAGAACTGTCGGTTTGATGGCCTATAATATCAGATGTACGAAATTCGTCCATAGCATTTAATTCGGAACTATCAAGCGGCAACGAGGATTATTCTGGTTTATTTAATGCCGCGGCAATAAGTTTTTCAATCTCTTCATTAACGTGCATCCATTTAATTTTTACGCCATATTCTTCTATCTGGTTATTGGTATTTACAAACCTGTGCACTTCAACGACGGAACCGTCCCTATGCCTGAAACGGGCATATTCCTTCTTCCACCACCGGATATTTGTCTCTGGAAATTTATTCTTAATGCTCTCTTTTACTTTGACGTTCTCGATTTTTACCCATTTGCGATCTATTCTTTTCCATTCCCTGCTCTCCGTTATTGCTGAAATTAACAGTGATTCAACCAGCTTATCAATTTCCATGGCGCTGCTCCCAAAAAGAAAAAGCAGACTGTTTTGTCTGCTTGCCTTAGGAGATTCTTCTCAGCGACCCGCCCGTCGCCATAGGGCCATTACTTGCGTAATGTACCAAGTTATCCAGGTTTTCCTCAAAGGACCACAGATAGCGCCGTGGCCGTCAACTTGGTGGGTGGAATCCCTAACCGCTTGCCTCGTCTAAGGCTAATATAATATTACGATCTTTAAAAACCAAAGTCAACTTATTTATACCAAAAACAACTAATACAGTTCCGGGAAAACTTCTTTTACTTCAGAAAAACCAAACTCTTTAACGATAAACATCGTTTCAACGAAAAGCCAATCACAACCGCCATTAATTTTCTGTTCTAAAAGTTCTTCAGAAATCCCCATTTTCTTTGATAGATTCTGAACAGTTATATCATTCTCGGCCATTAATCCCTTGAGCCTTCTACAGACAATTTGCTCCTTAGGCATTTTGTTACCTCCCTTGATTCTGTTATTCTATTAAACGAAAAAACTATAAAAATGAATATTTGTACCGGTCTGAAAAGGGTGTCTGTATTAGTGGACACCCTTTTACCATATTAAATCACCGTGGCCGGGACCGGGCAGTTATGACAGCTCGCTCGTAATATGATTAGCCTGCTTCATTAATTCCTCAACTGTAACATGACCGAACCCTTCATTATTTTTCCTTCTGTAGTAAATATTACTCGCAAGGTCCACCGAAGCCAGGACAACACCGGTAACTTCTTTAACGTGGAGTATTTTGGGATTAGGGTCCTTCCCGATCGCACCCGGCAATACAGCGTAAGTGCCGTCCAGCGTAGGACCTAAAAATGTGTTTATAGCTCTGCTGCCATTCTCAAACCTGCATACAGCAACGTCGCCTGTGACCGGGAAAGCTTTCGTATTAATAATTACCACGTGACCGTTTAAAATGTTTAGGTCCTTTAAGGCGTCCCCCTGAACAGTAAGAAGGTTGACATTCTTCAACGGTATGCCTTTCATTAATTCCGCTAATTCCTTATCAATCTTGATAAAGCCGAACTGAGTACCCTCCCTGGCTGGTCTAGCTAGTTCTCCCCATTGCTCATACTCTCTGCCGTCGTACCAACTCGACCAACCATAGTTTGTATATAGATGTTCCATGGCATTTATCAGTCTGACCAGCGCTTTTTTCTCCTGCCACCGGCTATTTTTAAGCAGTTGCGCCACTGCCAGGTTGAATTCTAAGGCCGGCTTAATATCTGCCGGATCGTTGACGTCCAAGCAGCCGTTTATATGTCTAAAATAATTTTTAACGTGGTTCTTTTCCTCGTATTGCTTTAATAATTCACTCATTGATTAGACCTCCTTTAATTCGCAGCTATACGCGCCGGCTTATAATTCTATTTCCCAATAACCCAGGGTCTTTACACTGTCACCCTTACCAATGCAGCACATAAAGCTAATTTCCGCGCCTATAAGTTCCTCGGGCAAGGCGTTAAGACTCTCAACCATATCCCTCTGCCGCCCGGTAAAATGTTCACCGTATTTGTCAAGAAAGGATGCAATACAATTCGGTGATTCCTTAAACTCGTCCAAGGTGCTATCAAGTTGTTCCGGAGTTAAGCCGGCGAGATAATTCGCGACCTCGATCAGAATCGGTTGAGTCTTGATGTGTCTTTTTCTGTAGGTAGGGTTTGTTATCTACAGACTTAAACATGCAGTATTCCTCCTTCATAGTTCCCCTTGCCGAAGGAGGCTACGCAGTGCTATACTAAATAGCAAAGCAAGCCTCTTCGGAGGGGTGTTTTACGTTGGAAGCCGTGTACTCTTGCCGGAGGCGGCTTCCTTAGTTTTTATTTTCTTTAATCCATTCTAATACCCTTTTCTTTTCGAACCTTACTAATCTACCCATTTTTTTACAGGGCATTCCTTCTTGTCTCCATCTGTCAATAGTAGGGATACTGATTTTTAAAAACCTACTCAATTCTTCCTTGGTTAATAATTCGTTTTCCATAATTCACCCCTTTTGATTAATTTTAATTAATTATAAGTTATCAATATTAATCCGTCAAGGATAATTTAAGCAAAATTAAAAATACCAGGGGGTAAGTATTGTTTACACCCTTAAACATTTCTCCATGGTCGTAACAACCATGGAGCAGCGGCAGCGTAAAACCTGCGACGCCGGGTAGGACGGCATATTTCAAACTGACCATTTAAAAAACTTAGACGACATAAAAATATGCCGTCCTCAAAAACAAGGT
>MVRN01000048.1 GCA_002067965.1 Pelotomaculum sp. PtaU1.Bin035
TTATTCCTCGGCTAAGGACCCGGTAAACATGGCTGGTTATGTGGCGGAAAACGTCTTGCGCGGGAGGATGGAAGTGGTTCTGCCGAGAGATATAAATAATATCGATTTTAAACGGGTTCAGCTGGTTGATGTAAGAACAGGAGAGGAATATCAGAATGGGCATATTGAAGGCGCCGTGCACATTCCGGTTGACTCTATCAGAGAAAGAATTAGTGAATTCTCGAAGGATAAAGAGATTTGGTTATATTGCAAGATCGGTCTGCGAGGTTATATCGCGACGAGTATTTTGAGCCAAAAGGGCTACAAAGTTAAAAACTTGACAGGGGGATACGAAAGTTTCAAGATGGCCAATTTTAAACCTTCCGGCATTTTGACAACTGATACCGGCGCGGATTCGAGCATACCTGAAGAAAAAACTAATTATACGAGATTTTTGGATGCCTGTGGACTATGTTGCCCCGGTCCCCTGATGCAAGTAAAAAAACGCATTGACGACATGGCGGCCGGTGAAATTTTGAAAATAACAGCGTCCGACCCGGGGTTTTATGAAGATATCAAGGCCTGGTGCCAACGCACCAATAACGAGTTAGTTGAACTAAATAAACAGGGGGCCATAATAACAGCTTATATAAAAAAGACCAGAGCGGATTTAGTTAGTGCCGCTCCTGAAATGACCCAAGTTAGAGATAACAAGACCTTGGTTGTCTTCAGTGGAGATTTGGATAAAGCCCTGGCATCTTTCATCATCGCCAACGGGGCCGCCGCCATGGGTAAAAAAGTTACCATGTTTTTCACCTTTTGGGGGCTGAATATTGTCAGAAAGCACAATCAGCCGGCTGTTGAAAAAGGCTTTATGGATAAGATGTTCGGGATGATGATGCCCCGGGGCAGCAGAAAATTGAAACTTTCCAAAATGAACATGATGGGCCTGGGAACCATGATGATGAAGGCCGTGATGAAAAATAAAAATGTCCCATCTTTAGAAGAATTAATTGAGGCGGCTATCGAAAGCGGTATTGAACTTGTGGCCTGCCAAATGTCCATGGATGTGATGGGTTTAAAACCGGAAGAACTGTTACCTGGCGTGAAAATCGGTGGTGTTGGTTATTATCTGGGTGAGGCCGAGGACTCCAACCTCAATTTGTTTATCTAAACGATAAGCAGGAACGATGCTCCATTTCATTTTAAGTTTAATAACCAATTTTCAGCTTTTCCGATGTTATTGAATGTGAATGATTGTAACATTGGCTCAGTATCATGGCGAGAATGAATTGCTTTTCCTCATTATGCCTTTGACAGAAAGCATGTCTTGCGTTATACTCACCTGTGCCCCCGGGAAATGTAGTGGAATGGAGTGAAATTCAAAATTCATGATGAAATGGAAATTACTGAAGAAATTAAAATTAACGAAGAAATTAGGATTAACGTTCAAATTAAATAAAAAATTGTACTTTTGGGCTGGACTGTTCCTGATTCCCCTTGCTCTGGCCCTCCACCCGGCCGCGTTGTTTAAAACCACGACCGGGCCGGAAAAAAAAGAGCAGCAGGCGACCGCTTTGTTAACCGAACAGGGTTCGGCGGCGCGGCTGGGACAAGAGGGCGGGCCGGCGGGTGAAGGAGAAGACGCGGCGGTATCCCGTGGCGGCGCGGTTAGTCGCAGCGATGTTGTTCTGCTCGCCCAAGTGATCGAAGGAGAGGCCGCCGACGAGCCTTACAGCGGTAAGGTGGCGGTCGGTGCTGTGATTGTGAACCGGACTAAGAGCACGGATTTTCCGAAAACCATCCCGGGGGTTGTTTATGAGAGGGATGCTTTTGAATCGGTAAGCAACGTTCAGTACCTGCGTCCTGTGACGGCTGAGGCCATACAGGCGGCTACGGATGCGGTAAACGGCGCTGACCCGGTCGGGGGCGCCCTGTATTTCTGGAATCCCGCCAAGTCTTCGAGTGAGTGGGTCTATACCAGGCACATTGTCGCCCGGATCGGGAGTCACGTCTTTGCCCGTTAAAAATGAGGAGACCACGGTCTCCTCATTTTTGTCTAGTGGAGATATAGAAATTCGGTCTTATTTGTTATTTAAATAATTGTATACTATCTCTTGCCTGTCAGCCAGGGAGACTTATCTCTTCCTGGCTGTCATGATCATGGAATAATGATATTTTGACCAAAGGATAGAACCATAAGGTAGTATATGGCAATTACACAGCATAAACACGACCCGCATATGAAAATTCGGTTTCCGCGGCATGTGATATTGAAGACACGGGGGAAGATGAGAGCAGGGCAAAGCTGGTGGCGAAGAAGGGGAAAGGCGGGGTATTTCCCGCCTGACATTAAGAACTAGGATGTGAGAAGTAAAAATAGTTTATAGAAAGAGGTAACTTTAGTATAGCTCTTTCCAGCATACAGTACATGAGCAAAATGTACTATTTCTCTGGGACATCGGTCCTGAAAAATTCTTTATAATATTAAATTACTTGCCAAGGATAATTCTTGGTTCTATAATATATTTAGATGCTTATCTAAATATTAAATTAGAAGGGGGAGGGGTATTTGATTAGCGCGAAATTCAAGGCCTTGGCCGACCCGACGCGCAGGAAAATTCTCAAGCTGTTGCGGGAACGGGATATGACCGCCGGGGAAATCGCGGAACAGTTCAATATTTCCAAGCCGAGCATCTCCCATCACCTGAATATTTTAAAGCAAGCCCGGCTGGTAATAGATGAACGCCAGGGGCAATATATATATTACTCGTTGAACATGACCGTGTTTCAGGAGATAATGGGCTGGTTTTCTGAAATTTTGGAACAGAAGGAAGGGTGAGATTAAGTGAATACCTGGAATAAAAAAGGCAGTCGTTATACTTTCATAAGGGAAGAATGGCCGCTGTTATTAATTATCATCGGGGCATTGATCGCAGGCTTTATCATCTACCCGCATTTGCCGGAACAGGTGGCCAGCCACTGGAACCTGAAGGGTGAGGTGGACAGGTATTCTTCCCGGACTTGGGGAGCCTTCGGAATCCCTATAATGACCACGGCCATATATATAATGATGTTATTGCTACCCCTGATCGACCCCAGGAAACAAAACTATCAGAAATTTACCGGCGCTTATAGGCTGTTTAGGGCGGTTATGGTCGTGTTCATGATTGGCTTATATGCTGTCATTGTGGCAAATGCGCTGGGATGCCAGGTACCCGTGGGTCGAGTGGTTATAACGGGTGTTGCCCTGTTATTTATAGTGATGGGCAATTTTATGGGCCAAATCAGGCAAAATTACTTTGTAGGTATTAAAACACCATGGACATTGGCCAATGAAGCGGTCTGGCAGAAGACCCACCGGCTGGCTGGCCGGCTTTGGGTGGGAGCCGGTCTGATCGGACTGGCGGCCGCGCTGGCCGGCGGCGCGGTGGGAGCTGTGATTATGGGTGCCTCCCTTGGTGTCGCTGTAATTATTCCCGTGGTCTTTTCTTACTTGGAATTTCGCCGGCAGCACCAGTGAATGCGAAGATAAAATAGCTTGTCCTTTCTAGCCTAATAAAAATTTTTATATTATTCGTGGCTTCTATATAAAGTTCTTATTTACATGCCATTAGTAGCGGCATGTAAATATTAAGGGTGTGCCCGGCATGGGCGTTATCTATAGGGTGAAAGTCCCGAGCGATGAAGGTAGCAGTAACCGTTAGCTTAAGGCAAGGGTGTCCGCCGCGAGACGGAATCTGAAGGAAGCCGGCGGCAAACCTCCGGCCCGAACCAGGATTAAAAACGCACTGAAGGACCTCTTGAGTTTCCATTCGGGAAGCGCGTTGGCAAAGCGCCCGCCCTGGCGGTGAATTTGGCGGTTGATGCCAAAAGGATCGAGGCTGTAATATCCACCGAACTATTTAAGGCATAGGTCAAAGCACCTGATATTCCGGTGAAGACCAGTGCCACAAGGCTTGTGCCGTTGGCCTTGTGCTGGCCTATTTTCAATTTACTCCTATCAATTTATAAAAAAGGGTTATTAAGAATGCTGTCGAAATTTTCCTATTATACGTTTTGGATGATTTGATTGAAAGTGGGGATTTGTTTTGACAGCTTCTTCAATCTCGGAGTTGCTTTATCACTCGAGATTACCAGTTTGTGTTTTCCAGAATGGTTATTGTAAGTACGCCAACCCTCTTATGGAGGTTATCACTGGTTACAATGTAGATTTGTTGCGTCAGATTTCTTTTATTAACACCCTAATTAATCAAGAGGACAGGCTCGATGTTGAGGAGAACATCGCCCGTATAGAGTCCGGTATAGATTATCACTCAGAGTGTGAATTTAGGTTGTTTAACAGACAAGGAATGGTTTTATATATAAAGGCATTTTTCTCTCTAACCGAATTAGACGAGAATCCTGCCGTATTGGCGCAACTATTAGACATAACTGAGCAGAGACTTGCAGGGGAAGCCCTGATGGTAAACGCTAAGAAGTACAGTGAGCTTTTCCATAACGTGAATGATGCGATAGTATTAATCGAACTGACGGAGGATGGCGCACTTAAGCGCTACCTCGAAGCAAACGATGTTTGCTGCCAAATGCTGGGTTATACCAGGGATGAAATTTTAGCCTTAACCCCTCCATCTATTACCGACGATGAAACTAAAAGCAAAGCAGTATCAATTATTGAAGATATTGTGGAGAATGGAAAGACAAGATATGAGGCCTACTGTATTGCCAAAAGCGGTATGAAAATCCCGGTTGAGATTAGCAGCCACCTGTTTTATTTAAACGATAAAAAAGTAGTCTTGGTAAGCGCCCGTGATATAACTGAGCGCAAGCTCTCCGAGGAAGAAACCCGCCTACAAAAGGCTTATTTTCAGCAAATTTTTGAGAGCTCTCCCATGGGCATTGTAATGCTTAATAGTGAAAATAGGGTGATTCAAGTAAACCATTCCTTCGAAGCTGTATTTCAGTATAGCAATGAAGAACTTAAGGGTAAGTATCTCCATCATTATATTGTCCCGGACATCTATTTGGAAGAACGCTTTGAGCATGAACCAACAGCACTTCAAGGCACAATTGCTCAGCAAGAAATGGTGAGAAAGCGGAAAGACGGCAGCCTGTTGCATGTCGATGCCGTAAGGTACCCTATAATATTTGATGACAGGCAGGTCGGTACCTATGTCATATACCGCGATATAACTTTTCAAAGACAAGTGGAGGATCAGTTGAAGGCGAGTGAGGCAAGATGCAGAGAGTTGAACGACTCATTGCCGGAGGTGATTTTTGAAATCGATTTGCACGGGAACCTTCTTTATGTCAACCGGAACGCGTTAACTTTCTTTAACAGTACAAGAGAGGAGTTTGAAAAGGGAATCAATGTCCTGGACTTTATTGTTCCGGAAGACAGAGACAGGGTTAGAAAGAATATGTTCAGAATCTTAAACGGAGAAAAAATTGGAGAAAATGAATACACAGCACAAAGGCGGGACGGTTCCACCTTTCAAATTGCCATACACTCGTCTCTTATTATAAAAGACAACAAAACCGCCGGTTTACGCGGGATTTTAATAGACATTACCGAGCGTAAGAAAATAGAGGAGCGACTCAAGACTCTTAGCTTGTGTGACTCGCTAACCGGACTATACAACAGAACTTATTTTGAACATGAACTGCAGCGTTGTGAGAGAATCTGCCCGTATCCTCTAAGTATAATCGTTTGTGACGTGGACGGACTTAAATTTGTCAACGATACCCTGGGGCACGACAGGGGGGACGCGCTGCTCCTCGCGGTTGCCGGAGTTCTTAAACAATCGTTGCGGGAATGTGACACCGTGGCCCGTATCGGCGGTGATGAATTTGCCGCGCTGCTGCCGAACTGCAACTGCAGCTCTGTTGAGAAAATCTGTGAGCGAATTCGAAAAACCGTCGAAGGTTACAACGCCGCCCACCCTGAACTGCCTCTAAGTATATCGACAGGGGCCGCGACCGGCGAAGCATCGCGTATCCGCGATCTTTACAGAGAAGCCGACAACAATATGTACCGTGAGAAACTCCATCAAAGCAAGAGTGCCCGCAGCTCTATAGTGCAGACCCTTATGAATGCATTGAAGGAGAGGGACTTTATAACGGAAGGTCATGCAGACCGCCTGCAGGATTTGGTTGTAGGTTTAGGAAAATTGATTGGCTTGCCGGAGCACAAGATAACCGACCTCAGACTATTTGCTCAGTTTCATGACATTGGCAAGGTAGGGATACCCGACCGAATTCTTTTTAAGCCTGGCCCCTTAACCTCCGAGGAATTCAAAGAAATGCAAAGGCACACTGAAATCGGTCATCGTATCGCACAGTCCGCGCCCGACCTGGCCCCAATTGCAGACTGGATTCTTAAACACCACGAGTGGTGGGATGGAAGAGGCTACCCCCTTGGCTTAAAAGGAAAAGAAATACCGCTGGAGTGCCGCATTCTGGCCGTTGCAGATGCTTACGATTCTATGACAAGCGACCGGCCATACCGTAGGGCAATGTCCCATGAAACGGCCACCATGGAAATAAAGAGGTGCGCCGGAAGCCAGTTCGAGCCTCAACTGGTATTAAGGTTTTTGCAAATTTTTAATATGTATTGAATATGTTAAACCGCAATAGCTGCTTGCAGCGCAAGGTTAGTGATGCCTGATTTCTTTCAACAGGTCTCTCCAATCGGGATGATTACGCTCAAGACGAATTCCCTGTTAAATATATGGCTTAATACGTTTCTCCCGTGCATTCCATGTGCATGCCCGATTTTTTCCGCCATACGGGATCAGCCCTCTTTCTCCATACTTTAGAATTATTCCCTGCTCCCAAAGCCGCTGATTAGCCGTCGGCCGGTCTCGCGCCATCGACGATTCTCGTTAAATCGGCGATCATGCCCGGCTTCATCCGCTTCTGGAACTCCCGGCGCGTTTTCGGCAGGCTGTTCATGACCGCGAACATGAAGTTCATCATCCGGTGCCGCAGGTCTTTATTCTGATTCTTGTACAGACCGTGTTTTTTATAGAATATGTGGTCGGCGCGGAAGATGCCGCTCGACATGGGGACAAATTCCTTGAACAATAAGCTGAGGCCATAGCCCAGGTAATTCGGCGGCGCCTGGAGATCGCGCTCCAGCGCCCAGGCCAGTCCGGTCGCCAAGGCCCGCAGTCCGGCGGTAATCGTCTCCGCGTCATCCTCGTCGGTGGCGAAGCCGAGCAGGGCGCACCGCTGGGCCTGCGTGTGCGCTTCGAATATCTGCCGCAGGTTGGGCAACTGGCGCAGGGGCCCGGAGATGATGAAGCCGATCTTCTTGCCGCTAAGGTAAGGAGTGTGCCCGAACACAAAGGTGCGGTCTATATACATCTTCCACCTGGCCGACAGAAAGCGGTCCTTGATTGTGCCGGCGTAAATAATCGCCTTCGCCGGCAGCAGCTTTTCCTGAATGAACTGTTTGACGCCGTCCCGGTAGACGCAGGTGTTGTCGTAGCCGCAGTGAATGCACCCCTGGCAGCCGCCTTTGATCTCAACAGTGTTCAGGTCGACGACTTCGACCGGGCCGGGTGCGAACCGCCGGAAGACCGAGATCATCCGGCCCAGGTTGCTTTCCGGGTCGTTGCCGTCGGTCAGCAGGACGATCTTCCCGCTCCCGGTTTCGGGAGACCCGGCGGAAGTGACAGCCGCCCCGGCAAGATCCGCCGGTCTATAAGCGCCCAGGCTGTAGTTAACCGGCGCGAAGCTGCGCAAGGTAGGCGCCCCGGTCTCGGCGGCGCGCAGGAAGCAGGCCATGAAATTAATCAGGCCGGCGCGTTCCGCGGGGACCTTCAGGTCGTCCATCGCCGGGGTGAGGCCCCCCGTAAAGCGCATTCCCAAGTCCTCGCTGATGCCGGTGAGATAGTTCATGGCGGTGTGATCCATGCAGTGGATGGAGGTGACCAGGGCGGCCCCGTACTTGCCCCGGAAATTCTCTTCCGCCCGTCGTACCCAGATCAGCTCAATGAAGCGCTTCAATTGCGAAGGCACCAGGAAGTAATAGACCGGAGTGGCCCACAACACGCCGTCACTGGACTTTACCTCGTCCATGACCGCCCGCCACTTTGCCCGGTCGCGCTCGATCCCGCTGATCTCGCGGGCAACGTTGAGGATTTTCAACTCATGCGCGGGGAACTTTTTCTGAAGGTATCTGACGTACTGCACGGTGACGCTGACTTCCCCCTTGGGGCTGCCGTTTAAGACAACGATCTTCATAATTCCCGGCTCCTTTCATGATCCCCCGTTTCCTGGAGGTCTTCTTTCTCTTCTATATCCCGGATGCATTCCCCGGCCCACTCAATGCTAGCCTTTGCATGGGCGATTCCATATTTCAGGGTCAGCCGCCAGTAAAAGCCCTCATCCTGGCGCCCCGGAATCTCCGGATGCTCGCCGATCAACCTGTCCACGGCCCGAAAGGAGGCCACTTGCTCCTCCTTCTCCCTTAGATACCGCTGCAGTTGGAACTTTAATTCCGCCGGCGGCAGCCGGGAGGCGAAGAAGACGCGCAACAGCAGTTCATCCCTGACCGGGGTGGTCAGCGTCTGGGGAAATCGCTTCAGCCATTCCCGCAGCTCCGTTTCTCCCGCCGCGGTGATGCTGTAAACTTTACGGTCGGGCCGTCCTTCCTGGGGCTCGATTCGCGAATCCAGGAAGCCCTTGCCCTCCAATGCGGCCAGTTCCCGGTAGATCTGGCTCTGGTGAGCTGACCAAAAGTAGTTGATGGAGCGTTCGAAATATTGCTTGAGGTCATATCCGGTCATCGGCTTGTAGGTAAGCAGCCCGAGAAGAGCGTACGGCAGTGACATGGTTTGCCTCCTATTCTACAAATTATATATGTCTTATCTAATATTATACATGTTATATATAACATGTCAACAATAATTTCTACTTTTTTTCTTACAGCAAATAGTACTCGATAACCGGATTTATACATGGCATAAGGTTGGTATGATCCTTTTGCTGTCTGAAGTGTGGAATTTAATACTATGGAAATAGAGAGTGGTGATAATGAAATGACGGAAATGACCTTTTGAAAATGATTGCATGTCTATTAAAAGTCTTTTATTATTAGTTTAAAGATTTAAGCCGGTAACCGAGTTCCTAACAATACCTCTGAAATTCTTGAGGGCTTAAAGAAAAATCACCTGTCCAATATATGAGGGGAAAGAGAATGACCTTACTGATAGAAGAAGTTAATGATAATCTGAAAAACGCGGTTGCTCATTTTTGGAAAACCAGATTAAGGCAACTGAAGAGGCAGCAGGCATCTGATCGAAAAGATCAAGGTGCAAGAAGTGCAGTTACTGGCGGGGCGCAAATGGATGGGTTTATTTCTTTGATAGCAAATTTGGTTGCTGCGGCTGGTGTTACTGACGCAGAGATTTTTCGTGACAAGCTGCTCGAACTTCCGGGATATTTCCGGCCGACCAAAGAGTGGGACTTGTTGGTGGTTTCTGGTGGCAGACTATTGGTGGCTGTGGAGACAAAATCCCAGGTTGGGCCGTCATTTGGGAACAATTTTAACAATCGGACCGAAGAAGCTATGGGAAGCGCTTTAGATCTTTGGACTGCATACAGGGAAGGTGCCTTTAATGGTAACCTTCGACCATGGCTGGGATATTTTTTTCTACTCGAAGATTGCCCCGCATCGAACCGTCCGGTAAATGTTCGTGAGCCTCACTTTCCGGTGTTTCCTGAATTTCGTGGAGCTTCTTATGCTAAGCGCTATGAAATATTCTGCAGAAAACTGGTGCGGGAAAGACATTATGACGCTGCAGCTTTAATTATGTCAAGTTCGGAAAAAGGAAGGCAAGGTATTTATACAGAACCGGTATCCGATTTGAATTTTGAGTTGTTTGCTCGTTCTCTGGTTGCCCATGTGGGAGCCTACGCCAAATGACAGTACATAATGAATCTATGGGTACAAAACATCATCTGATACTGGGAGACGCTCGTGAATTATCCTTTATTCCCAGTGAATCTGTTCATCTAATGGTGACATCCCCTCCGTATTGGACACTAAAAAAATATGAAGATAACCCAAATCAGCTGGGTCATGTGGAAGACTACGAAATTTTTATAGAAGAATTAGCAAAGGTTTGGGAACATGCATATAGGATATTAGTGCCTGGCGGTCGTTTGGTTTGTGTTGTCGGTGATGTTTGCCTTTCCCGCAGACGTAATAATGGCCGTCATATGGTAATGCCTCTACATGCGGATATCTGTGTAATTTGCAGGAGGATTGGGTTTGACAATTTAAACCCGATTATTTGGCATAAGATTTCAAATGCGTCTTATGAAGTGAATAACGGTTGTAGATTTTTAGGCAAACCATATGAGCCAAACGCTATTATTAAAAATGACATCGAATTTATTCTAATGCAGCGAAAACCAGGTGGCTACCGCAAACCGTCGGCGCTTCAAAGAGAACTCAGCCGTATATCAAAGGACGAATATAGCGAATGGTTTCAACAGTTTTGGCGTTTAACCGGCAAATCAACCAAAGAACACCCCGCTCCTTTTCCGCTTGAGTTGGCTTATAGGTTGATTCGCATGTTCTCATTTGTCGGTGACACGGTTATCGATCCCTTTGCAGGAACCGGTACCACGATGCTTGCCGCTATACTAGCGGGAAGAAATAGCATCGGTGTGGAGATTGAACCCAAATATGCCAGGCTGGCGGCAAGTAAGTTGATATTGAAAGCAAATAAGAATTATCCGAAAGTAGATTTGAAATTTTCTAAAGCTTTCTATTCTGATTCGCCGGGTATATGTTTAAAAGAAGAGTCGTTAATTTATTCTTAAAACATCCCGTCACTGAGCTGTAAGTCGGTTGATTCTACGATCTAATCCTTTCCTTCGCTGGCCTTATGAATTATTCCCGTGGATGGCGTTGTCATACCAGGTCAGCCATCTCTGAATTGCATGACTCACATTGGCGCTTGCTATTTCGCGATTAAAGTAAGGCACGGATGCTTTTTCCCCGGTTATTTGCTCAAGCGCGAAGATGGCAACATAACGGATGGCAATGTTCTCATTCGTCACAAAAGGTATGAGGTAAGGTATCGCGCAAATTCCCAAATCGACTGCGGTTTGAGCTTCCGCCTGCAGGGTTGATCGGGCAACAATTTCCCCCAAGGGAAGGGTCATCTCCCAGCCTGATTCAATCCTTGGACGTAAATTTCGCAGGTTGCCCGTGATGATTCGTTCAAACAGCTTGTTTACATCGTCTTTCACTGTATTTGTCATAATAACCCGGTCCTATTCAAAAAATGTTATCTTGTCACGTAGCTGTGAAAGGCAGGGCATTATCATAAACCCGTGGGTCCTTACCTTTGATCGTTGCGGTGTGGGGGCCCCGTTTCGCAATCACCTTATTGCCGTCCGAAGTATCAATTATCATCTGCTCAGCGGTAAAGCTGTAGTTTAATTTATCATCAGCGTCCAGTCCCGACGCACCCGGGTTGTCTTCACTTACAAAATCTACATCATTGATTGTATTTCCGGCTGTATCATCGGCTCTGGAGTAATTATCATCATGCATGGGAGAAGAATCTTTGACCAATCCGTTGTGGGGGCCTTCTGTTATCTTGGTTACGCTCATAACATTTTGCCTGAATTCCGCGTGTGCCGGATCGTGGTCTTGATCTTTTTTGAACTTGGCTTTGTGTAATTTTGCAGAATCTTTGTCCAAGCCATTTGCAGAATAATTAGGCTTAACATTTCTTTTGAATGTGCAAAAT
>MVRN01000049.1 GCA_002067965.1 Pelotomaculum sp. PtaU1.Bin035
GAATCCCACCCGCATAGCGGGCGGTTTTTTGTTCTCCTGGCTAAAAACATGCCAGGAGAACTTACTAAAGTAGAATTAATCAGCCAAAAGCCCGGGTGATTGCCTTGGCTTTTGGCTGTTACGGATAAAATATTATCTCCTGGCATACCTGTTTATATCGATACCCCGTCTGTCCATCCATTCTGCTGTCTTACCTATGATCAGCACCGGTTTTTTAGCCATATGCTCCAGGTTTTCCGCCCCCGACATAAGCATAACCAGCCGCAATTCATCAATTATCCCGGCAACCTTGTTATTAAGCGCTTCCTCTGACTTTTCCAACAATGCTTTTAAATATGACCTTGCCATTCCTACCAGACAGGCGCCCAGAGCTGCCGCTTTGGCTACATCAATGCCGGTATTCAGACCACCCGAGGCAACAAAAAAAAGAGGGAAGTCAAGGCTAAGACCCTCCAACAAGCTGACAGCTGTAGGAATCCCCCAATTTATCATTGCCCTGTTACCATCTTTTCCTGAGCGCATGTCTTCAATAGATATAAAGTTAGTACCACCCTGCCCTCCTATATCCACGTACCGGACGCCTGCATTATAAATAGCGGCGATAGATTCCCTGGAAAGCCCGAACCCCACTTCCTTGACGATTACAGGAACGTTAAGAGAAGAAGCTATATCCGCGATGTTGGCGATAGTTCCACTGAAATCCCGATCACCTTTCTGCATCGCCAGTTCCTGGGGAACATTCAAGTAAAGCTGCAGGCCGTCCGCCGAAATCATCTCTACCGCTGCCACCGCCAGTTCAGGCGGCGCTCCGGCGTTCAGATTAGCCAGGAGTAAACCATCGGGGTTTTCTTGGCGCGCTACTTCGTAGGTTTCCCGCACTCCGGGATCTTCTAATCCCGCCATTTGCGATCCAACCGCCATGGCTATGCAGTTTTTCCGTGCCACCCTGGCCAAGCTTCTATTAATCTTCATTACCGCCGGATGTCCCCCGGTAATGGCATTTACCAACAAGGGCGCTTTAAGCTTTTTGCCTAAAAAAAGCAGGTGGTATCGATATTATCCAAATTCAAGCCGGGCAGGGAATCGTTTATTAATCGGATGTCCTCAAAACCACTGGTAACTTCCGGCTTTTTTATCTTTAGGGCGTGTTCTATCTGGTCTAGTTTACGTTGTTGTCTCAGAATTATATTAAACATTCAGGAGCCTTTCAATTGTGTTATTTATAAACCATTTGTTTTAAACATTAAATCTAAAATTAATAATGTCACCATCTTCGACGATATATTCTTTACCTTCCAGACGATACAATCCTTTCTCTTTTACCTTGGCCATGTTTCCCAAATCATTTAAATCACGGTATTTAACGACTTCCGCTTTAATAAAACCGCGCTCCAGGTCGGAGTGAATTTTACCCGCTGCCCTTTTGGCATCGGTTCCCTTCTTGATAGTCCAGGCTTTTACTTCATCTTCGCCCGCGGTAAAAAACGAAATTAAGCCCAAATAGCCGTAAGCCGCCTGCGCTAAGCGGTCTATTCCTGATTGGCTGACACCGAGGTCGGCCAAAAACATCTCTTTATCTTCCTCGGGAAGCAAGTTTATTTCCATTTCAATCCGTCCGCAGATTTCGATTACCAGCAGTCCATGCCCGGCTGCGTAAGCCTCCAGGTCTTCCCGTCCGGGGTAAGACTTTAACTTAAACTGCTTCTCGTCTGTATTTACGGCCAACACCAACGGCTTTTCAGTTAGGAAACTGAAATTTTTCAAAACAAGCTTTTCTTCATCTGTCAACGTCAACTGTCCTATAGGCATCTCATTTTCCAGGGCTTCAAGGCATTTCATTAGAACATCAAGTTCAAAAGCGTGTTCTTTTTTTGCCTTTTTCCCGCCTTTGATTTTTTCGATCCTTTTTTCAATTATCTCCATATCGGCAAAAAGAAGTTCCATATTAATAGTCTCTACATCCCGTAAAGGGTCGAGTTCACCATCCACATGCGGCAGATCCGGGTCTACATAAGCCCGTACGACATGGGCCAGCATATCTACGTTCCGGATTGTGTTCAAAAACTGGTTGCCAACACCTTTACCCTGGCTGGAACCGCGCACCAGCCCGGGTACATCACTAAATTGAATTTGGGCATAGGTAACCTTACGAGGCTTGTACATATTGCTTAGATAATCCACCCTAATGTCGGGCACTTTGGCAACACCGACATTGGTTTCGGTTTTACCTGTCAAAAAATTTGAAATCTCCACACCCGCACCGGTAAGCAAGTTAAACACCGTGGTCTTTCCCACCATAGGTAGCCCAATTAATCCGCAGTTCAAACTCACGTTCATCACCCAAATAGTAGTTTATCATTTTAAAGAATGATTTACAAACCTGTTTATTAAGTAAATATCTTCAAAGCGCTATAGGTATGATATTTAAACTTGCCGAATTTCCAGATGAGCTACTTTGAGGTTTGAAGTGATGGTCAGGTAAAGCCACCCCCCCTCCTCAGCACTTTTTATATTACCCCCCCAGACAACATGTTTGTGTTCCTCTCCAACATAGACAGCAATGGTAATATCCTTTAAACTTTCGGGGTTCTCAAGATCAATGATATAATCCCGGCCGTTCTGTTTCTCCACCTGCCAGCGTGTCAGAGAGTAGCGGTTTAAGAAGTCCGCGAACCAGCTCATCGGTGCTACAGTTATCCTGTCATTTTTCTGTTCCGAAAGGGCTTTCTGCTCAAAAGCCCTGATAGCTTCCAAACAAAAACGGGTTTCCGACGGATGTGTATAAACCATCCTGATTGTTCTTTCTTCAGCAGAATAATCAATCAAATCTTCCAGCCATTGTTTTACTTTTTCGGAAGGCACACGGCCTCTTTCCATCTCCTCAAGGGACGCAAATTTCTGATAGGGTGAAATAGGAAACGCCCATATCTTAGGGCTGGTATTGTTTCCGTCAAGACGGGGGTGAGTTGGGCAGGCGCCGGAATCCCCCGCGTAATAGTATGCATTTACCCCGAGCTTCTCAAGCTCTGAATTCACCCAAAAAGGGTGGTTGCCACCCGGATCGCTGTACTCCCGGATTTTTTTGCCGGTTACCGCCTCCAGGGCGCTGAAATTCCAATCAATAAGCTTGGCAGCCTTTTGCTGCGGCAAGTACTCTAAATTATAAGCAAAAAAATTATGGATCCAACCGCCATGAGAACCGATTTCCCCATAGTTCTTCAGCACTTCCAAAATAGGCCGCCCCTTGAATTTGTTTTCAGCAGAGAAGCCAGCGCCATCTCCCAATTTATAAGTATCCGGGCCGGCGGTTATGTGAATGGAAAAGGGGAGATCCTTTTGGAACAAGCCTTGCATCATCATTACCATCAATGCCCGGAAATAAGCGCCACTGCAAATATGCAGGTTAAATACTATGCCTCCTTTGCCGCCGGGGCTGTTTACCAGGCGTGGAATCTTAACGTCATTTATTAGATAAGTTCTAAGGACTGATCTAGCCGTAAGGTCATCCGAACTCAACTTATACTTTCCCAGGGGTATGTTTACATAAACCGCCAAACCCCCGCTTTCATAATATTTCTTTGTAATAACAGGAATATTAGAATCTCCGTCCCGGTCGAACGCATCCACTTGCGCATCAACATTTACTGCTCTTGAATGTTCAAATTTAATCTTCCCGTAAGAATAACTGTTTACGGCATTTTCCTCATCCAGTTTCCCGGGGGGGATCCCCCATTCCCGCCCTTTGCCGGAAGAAGTAAAATACCAATAACCGGAATAGGTGGGTTTCTGGCCCTCCGGCACAGGCAGGTAATACCTTACCCCGGCAAGGTCATCAAGTAGCGGAGCCTGGCGCTGCACTCCCCCGGAGGTCAGTGTGGCCGGGTCGAAGACGAGCAAAGCCAATCCGCCGTATTCCCTGACGTAGGCTTTGATCACCTCCGCGACCTCAGGAGGCATTGTGGAATTAATAAATTCCGGTATCACCAGCCCCTCAAAATTTTCTTTAATGCCTGCGCTGCCATACTCCAGAAGTTCCCCCGGTGAAACAATCTGGTATGGGAAACCCTCCTCATTAAGCAACTGCTCATAAGCTGCAAGGAGCAACTTACCCTGTTCAGTCTGGCAGTCACCTGCCAAAAGGCCTACCCGGACGGTCCTGATCGGTTCGGCCGAGGAAGAATGAATGAGAACCGTCAAGGCCGGCGGAATTACAAAAAAACATAATAAAACCAAAACAAATCTTATAAAATTTTTTTTAACCATCTTTTCTAACATTCACCTTCGATTACTGGTTCTATTTCAAAATAAAAACAAGCGGTAATAATCCATTCTCCATTCTACTCTATGTCCCATTAATTGTAAAATAAGTTGGCGTTGAGAATGTCAAACGCCTAACCTTTAACTCTGGGTTTCCCCACAGCAAACGGATAACCGGTTCCACTTCCACCGGGTCCCCGCTGGTGAAAAATTCCTCCTTGCCCGGCAATTTTTTATCTGTGTCAAGGTCGTCATTCTTGAGTACCCGGGCTACCTGCCGCGCTATTGCGTCACCGGTGTCAATAACTCTAACGCCATTACCGGACAGCTTCTCTACTAACGGGCGGAAGAAGGGATAGTGAGTACAGCCTAGTACAATGGTATCGACTCCCCTCGCCAGCAGAGGGTCGAGGTAGTGGCCCAATAAAACCTCAGTTTCAGGACTCTCAAGTTTACCAGCTTCAACCAGTTCCACTAATCCGGGACATGGCTGAGTGTACACTTTCACACCGTCCCCAAACCTCTCCACCAGGTTGTTAAACCGCTGGCCCTCAAGGGTGACCCCCGTTGCAAGTACTCCTATAGTGCCGTTACGCGTAGCCAAAGCCGCCGGCTTAACCGCGGGTTCAACCCCGATGACAGGGATGTTGTAACGTTCCCGCACAGCGTCGAGGCTTGCTACAGACGTTGTATTACTGGCTATGACAATCAATTTTACACCCTTTGACAACAGGAAATCACCGATAGCAAAGGCCCGTGCGCGGATGAACTCAGGCGGCTTGATACCGTAAGGGCAATAAGCCGAGTCGGCGTAATACAGCAGTTCTTCCGCCGGCAGAAGCTTACGCACCTCCCGCATTACCGAGAGTCCTCCTACTCCTGAATCAAATAACCCGAGCGGTGCTGAACTGGGCATTTGCACACCTCATTTGCAATAACAAATCTTAATATATATGATATTTTTCTTAACAAGCTCATTATATCTATTATTACTCCGCTGTTTTAATTACTAACACTATATTAGCACGAATATATAATTCATGGTGATATTTTTTAAAGTATACGATAAACAAGGATATATTCGTTATTAAGAGAATTGATCTAAGGGAAGAATAATTAATAAAAAATGGAGTGGTTTAATGTTAAAGTATTTTCAGGAGGTTGGGCGGGATCTTTTTCTGACCGGCCTGAACAACTCACACAGCGGAAACCTTAGTGTGCGCAAAGGCGACCGGGTCGTAATCACCAGGCGGGGGGCAATGTTGGGCCGTCTGGAGGGCAAAGACCTAATAAACATTTCGTTAGAAAAAAAGGACAGTAATATAAGCCTCGCTTCCAGGGAGAGCGGGGTACACCGGGCAATTTACAAAGAAACTTCCGCCTTGGCCATAGTACATGCTCACCCGGTTCACGCCATTGCCCTTTCCTTCCTGGAAGATGAAATAATCCCCATTGATGCCGAAGGAGCTTACCTGCTGCATAAAATTCCCGTCCTTAGCGTCGGGCAGCCAATCGGTTCCAGGGAATTGGAAAAAAAATTACCTGGGTTGCTGAAAGAGAATAGAATTGTGGTAGTCCGGGGGCACGGGAGCTTCGCGGCGGGGCAGGTGTTGGAAGAGGCCCTCCAGTGGACTTCCAGCCTAGAGAATGTCTGCCGGATCATTTACCTTACCCGTACCTTAAAGATGATGTAAAATCCAACAATTTATTTCGCCGGACGTATCGCCCCGCGGGGCTTCATAAATATTAGCGTATCGTTCGGATATATCTGCCATCTTTCTTTAATAAAGCGGTTTTTAATTCTTTAATTGTGCATTCTTCAATGAACGCAAAACACTGAGGAGGGTATATGCTGTCCAACCAGTGGGCGTCCGATGAAACCAGGTGATGAATGCCTCTTTCCCTAAGTTGGTTGAGTTGTGCCTGACTACGGGGCAGATGAGGTGTCAATTCCACACCGTCAATGGGTAAATCAACTGGAATAAAGCCTAAGTTTCCCAACAAGCTGAATACCTTCCGGTCAATGTGAGCCGCTATGCAAAGCCCTCCCAGATCTTGAACGCCTTTAACAACTTCATCTATGGATAGATCCGCTCCCATGAGGAGCAACCTCTCCACTTCAGTCACTTTGTTTCCCTCGCAATTTACAACCCATTGCTCACCGAAACTTCCTTTCTTGTTTTTTAAGTCCGGCAAGTGCTGATATACAATTTCCTGCCAGGCAAACACCTGCTCTAATGTGTCGAAAAGACAAACCATATGGACATCTTCTTTGGTTTGCACTTCCATCCCAGGTAAAACTACAACCCCCATTTCTCTACCTTTTATCATAAAAGCTTGTACATTTTCAGCAGAGTTATGGTCGGTAACGGCTATCACTTCAATACCCAGTTCCTTTGCCCTGGCTAAAACAAGAGGAGGCACCATGTCGTCCCCCCCACAGGGTGAAAGTATCGTATGGATATGCAGGTCTAAAATCCATTCCCGCATACTCCTTACCTACCCAAGCCCAGGGAATACAAACAACCTGCCACATGATATGCCGTATCCTGAGAACTCATAAGGACCACACCCTCCTTTTGAGCTTTAAATAATGTGTCGTTCTGTGGCATATTACCCTCAACTAAAATAATACACGGCATATTTAATAATACAGCGACGGCGACAATATTCTGGTGGGTTTGTATTGTCAACCAAACGTCGCCCGCTTTCGCGTGAGCCATGACATAACTTAACAAATCCCCGCAATAGCAGCCGCTTACTTCCAGAGCAGGATCGATCTTGTCAGGAGTCAGTAAACTGATGTTTAACAATTTGGTCAATTCATTGCATTTCATGGCAACACCTTATTCCACCAGGATTTTTATAACCAATGTAGTGCCTCGAGGGGAAGATTCAATAGAAAATTCATCAGCCGATTTTTTGATATTGGGCAACCCCATGCCTGCGCCAAAACCCATTCTCCTTATCTGATCAGGCGCTGTGGAATAACCGGGTTGCATGGCCAAAGAAATATCCTCTATCCCGGGACCGATGTCCATTGCCTTGATAGTCACATCTTCGGGAGTGATATGAGCTATCAGTCTCCCTTCATAGGCATGGATAACTACATTCATCTCGGCGTCATAAGCTGCGATAGCAGCGCGCCGGATAACCGTTTTTCTCAATCCCAAATCGGTAAGTATCTTTTTAATGGTACTGGCTGCTTCACCAGCCTTCTCAAAATTCATCCCATGTATATGAAAATCAATCGTTTGCATCGTAAAATCTTTAGGACCTTTGCTTTCGTCATGCTCCTCAACCTGGTCAATTTTTAATAACTGGGCCAGCCGGGCCACAATATCACTGGCGGTTAAGATCCCCACGACCCTTGATTTTTCATCAAGTACGGGAAACCTCCCGTATTTATACTGGCGATTTGCACTTAGTGCCTGCCCCACCGTATCCTGTTCACGCAAAAAAACGGGGTTTGTCGTCATAATCTTCGATACCTTGGCATCCAAATCATTCTCTTCCATTACCCGGATGATATCAGCCACACTGATAATACCTATAAGGACTTTTTCCTGATCAACGACCGGCATCCCGGAAATACAGTTGAGCCTCATGATTTCTTTTGCCTGCCGTACAGTTGAATCCGAAGTAATGGTTATTACTTCTCTGGTCATCACATCCGCTACTTTAGGAAAAAACTGGCCGTTATTCATTAGAAACCACCCCCAAACCAGCTTTGTAGAGAAGGCCGCATGACTCATACATTTGATAATCGGTACAGAGAATAGGAATGCCCTTTGCTTCGGCTAATTTAATAACATCCTGAGATGGTAACTTACCCCGGACAAATACCACTCCTACTAAATCTATTATCTCAGCAGTGCGGATAACCTGTGGATGAATCAACCCTGTTAGGAGAATGGTCTTCTCCTTGTCATGGGCTAAGACATCGCTCAATAAATCAGCGCCGCAGGCCGTTTGGACATTCCTTTCTTCTAATAAGCATTGCCAAGTTAAACAAGTTGCTTTCAACACTTTCATAACTTCCGAAAGCGTCAACACAAATCCCCCTCTTCAATATTCCTGTTGCTCTGACATCCAACTGGAAGTTAATCGCTTCTCAATTTTAAGTATTCGTCCTTACAATGACAAACCCTGCAACTCAAAATTAAAATGTGAAGCCCGGCAAATAATCTGTCTCTATCCCTCATCATTACTATACATAAAATCTACATACATGACAATATAAGGTCAAAATAACTGATCCTCCTGCCCGCCGGTTAAATAACAAGCTCATTAACGTTGATATACACTTATTCAAGTGATACACTTTTCATGAGGTACGCAAGAGTTTCGAAGGAATTGTATGCTTAACCGTGCTTATAAAAGTTGCACAAATATTTATTCATTCGATTATTGTGACCAAGTTGTTTATAAATATAAAACGGAGGTACTATTAATGGCTTTATCTTTTGAACAAGGCCCTATCAGGCCACCCAGCGAAGCCGCCAGCCTTTTGCTCAGGCTTACCCGCAACTGTCCGTGGAACAAATGTGCATTCTGTAAGACATTTAAGAAAGAGACTTTCTCACGCCGCAGCGTGGAAGAGATCAAGAAGGACATCGACACAATAGCAGAAATGTGCCATTTATTAAAAAAGATATCTCATGAAAATGGGTTTGGTGGTTTATTGAACCGGCAAATGCTAGTCCTGGTTTATGAATCTGGAGATTTCCAGCTATTCCATGTTGCATCCTGGCTCTATAATGGCGGTAAGACTGTATTCTTACAGGATGCCAATTCATTAGTCATGAAAACCTCTGACGTTGTGGAGATACTAAACTACCTTAAAGAACGCCTGCCTTCAGTAGAGCGGATTACCACCTACGCCCGTTCCAGCACTCTGAACCGCAGGAGTGTTGAAGAACTGACTGCTCTCGGCCGGGCCGGGCTTTCCCGCATCCACGTGGGAATGGAATCGGGCTCCGATCAGGTGCTTAAATTTATTGAAAAAGGAGCAACCGCGCAACAGCACATTGAGGCCGGCAAAAGGGTAAAGGAATCAGGAATATCCCTTTCAGAGTATATCATATTAGGATTGGGCGGCAAGCGGTGGGCCCGGGAACATGAACTTGAAACGGCAAAAGTTTTGAACGCCATCGCTCCGGACTTTATCCGCCTGCGCAGCCTGACGGTAGGGAAAGAAACGCCGCTGAGCCAAAAAGTACATAACGGAGAATTCGAGGAGGAGACCGAGGAAGGAGTAGTCAGGGGAGAAAGGCTGCTCATCGAGCACCTTGATGGTATTCAAAGCAATCTCATCAGTGACCACTCAATGAATTTACTGGAAGAGGTAAATGGCAAATTGCCTGAGGATAAACCGGCCATGATGGCTGTAATAGATCGTTTTCTTGCCCTGCCGGAAAGGGAAAAACAAAACTTCAGCCTGGGTAAAAGGTGGGGAATATACCGCGTTCTGGACGACATGCTCGACTCTTCACAGCATGACCGCGTTGCCGCAGCAGTCGATGTTCTGGAAAAAAAAGGTACGCTTGCAGAAACTATTTCATTTTTAAAGAACCAGGTGGTGTAACCTGGATATATTGAATATATAATTAAGTTTAAACTGCGCCGTCAACTTGGAGCCCGGCATATTCCAGATGGCAACTTACTATCATCTCCTGCCTGTAAGAAACTTAGGGGGCAGCATATTTTCCGAATCTATCCAGCCTTTTGTAAAATATGCCCTCCCCCGCGATATCCTTGACTGTTCTTCTCCCTTTATCCCAGGTGTTTGGGATCTGGTCATGACGTTTTTCATGATCAATTTGCACCGGTCAAAGGCCGTTTCCACGCCTTCAAGGCATTCCTGCCGCGGGGCTTCCAAAAACTCTATGCCTGCGGCAATGGTAATTCTTTTCAAAAAGTTTTCCCCCTTTGAATTTGTACTGTAAAAAATTACCCTGGCCCGGTACTTGCCCCGGAAGTTCTTAACAAAAACTAGTTCGATCATTTCTCTTATTTTTCAGTTGCAACTGCAATCTCTTTTCCATCAGTTGCAAAAATTATTGTTCCTTTCTCATCAGTCCTAAGTACATTCACCCCGGCTTTTTTTAACTTTTCAAGAGTAATCTGGTGGGGATGGTGATAGTCATTTCCGGCGCCGACAGAAATAACGGCGTACTGTGGACTTACCGCATTCAAAAACGGCAAGGACGTTGAAGAATTACTCCCGTGGTGACCGGCTTTTAGCACTTGAGCCATAATGTCAGCCTTGCTTTCGAGGATCTCGCTTTCGGACAGGCCTTCCGCATCACCGGTCAGAATAAATGCCACGTCCCCGTATTTAACCTTGATTACCGCAGAATAATTATTTAAATCTTCGTAGGCGGTGTTGCACGGCGCCAGTATTTTTACTGATAATTTATCAATATCTACTATGTCAACCCCTGCCTTCGCCGTATTGATTTGGAGCCCTTTATTTTTAACGGCTGTCAACACGTCGCGGAATGTCTGGGTGTTGGTGGCAACCTTGGGCATCAGGAATTTGCCAATTTGGAAGTTTTTTATAACAGCGTCGAGGGAACCTATGTGGTCTTCATGAAGATGTGTGCCAACCAGGTAGTCCAGCTTGAGCACCCCATTTGTTTTTAAATAATTGATTATCGTGTCCACACTATCGTTTTTTCCGGCGTCCACAAGCATATTCTGGCCATCCACCAGAATAATAGCGAAACCCTGCTGTTTAATCAGGCCGCCCCATTTATTATTGCTCATCTTTGAAAACAGTACCGGCCAATTTTTTAACAGTGCTTCTTAACTTGGCTGTAGCTTTGGCGTCAACGCTTACCTCTATCAGAAGAATATCACCTTCCATCGCTTCGGAAGGAACGAGCGCCAGCGGAAAATTAAAAGTCTTCCTGTTATATTCAATAACGGCCCAATCAGCTTCAAACCGGTCAATAATATACATGATTTGCTCCAGCCCCCAATCGGCTATAGATATGCTTATACGTATAAGCAGCTCTCGCCATTGCCGCCCTCAAAACCGCCCTAATGGCAAATGCCACTCCAACCTGAACAAACTTTTATAGTCATTATAGATTATGCTTTATTTTCTTAAGGAACAAGACTTAAGGAGTAAGCTTAACAGGTTGTTTTACTCCATTTTGTTCCCCTGTCTCAGACTTTTCTGGCACCGGTAATTTCGCAGGGTCCTTTTCCCCTCCTTTCTGATTAGAATTATTTTGTTGTTTTATTGTTTCTTCCTGTTCCTTATTAGCTTCTTCCTCTGGTTTTTTGTCTTCTTGTTCTTTCTTTACTTCCTCCTGTTTCTTCTGCTCATCTTTTGGCTTATCGGGCTCTTCTTCCTGTTTTTTTACTTCTTGCGGCTGTACAACACCGTCCCCGACATAGCTTTTTTCGTCCAGGCCCATAACACTGGCAATTACCTGTCGAAATATTTCTGCCGGTTGGTTACCACCGAAAGAGGTAAGGTAATGTTGTCTATCCATGTCCTTTTCGTCATAGCCCATCCAAACTGCGGCGGTATAGCGGCCCGCAAAACCCACAAACCAGGCGTCTTTATTGCCTGTCAGACCACGGAACACCGGGGTGTCCGGCAACTCGGTAGTACCTGTCTTTCCGGCGACTTCAACGCCGCGAATTCTAGCCCGGTACCCGGTACCCGAGTCAACAACAGTCCGTAAGGCGCTCTTCATCATTTCCGCCGTGGTAGCTTTCATTATTTGTATCCCTCCGGGATGCCGGTAGATAACATGTCCTTGTGAGTCTTCTATATGTTTGATGGCATACGGTTTAATATAAATTCCATTATTTGCAAATGCAGCATAGGCCCCAGCCATTTGTAACGGAGATACCCCTTTGGTTACCCCCCCAAGTGCTAAAGGAAGACAGCGGTCCTCTTCTACCAGCTCAAAACCCATTTTATTGGCCATTTCGTACCCCTCGTCCACTCCGATTTGATTCAGGAGCCGGACTGCCGCAACATTGCGAGACCATTGCATAGCTGTACGTATAGTAACAGGCCCGTAAAATCCACCGTCAGAATTACGCGGCTCATAGTTGCCAACTTTAAACGGCGTATCCGAAATGATTGAATCGAGCCCATAGCCCAACTCAAAAGCCGGCGCATAAACCGCGATAGGCTTAAAGGTCGATCCCGGCTGCCTGGATAGCTGGGTAGCCCGGTTAAACCCGCGATTAGCCTCATATTGTCTTCCGCCAACTAAAGCCTTTACCGCCCCCGTGCTATTATCCACCATAGCCAAAGCCGCTTCCACCCCACTTGAAGGAAATAAATCAGATTGTGCAAATACTATTTCGGCTTTTTTTTGTATTTCCGGTTCCAGCGTCGTATAAATTTTAAGCCCACCTTTGAAAAGCTGATTATCGCCAACCACCATGGCTGCTTGTTCCATTATATAGTCAATAAAATAAGAATGCTGATTTTCTATTTTTACATCGCTCTTCAAATCAATTGGTTTTTGTTGTGCTTCCCGCCCCTGATCTTTAGAAATAATATTTTGCTGGATCATTTTTTCCAGCACCACGTTCCGCCTCAACAAGGCAGCCTCTGGATTTATAAAAGGATCATAAACGCTGGGCGCCTGCACCAGAGCAGCCAGCAAAGCCCCTTCGTCAGGCGTGAGAGCATCAGAATCCTTATTATAGTATACTTTTGCCGCACTTTGTATCCCGTAGGCTCCTTCCCCAAAATAAACTCTGTTCAAATAGAGTTCTAATATTATATCTTTATTGTACCGGCGTTCGAATTCTAATGCCAGTACGGCCTCTCTTACTTTTCTCCGCAGACTTTGTTCAGGTGACAAAAAATATAGTTTAATTACTTGCTGGGTGATGGTACTGGCACCCTCGGTAATCCGGCCTGACTTGTAATAACTTACGGTTGCGCGTAAAATTGCTTTAAGGTCTACCCCACTATGACTGTAGAACCTTTCATCTTCAATTGCAATAAATGCTTTTTGAACATACGCAGGAATTATATACAATGGAACAGGTGTGCGGTTTACTTCTCCATGAATTTCAGAAAGCAAGTTGCCATTTTCCTCGTAAAGACTGGAAGTCCGGTCAAACACATCCGATACCGAACTCTTGCTGGGATAATCTGACAATACCCGGTTGGCATAAAAGTAACCCCACGTTAAAAACGGCATCGCCATTAAAATAAATAACAGTGGAATAAACATAATTATCTTAACGATTCTATAGGTAACTCCAGTCATACTGTTGGACTCCTTAATTTAAAAGATATTAATATAATTATAACACCCATGATTAAAACATGCGGGATTTTCCTTTGTTAGGAGATGAATAAAGAAGGCTATGTCAATAACAACTGTTATTAACTATAAAAGGCTATACGACATAACTTGTGATGTTACGCCAATATATAGTGATTGTGGAAAACTTTGTGGTAGTATTTGCTGTCAACCTGATAATGATAATACTTTGGGCATGTACCTTTTCCCTGGTGAAGAAAATATGTTTACAATGAAAGAAAACTGGTTGCAATGGGAAAAACGCTATCCGGCGGAAGACGATTTCCCGAAATCCTGGGACTATCCGGTATATTTTATCCGCTGTACCAAACCATGCCCCAGAGAACGGCGCCCGCTCAATTGCCGCCTCTTTCCCCTGGCGCCACATCTATTAAAAGACAATAAACTAATCTTGATTCATGAAACCCTGGATCTTCCCTATTCCTGCACGTTAATTAAAAGAAAAACGCCGTTAAGAAAAGATTTTATAGAAGTAGTGGCTCAATGCTGGCAGGAGTTGCTGAAAGATCCTCGCATTCGTGATCTGGTGGCAATAGACTCACTGGAACGTGAAAAAGAAGCACACCGTCCATATATTGTATGGCATCCATAAATAATTGGGCAAGTCACACCGACCTTGATTGCTACACTTTAAAGGTAGATATAACCAGCGCCACTATTCCCGCGCCAATAAGCGGGCCAACCGGCACGCCTTTGAAAAAAGCCACACCGATTATGGTCCCAATCAGCAAACCGACCAGCACCTGCGGCTGATTCGTCAGCAAAGACATACCTCTGCCGCCCAAATAGGCTATGCCAACCCCCACCAGGACAGCTACCAGACCAAGAGCGCTTCTGAACGAACCCATTATGGATCGGAAACCTACCTCGCCGGTAGCAAAGGGCAGCAACACCGCCAAGGTAATAATTGTAATGCCTGCCTTTAGCGTATACTCTTCAATGTACGGTGGTCTCTCCGGTATAATAAGCCGGAGAACCAGCAAAATTCCCGCCGCGGCTGCTACCGTGCCATTTTTACCGATCAACCCCAAGAGCGTAACAATAAGTAAAATAATAACTGGTTGACTCAAGCATATTCCCACTTCCAGGATTACCCTTTTAAGTCATTATATCACATATCTAAGCTCTTTTATAGTAATTAATTCCCAGGAAAAATCCAGCCGCTCTAATGAAGAAGTAGAACTTCCTTATTATGTGGCAGGGCGCAGACTGTTTCTATAAGTTTATCTTATTTCTCATTAAAGTATTATAAAAATTATCTATTTATAACATAAAATCAATACATGGTACGATAGAGAAACAAGTAAATATATTATATATAATACCGAAAGTGCTATTATTATAATCATAGTAATAGTATTTAAAATACAGGAGGTAGGGACAACTTGCCCGAAGAAGTAGTTATTATTTTCACGTCAACTCATGATGTAATAAAAGCAAAAAGCGAACTAGAAAAGGCTAGTATAACTTACGAATTAATTCCTACCCCCAAAGAAATTTCTTCCGAGTGCGGGATGTCGCTAAGAATCGAAAAACCCGTTTTAAACATGGCGCTTGAAATATTTCGCTCGAATGGGGTGCGGTACAGAAATGATTTACTTTGACAACGCCGCCACCAGCTTCCCCAAGCCTAAAGCAGTCATAGAAGCCATGGAGGAATATTTTTTTAACATGGGCGGCAGCACAGGCAGAAGCGGGCACAAAATGGCGATCAAAGCAAGCGAGCTGGTCTTTAATACCCGCGAACATCTGGCACGGCTTTTCAACATTAAAGACAGCGCAAGGATTGTCTTCACAAAAAACGTAACCGAAAGCCTGAATTTCGCGATAAATGGTTTTTTAGAAAAAGGAGATCAGGTTATCACAACCTCCCTGGAACACAACAGCGTGATGCGCCCGCTCCGATACTTAGGGCAAACCGGGAAAATAAAGATATTTATTGTACTGGCAAATCAAGAAGGCATTGTGGAGCCTTCCGCTTTTGAAAATATTTTAAAAAAAGAAAAAATAAAACTGGTTGTTGTAAATCATGCTTCTAACGTAACCGGCGCGATAACGCCAGTCAGAGCTATCGCTAAAATTGCATATAAATATGGGAGCCGTATCCTGGTGGACGCAGCTCAAACAGCGGGAGCTTTTCCAATAAACGTAATCGCCGACAACATCGACATGCTGGCGTTTACCGGACACAAATCGCTTTTGGGCCCCCAGGGTACCGGCGGCTTGTATATTAGCGAAGGCATAAAGCTAAAACCCCTCATAAGAGGGGGCACCGGAAGCAGTTCTGAAAAAGAGATCCAGCCTGATTTTATGCCGGACCAATTCGAATCCGGAACCCTTAACGTTATTGGCCTTGCCGGGTTGGGTGCCGGAGTAAAATATATTTTAGACCAAGGTGTAACGAAAATAAGAACAGAGGAAATGGAACTAACAAAAATATTTATAAAGGAAGCAGAAAAAATAGAAGGTGTTAAGCTATACGGGCCAAGAGATGTGAATATTAAAGTTTCAGTCGTTAGTTTTAATATTTCCGGGTACACCCCTTCAGAAGTTGCTTATATATTAGACAATAATTTTAATCTTGCTTGCAGGCCTGGTTTGCACTGTGCGCCTTCCGCCCATAAAACGATAGGCACCTTTCCTCAAGGGACTATAAGGTTTGCTTTTGGATATTTCAACACAATAGAAGAAATCAAAAAAGGATTAAAAGCTCTGTCTCAAATCTCTAACAAGGAGTGGATAAACTAAGTGAGAACAATAGACGCAAGAGGGTTAGCTTGTCCGAAGCCCGTGTTGCTCACAAAAAAAGCTATTGATTCAGGTGAAAAGGAATTTGAGGTGCTGGTAGACAGCGAGGTGCCAAAAGAAAACATTAGAAAATTTTGTGATGGCTATAATTGTTATATGGATGAGACCAAAACTGTCGATGGTTGGAAACTAATAATTCGCAAAAATAATAGCGTCACAACTTGTGAAAAGCCACAAGAACCAAAGCCTGACTTAAATTCTCGTATAACTTTCCTTATTACCTGTAACAAAATTGGCACTAATGATGATTTGGGTACAATATTGATAGAAGGACTAATCAATACCTTGCCTTCTGCGACAAGTAAACCACATCGTATGATTTTCTTAAATGAAGGCGTTTTATTAACAACAGATAATTCTCCTGTACTAAAATCATTGAAGTTACTAGATGATTTAGGGGTTGAAATTAAGTCCTGCGGCACATGTCTGGATTTTTTTGAATTAAAGGACAAACTTCAAGTGGGAACAATAACAAATATGTATGATACTATTGAAGCTATTACCAGCGGTGACATAGTAATTAAGATCTAAGAGCTAATTGCATAATTTCAGGGGTTGATATACAAGGCTTCCAGGATTTTGCCGGCAGTCGCTTTAGCCTACAAAAGCTCATTGACGCCGGGATTACACCCCTTCCTGATTTCCATCAATTTCTTGCCGCTCTGATTAATTTCTTGCGGGAAGGGAGAAGGATGAAACGAAGTATTTAGAATGGTGCATTTCCGAGGCGGGGCTCAGGGTTGACGCCATTGTGGGTGAAAAACACAGGCAAAGCTACCATAAGGCAGCAAATCTGCTTGTCGCAGTAGCTGAAGTACTGGCAAGAAGAGAGAGAAAAAAAGAAGGCGCATCCAAATACCGTCAGAAGTATCCCCGCTATCGGGCCTTCAGAGAAGAACTTGATACTGCTTTAGCAATATCGTGCATATATAGGGATTACATCTTTTTTTCAAAATGATTTGGAATGTTTTGAGAAAATATAGGGGGATCCACTTTGCATAATAGAGCTTTACCATAGATTTTACTTTGCTGCCGAATTATTTAATTCTAAACATACTCTTAGCCACTTCAGCTTGAGCCGCCGTCCAGCCGGCTTTCGGGCTGCCGGTATATGCTGTTACCGTGCAGGAAATAGTACAAGAAGATCGTGGCGCAGACAAGGACAGCTATGCTTACATATAAACCGCGATAACCCAGGGCGGGAATAAAAAATCCTAACATAAAAGGCCCCATGCCAGCTCCTATGTCCGCCATAATAAAAAAGGTAGCGGTCGCCAGCGCCTTGCGATGCCGGGGTGACACTTTAACAGCCAGCGCCTGGGCGCTGGAAAAGAAGTTACCATAGCCAAAGCCAACTATTACACCGGCCAATAAAACTGAGTAACCTTGATGAGCCCGGCCAAGGATAATCAGGGCAACCGCAAACAACAAGAGACCAGGATAAATTACAAGATTCTCGCCTTTTTTATCAAACCAGCGGCCTGTAAAGGGTCTGGAAACTAAAATGGCAGCGGCATAGAAAATAAAGAAAAAGCTCCCTGCATCAATTAGATTAATTTCTTTCGTATAAGCCGCAATGAAAGATAGAATACTCGAATAGCAAAAACACGTCAAAGCTGTAATCACAGCAATGGGTACTGCCTTAGGTTCAATAAAGTCATAAAAATAAAATCCCCTCATGCTTTTGCTTTCGTGTTTCCTATTTGCAAATTCCACTTCTGGAACTTTTAAAGGAAACGCAAAGATAAAGCTGACACCTAGGGCAACAGCACATGCGATCAAATTTACATTAAAGCTCGCATGCTGATTGAGAAACATTCCGATAAAAGGCCCGACAGCTGCAGCAATAGTCATACTCAAAGCATAATAGCTGGTTCCTTCCCCACGCCGCTCATTCGGAATAATTTCCGCCGAAATAGTTCCCGTTGCTGTCGAAGCCATACCGAAAGTGGCTCCGTGGAATACCCGGAGGATTAACAGGAAAATTATACTGTTGATTAAAAAATACAAAAGCGTGGTCATTAAATAAAACGCAAAGCTGACATAAAGCATTCTTTTCCAACCGAGCCGGTCAATTGAACTTCCGGCATATAAACGTCCCCCAATTGCCCCCAAAATAAAAATGCCAGCGGAAAGGCCAGCTACACTTGGGGAAGCGTTAAATCTGTCCGTCGCATATACCGCTATGATGGTAATCAATAGGTAGTAGGTGAAGTAAACAAAAAAGTTCTCAATTGAAATAATCAAAAAATCTTTTGTCCATAACTTAGGCGTATTCAATTTATTAACCCTCTTTAATTATCGTGATTTTCGTTTTCCAGGAAGGAATGTTAACGTGATACAGGTTAACAAAGATAACTATATTCCTACATATTTTATAATGTCAAGAATAATTTCATCTGTGGGTCGCGCAGATGAATACCATCAACCATATTGGAGATTATTCCCATTGTTAAATATATAGCTTCGTGTCAATTGACGAATTTATGATAGACACCATTTCTGACTATTCCGGATACATTAATATCGTTATTACATATTGTCATATTTGCTTTGTAGCCAGGCTTGATAAATCCCAGGGTGCTTGTTTCTATAAATTGCGCTGGGTAAGTAGAAGCCATTCTAAAAGCTTCTGGCATCTCTATTCCTACTTTTTGTATACAATTGCGAACTGCGGTTGCCATATCCAAACCTGAACCTCCAAGTAAACCATTACTAGTTACACATTTACCATGCTTATAGTAAATAGTGACAGGACCAATTTTATACTCGTCAAGGGTGCTTCCAACAGGTGGCATTGCATCGGTAACCAGAAAAAGTTTACCACGTTTGGCTTTCCATGCCGCACGCACATTAACGAAATCAACATGGTAACCGTCAACAATGATGCTGGCCCATTCATTATCATCAGCTAATATGGAACCTACCACTCCAGGCGACCTTTGTTGCATTTGGCTCATGACATTAAAAAGATGGGTAACGCCAGTTATACCTGACCTAAATGCTTCCCCCATTTGGACGCTATCGGCATTGGAATGGCCAACAGCCAATTTTATGTTAGGTCCACTGAGCTTTTGAATTTGGTCTCTTGTTAGGCGCTCGGGAGCAATTGTTATGTAAGTAACACCTTTTTTGAGAGAGGTCATTATGCCTGCAACTGAGTCATCAAAGTCTATGATATATTCAATATCATGGACCCCAGCCATTTCTGGTGAGATAAAAGGGCCTTCAAAGTGAATACCTAAAATTCCCTCCTCTTTATTATCCAGGCAATATCTAACAGCCTTAACTGCTTTTTTCATTTTCAAGGGGTCATCAGTGATAAATGTTGGTAAAATATCAGTTGTGCCAAATCTTGAATGTCCTTGAACAATCTTTCTTAGCGAATCTACAGTTGGTTGATCATTAAACAAGACTCCATTTCCCCCATTAACTTGTAAGTCAATAAAACCAGGTACGATATTTGCTTGTTTTAAGTCAATTATTTTATAAGAAGGTTTTATTTTGTCGTAAGTAATAATGTCTACGATAATGTCATTTTTAACCAAAACAGCTCTATTAAATATAACTTCATCCCCTGTATATATATCACAGTTAACAAAGGTTACCATTTAGGCTCTCCTATCTCAATCAGGCATACCGGTATTGTTTTTCGAGGCTCTGTGGCCAACACGCTCTTCGTATTTATTGAGTCAATTGCAAAACTCCAAGCCCTTGATAGATAAGGTTTCCAAGATATCTAAAATTGGCTTTACCCACCTAAA
>MVRN01000050.1 GCA_002067965.1 Pelotomaculum sp. PtaU1.Bin035
ATTTTGCACATTCAAAAGAAATGTTAAGCCTAATTATTCTGCAAATGGCTTGGACAAAGATTCTGCAAAATTACACATTAACTCGCCAGTTGATAAGTCAATCCCTTCACGTCGTATGCATTTTTTATTTACCATCAATGCCTTCTGCTGGGAAATATAAGGTGATTTTATACCAATCGTGTCATACAATTTTTCACCCCCAATCGACCCTGAAAAGATAGCTGAGTGTCACCCGTGACACCTTCGGGCGGTGTTACTGTGTCCGCCCGTAAAAACAACCCCTTTTTTAAACATCAAAAATAGGCCGATTCAGATTATCGACCGGACTAAATTTTCGATGCATTTTTTGCAAATCGCTTCCCCAAAGATTAACATAATGTCTGACCATATCCAGGGTAGAATGGCCCAGCAAAGCTTGAAGGCTAAAAGGATCGCCACCGCGCATTATATAAAGCTTGGAAAAAGTATGCCGGAATGTGTGGGGGCTTACCCTTACCCCTTCGAGCCTTGCCTTTTTGCCGTATATCGTTAAACGTTCTTGAACATTCCTCCCCTTCATATGCTGGTTTTCAAAGTTAACAAAAAGGTATTGATTACCAGGTATATCCCCCCGGGCTTTAATATACTTTCTAAGCGTGTCACGTGTCCTAGAAGACACAAAAACACGTCTGAACTTATCACCCTTCCCATGTGGTATTACAATCTCGCTATCAGCCATTTTCACATGTTGAAGCTCAATACTTACTAATTCTGATAGCCTTATGCCCGTATCAAGAAAAATAAGCATTATTGCATAATCCCTAAGTCCTACAAACCGGTTTTTATTGGGTATAGACAATAAAGCCGTTAATTGCTGCTCCGTGAAAGCCTGGATTATCATTCCTTTTGACTTTTTCCTGTCCAACTTTACAGTAGGATTATTAGCAACAAGTTTTTCATCAATCAGGAAATCATAGAATTGTTTTAATGTCCTGACCCGGTGATTTACAGTATTTGGTGAAAGGCCGTCATTAATCATTTTCAAAATGACATCTTTCAACATCGATTCGGTAACCATGGCCGGATTCGTCGGCAATTCTTTTAAACGTAAAGCCTTTAAAACTGCTTTAAGATTTTCGCCATGCCAGCGCATGGTATGGTAAGCCAAACCCCTTATTTTCATATTGTTTAAAAACTGTTCGGTCATGTCTTCCCATGATAAATTTTTTGACTGACCGTCAAGCTCATCTTTAATCACAGTCCTTCTTTTAACCAACAAAATTAGCCTCCTTAACGCTTTTCCCTTAATTAACGTACACGTCCATTTTTAACCATCCGACACGCACAAAAAAAAACAAGGACGTGGGTTAAATCCTACGTCCTTGTTTTATAAGCTTTTGGTGTCGGAGACGGGACTTGAACCCGTACGGTTGCCCACACGCCCCTCAAACGTGCGCGTCTGCCAGTTCCGCCACTCCGACATATTAATTTTTATGAATAATCCACCTGTGCAAAAAGTATTATACCAGACGGATATGTTGAAAGCAAGTGTAAGTATTATGCGTTAGAGAAAAATAAAGACCGGTTGTATTTAGCGGTTAAACAAAAAACTATTGTAATAGAATAAAAATTGAGTTAGACTTAACTTTACTAACTGTAGGATGTTAATTGAATATATTTTATTGCCCTTATAAAATACTTGTGGAGGAAAATCAGTTGTTCCCGCAAACTCACGTATATTTTGCCGAAACAGTACTGGGAAAGCAGGGAGATGCCGTTACATTGGGGAGTATTTTACCTGATATGCTTATCGGAATGGATTTTAACCATTACGAGGCTCATAGCAAAGGCATAGAGATTTACAATTTCACTGGTAGGGATAGCTCATTGCGATATTTCGGAAATGCGGTTGCAACTCACGGATTTGTCCCTGAAGGTCTTGACTATTACGGAGATGAAAAATATCTGGATTTTGAAAAAGGTTATTGTTTTGAAAAAGCAAGGCCTTTTATTTTGAAGACGGTAGATGCGTGCAATATCCCTCTGGAGATGGGTTGGTGGAAGGCTCATAATATCATTGAAATGGGCGTGGAGTTCCTTATTAGTTCAAAGGAACATTATAGTGAGCGGGTCATGAGCGCCCTTTTTAACAAGTGTTTGATTGACGAGGTTGACGAAATGCTTCAAGAATTATGGAAAGAGAATAATTTTACATTTCCAAGGCGGGTTGAAAGGTTCGCCAAGCTTGTTGAGATAGAAAAGGCCACCGCAAGTTCGCTGGCAAATAAATACCGTTTACAGATGCAGTTGAGGCATCAGGTGGAAATAGACGTGACAAAGGTTGCCAAACTCATTGGCGATGCGGCAGAAAAAGTAAGTCTGGATTTAGAAGATTTTTTTAATATTACTACCGCAATGGTTAAATATAATATTTGGAAGCTTGACAAAAAAAGTAATATAGTATAACAATATATGTTTTTTCGACCCAATTCAATTAGGACGTCGTATTCTAGACCTCAGTTCTGTTTGTCCATCAAACAGCAGTGTTTCCCTTTGTATTTGATTCTGCCAGGAATCAAGGGAAGCACTTTTTTATTTTACCCGCTGGAAATGTAGAGCTGATAAGAAGATGCAGGTTTTCAAAATAATTACTTTATTAACAATATCTAAGCAAGCAAAATAACATGCAATTCATTTGCAAAAGGGTTCTGTGCTTAATATTATATACAGGTTTTCTAGAGAACTTTTTGAAAATGGCAATAAAAAATCACCCTGTTTCCATAGGTAGAATGAACGGTTTATATTACCGTTCAGGTTAAAAGTCAAAATATATGATAGGAGTGAAAAAATGATTGAAGGGATAACCATCCTCCCGGGCTTGGACAAAGCAGGAAGCAAAGAAAGATTTGAAAAACTTACTTTAATAGCCGGGGAAACTGTCTCTATCGTCGGACCAACCGGAAGCGGTAAAACTGCATTAATTTCAGACATTGAATTGCTGGCCCAGGGCGATACCTCAACCAAACGCCGTATCTTGATCAATGGAGAAGTTCCTGCCGAAGAAGTAAGATATAATCCCGCGCTGAAACCAATTGCCATGATTACTCAAAATACAAAATGTTTTACCGATTTGAGCACTGAAGAGTTTTTGCATATTCATGCCAAGGCCCGTAAGATTGTGGATAAAAAAATAATTTTGGACACTATCGAATTAGCAAACAAATTCACCGGGGAAAAGATTAATAAGGAAACCAGGGTCACCGTCCTCTCCGGAGGACAAACCAGGTCCCTATTGATTGCCGACGCGATTTTAATTGGTGCCGCCCCGGTTATATTGCTGGATGAAATTGAAAACGCCGGTATTTTTAAACAGGAAGTTATCGATATAATCCAAAGCACTTCCAAAATCATCATATTTGTCACCCATGACCCGGTAATTGCCCTCCTAACCAAAAAGCGAATAATCATGGAAAACGGCGCAGTTAAAAAAGTCCTCTGTCAGAACGAATTTGAAACCAAAGCCGCTGAGAACCTTTTAGAACTGGATAAACGGGTAGGATTTATCAGAGAAGAATTAAGAGCGGGAAATGAAATTACCAAAGAACTAATTAGTGTGAGTTTTGCCTAAAATGCTGAAAATAAAAAGGGCGGTGATTTTTTGAAACTTTTGGTCATAGCCGGCCCTCCATCCGCCGGAAAAACATCTCTTACCAAGCAGATCATAAAAAGATTTAAGGATGAACTGCGGGTGGCTTTTTTAAAGATCGATGTGGTCAAAGCTTATGAAGACATTGAGTTGAGCAGGGAATTTCAGATCATGACCAGGAAGATTTATTCCGGTGATTTGTGCCCTGACCACGCCGGAGTAATGGTCCTGGGAGATGCTGTTGAGTGGGCGGAAAGCAAGGCTGCCGACCTGTTCATCGTTGAAAGCGCCGGGTTATGCTTGCGCTGTTCACCTTATTTGAACCAGGGCTTGGGGGTTGTTGTTCTGAGTTCTATGGCCGGAATCCATACTCCCGAGAAAATGGGTGCTATGGTAAGCCTGGCCGACATTGCCGTAGTCACCAAAATAGACCTGATAAGCCAAGCTGAGCGGGAAGTCCTGATACAAAAAATAAAAGACGTCCACCCGAATGTGATCCTTATGGAAACGAACGCTTTACAGGGTACTTCCTTACACCGCTTATACGAACTAATTAGTCATTCGGAAGATATTGATAAGGATAACCTCTACCTAAAAGGAAACCCCCCTATTGGAACCTGTACAATATGTGTTGGTAAGAAAGAAATAGGCTGGAAACACCATTTCGGTGTGGTTAAAAAGCTGGATGGACAAATCGCCGAATATTTGTACCGGGGTGAGTGAGAATGCAATCAGCGCGATACTGGCTTCCTCCAGGGAAAAACTGCGGTTTATGCGGTGAAAAAAACTGCAAAAGCTTTATCCGTTTAGTTGGTGCCGGCCAAAAATTTTATACGGACTGTCCATATTACCAAGAACAATGGAACAGCCGGGAAGTTAACCCGGTAAAAGAAGCCAACTATTCAAATCATGATATTTTAGGCCATACCTATGATTTCATCTTAAGCCCTTTGCCTGGTGAAATCTCCGCACGCAAGATAGTCCTTCCCTTTCGGAGCGACCTGGTAGAAAAGATGGATATTAAAAATGGTGATTATGTCCTTGGCCGGCCAATGGGGGCAGGCTGCCCGATACCCCATGTCCTTAAAGTAATAGAGGCCGATACAGTTACCGGATTGCTTTACACCTGGGTAGTCGGCCCCAGGTATTCAAGAAACCAGGAAATCAAAGACGTAACAGCGTACCACATGATCGGTTTTGAAGGTATTGCGGGAAGGATTATCAAAGAGCCCTCGCCGGGCTGCCGGGTAACCTTTCTACCGGGCTTTTGCATGATGAACTTAAACCATACCGGACTGGTTAATATGGCTTTAGAGAAAAGTTATGGAATACATGTCCGGATTGAGGATATCCGGATTCTCGCCGCTAAAGACTAAAACAAAAACTTAAGGCGAAGCCGCTGGTTACAGCGGCTTCGCCTTTTAAGTATCTTTATTTTTCAAACGGCATACTGTTGTGAAAGTTAGTGAAGTTAAAAACTGCCGCGCTGCAAGTTTTCAGTGAATATTCTTTACTGCAGGAGGTTCCTGCTCAGCCACTCTTTCCATAAGCCAGTGGGGCAAAGCTTGGAAGCCTTCCCGGGCAAATTGCTGCTCTTCGTGAGAAAAGCCCGCATAATCCAGATCTAAAAACCAGGCTAAATCCTTATCCATACCAACGAGGTCTTCCCGGTTAAATTGGGCCAGGTCAGTCTTTCCCAGAGCGTAAGCTGTCAACTTCATTTCTTCCACGCAGGACTTCAGGAATTTAGCCAGGTGTTCCGCTGCTTTTTCAATATTTAAATCTCCCTTAAATTTACCCAGGTATAGAGGAACCTGTGGAGCCGGTTCAAAAGGCAAAGCCTTGTTCATCTGGGTCTGCAACATTGCAATCAACGCTATTGAACCGATATATACCGCATTTGCTCCAAGTGCCATGGCCTTAAGGAATTGCCCGGGATTGACCAGCCCGCCGGCGGCAATAACGCTGGTATAGTCTTTAATCCCTAATTTATTCAGGTGTTTTACCGTTCTGGACAAGGCATGAAGGGTAGGCAACCCCACGTCATCTTGTAAGATGGTGGGCCCGCCGTGGGTACCCGCCTCTGCGCCATCAATAACGATGTAATCTACACCGGCTTCTGCCGCTATGTCCAGTTCCTTTTCCAGGTGGTGGGTAGCGGCAAACTTTAGCCCTACGGGTACCCCGTAATCCTTACGAAGCTTTCCCACCAGCTTGATAAAATCCTGGGCACTGTTAACGTCTGCCAAGCGCGAATGGATTACCGCGTCTTCTCCCTGCTTTAAACGCTTGGCGTCGCGGAGATCTTCACCAATCTGTGTGGACTCTGTGCGCATCGGCGCAGCGGCCTGCGCCCCTTGTCCGAGTTGAATTTCAATCGCGTCAAGGCGGCTCAGTTGCTCGGGTGTATTCATCCAACCGCCACGGTTATATTGGCCGATGAAGTACTTTGCTTCCTTTCTTTCTTCTTCAAGCAAAGGGGCTTCACCGGAATTCGTGGCCGTTCCGGCCATGGATGCCCCCCGGGCCAGCGCTATCTTGGCTTTTAAGCTGAGCGCCCCCCCGTAAGACATGCCGCTAACGAGAATCGGGATCTCTAAGTGTAACGGTTTTTTAGCCCTCGGACCGATAGTTACCCCCGATTGGATTTCTACCCCGTCCTGAGTAGGCATCCTGAAAAGGTGGACGGGGTTAAAAAGCAGCTTTTCCCATGGGGAAAGGACTACCGGGCTTCCCAAAGGACGCTCGATTGGCTTTCCCGATTCTGCTCTCATTCCAGCTTCAACAATATTTATGGCCCCAATTTTTTTTGTAATAGGAAACATGGAAAACAAATTTTCAGTATACGGGTCCTGAAGCATCCGGTTCATCATGCCGTCTGACACAGCATTGGTAATTTTACGCGTAAGCCAAGAAAACAAGAAAGGCCACCTGCCCTTTGGGTAATTTAGTATCCATTAACCGGGGTAGCGCGAATTAGATTCATTGCGCCAGGTTAGGCTTGGACCACACGGGAGGCTGTTTATATTATGACCTTAGTTCAGGTTGTCTCACTAGTTTTTGCTCCCAGTTGATAATAGCGCTTTCAATGGCCTGCTGTCCGGCTACCGGGATCTTATACCAGTCCCTTTGATGCATGCTGTGAAATATTTTTTTATGGAGGTTTTCTTCCTCGCCATGAAAATCATGTAAAGCTTCCCTCAAATGACTGTTGGCTGCTTCATTCTCAGCCGTCATGTAAGAATTAATAAGCTGCTTTTGCATTAGCAACATATCCGCAATCATGTCCCTATCGTCAAGGTTCACCTGTATTCATCTCCTTTCTGTTAATGAGCTTTGCCGTTCAAGCTGCGCATTTGTTCTATAAGTCCCTCCAGGTGACCCTGGTGAACCCTTGTGCTTTCCTGAAAAAACTTCTTTATTTCCGCATCCCGGCAATTTTCCGCGTAAAACCTGGATTTCTTCACCGCCAGCTCTTCAGCCCCCAACAACTCCTCGAGCTGAAGCAACTCCATCTGAGTAAGCTGTTCCATTTTTCCCACTCCTATATTTTTTTCTTATTTTGTCCGGCTTATTGTAAATTATTCTATCGGATAATTTTCACAAATATCTGAAAAAATAATAATAACATGGTATCTCAAGGAAAGAGCTACGCCATATTAATCAAACGTTATTTATCATGAAAGGGATTAACACCTGATTTTGTCCAGTATGCAAAGTCCTGCGGAGCCGACGGTTACCGTATCGAAGACCCCGCAGACATCCGAAACACCATCCGGCTTGCCCTCGAATCCGGGAAGCCCGCCCTGTTAGTAGTCACTTGCGTTGCTGTTGAACTGCCCAGGGCAAAAACACCCTAATGTTGTAAATAATCGCCATGGTCAGCAAGCGATCTACGTGCAGCGTCATACACCGGGATATAATCAACTTCTTGATCTACCGGCACCGTTTCACCATCGCGAATTGCCCTAAGGATTTGAAATATCGTATTAGTATCGCCAAATTCCAACTCAGGGGTAACGGAAATTGGTTCGTTTCCGGCCGCTGCTTGATATAAATTAAGGAGTTCGTTATAGTAGCCCCGTTGAGGCCGGTAAGGTATTTGTTCAGACTTTCCATCGTTGTAAGCGATATTTACTGTCCCGCAATCTCTTTCCTCTAAAAAGATCATTCCCCTGGTGCCAAATATCCGCAAACCCACCAGGGGTCTTTGCATTTCCTTGCCACTGCAGAAGAAGGAAAACTGGCCGATAAGACCGCTTTTGAACATCATGTTCACACAAATAACTAAATACGGGGCAAAATCATACTCCTGGGGATATCCAAATCCCTGGACCTTTTCAATAGCGCCAAAAATATGTCTTAATGCGGCGATGTCATGTACACCGGTATCTAAGATGGCACCTCCGGGAAATTCAGGGTGTTGACGCCATTCCGTTGACGGAAACGCGTTCTTGGTCATATCTTCGGGGAAATTGACCACTCTGTTTTGCACGAAATATAAAACGTCGCCGATCCTTTTCCCCCCGACATAATCCCTGATTATATTAATTTCCTCATTATATCTATAATTTTCCGTAATCATAATCGGCACATGATATTTTTCGGGTAATTCCATAGCGGATTTTGCCTCTTCCAGGGTTGAAGCCAACGGTTTTTCACATATAATCCACTTCCGCGTGCCGGCTGCCATTGAGGCAACGTCCCTCGTAATCTTATAATTTAGCTCAATAGGGACCATAATATCAATGACGTCAATATCATCTCTCATTACCATGCTCCGGTATTCTGAATAATCTTTTTGCTGGGTAAGGTTCAGTTTTTTTACCCAGTAATTAGCCTTCTTAGGATCCAGGTCGCAAATGGCAGCTATTTCGAATTTATCCGATAGTTCCTGGTAAGCAGGGTAATGTAACTGTTCAAACGCCATCCCGGCGCCGATAATTCCGACCCTTAATTTTTTCACATTAATCACCTCATCTTTTATTGTTTCCGAGCAAACCCAATCATATTAAACATTTTAAGGAGGAATCCGTTTGGCAAAAACATTGAATGCACAAAAACCGAAAAATAATTTTTGGCTTGCCGTAGCAGCGCTTTCAAGCGTGCCATTTATCATGGTCTTGGGCAATTCGATGCTTATTCCCGTTCTGCCGGATATCAGAAACGCCTTAAATTTGAGTCCTATCGGGGCAAGCCTATTGATTACTTTATTTTCATTACCGGCCGGCATAATTATCCCGTTCGCCGGCTTCCTATCGGACCGTCACGGCAGGAAGGTCGTGATCATTCCCGCCACTATTATTTACGGCCTCGGGGGGCTTATTGCCGCCTTTGCCTCAATTTTTTTAAAACAGCAGGCCTTTATAGTAATCCTGGCGGGCAGAATATTGCAGGGAGTTGGGGCGGCGGGGACCGCGCCGATTGCCATGGCTCTTTGCAGCGATCTCTTCCAGGAGAATGAGCGGAGCCGTTCTTTAGGAGCTATTGAATCTTCAAATGGCCTGGGCAAGGTTATCAGTCCCATTCTTGGTTCAGCCATCGGCTTGATTACCTGGTACGCTGCTTTTATTTTCTTTCCCGTAATTATTATTCCCGTTGTCCTCGGAATGTGGCTACTGGTTAAGGAACCCGGATCTAACCGCGCGCAACAGAAACTATCCGATTATCTAAAATCAATAGTAAAAATCTTTAAGAATAAAACAGGTTTATTGCTGTCCTCCTATCTGGCAGGCGCAGTTATGTTGATGGTCCTTTTCGGGGTTTTATTTTATCTTTCGGAATACCTGGAACAACAATTCGGCCTGGATGGCGTAAAAAAGGGGCTTGTCCTGGCCATTCCGGTTTTATTCATGAGCGTCACCGCATTTGTCACCGGATTTATAATAAAAAAGAAAAAGACTTTAATGAAGGGGCTGGTAGTAACCGGTCTGATGATAATTACATCCGCACTCGCATTCCTGCCTCTGGCCCAAGGAGTAATCATATATTTTGTGGCTATTTCCATAGCCGGTACTGGGACCGGTATAGCGCTTCCCTGTCTCAATACCTTGATTACCAGTGCCGCCTCCATGGAAGAGCGCGGTCTGGTCACTTCATTATACGGCAGCGTAAGGTTCCTTGGCGTAGCTTTCGGGCCTCCAGCCTACGGTTTCCTGATGGCGAGAAGCACCAGTTTGATGTTTTGGAGCTCAGCCGCACTTGCCCTGCTGGCCGCCGTAATCGCTCTGGTTTTCATAAAAACTCAGGGTGACACAGATACTCAAAAACAGGCTGCCGGGCAATCAGAAAAACAGCCGGGTACAACTTTTGTTTTTAAGCCAAGTCCGGCAAAAAAACCTGGAAAATGAATAGATCAATCGCGGCGGGTAACCATTTTTCTCAGCAAGAATACTATGTGATAAAAACTTGCCTTCGATGACACCAGAGTGTTGAATGGCCTGAAAGGAGTATCAAAATGGGCGAACAACAAGCTAATAACGCATGGATGGAGTTACTGCATTTCCCACTCAAGGAGCGCAGTAAAAAGCCTCGTAGAAAAGGTCTGACCATGATCTTGGACAAGGGCTTGGGACTGGAGGAAACAAAGGACTTACTAAATACCGCAGGTGACTATATAGACTTTTTAAAGCTAGGTTTCGGTACTTCTGCTTTATACCCCAAAAAGACGCTTGAAGAAAAAATAAGCCTTGCAAAAAATTTTCATGTCTATATTTACCCCGGCGGGACATTCCTGGAAATTGCCATCATGCAGGATAAGCTAAAGGAATTCTTCTTGATGGCAAAGGTCTTGGGATATACGGCGATTGAAGTCTCAGACGGTACGTTAAATATTTCCCCGGAAGTGAGAGCACAAGCGATTTCAATGGCCGCTGAAAAAGGATTTAAAGTTTTAACAGAAATAGGTAAAAAGAACCCCCTGGACAGAGTGCCCATCGAGCAAACTGCCGAACAAATTTGCCTTGACCTGAAAAATGGCGCTTACAAAGTAATTGTTGAAGGCAGGGAATCCGGTAAAGATACCGGCCTTTACGACAAGGAAGGACATTTTATAGAAGATCATGTAGATCAAATACTATCTGCCGTAAACAAGCCGGACCTCTTAATCTGGGAAGCGCCGTTGAAAGAACAGCAGCAGGAATTGATCCTGGAACACGGCCCGGACGTTAACCTGGGCAACATTCCGCCCCATGAAGCCATGGCACTGGAAGCGTTGCGTGTCGGCTTGCGAAGTGATACCCTGAGGTCGATTTTTAACGACTTGCCCGTTCACGTTTCTTGATCTGCTAATTATTTATATTATATGGTTACAAAGTAAACTCAGGTTGAATTGGAGTGACGTTTGCCAATAGTCTCATATTCATCCCTTATAAATACATGAGCTCGTTCCCTTCGGGCTCGGTCAAACCCGGCGCTATAGCGCTCTTCAAACAGTTCCCTCGCTTATCCTCAAGCACACTCTCTTTTTGAATCATGGCTTTAAAATCGCCCTTATGGTAAGCGCCAATCCAACCTGAGCCAACATTTGTAAATTTATATTAAGCGAACGACGATCCTATGCAGAATATCTACAGAATGGCTCAAATAATTCGCCGCATCTCTTAACTGACTGTTTATTTCGTGACGTTTTATCGCGTTCATAGCACCCGCCGTTTTAAATACAGCGGACATACTCTTATGGTAATAATCTTCCACAGCCCTATGAGCATTACGCATCTTCTGTATCTGATCCCGCGCCTTAATCGGTTCGCTTTCCAAAAAAGCCACAGCCTGCGCAAATGTAAATGTTCCTTCACTTAATTCTTGTATCATTTTAACAATATAATCGTCCGGCTGAATATCGTATTCTTTCATCGATTGCAAGGCAATCCGGGCATGTTCAATAATCCGGTCCATTCGAACTGAAATATAGTAGATATCCTGCCTGTCAAAAGGTGTAGTAAAAGCCTCAATTAATTTTTCTTCCATTTCCATACGGACCGTATCTGCTTGAGCGGCTAATTTTAACAACAGGTCATAATTATCAACTGAAGGGTCTTCCAGCCAGGTTAGTAATGTTTTAACCCCAAGCGCCGTTATTTCCGCCTGTTCACGAAGCATGCCGTAAAAATCATGTTTGGCCGGGAATAACCTTTCCAAAAAATTCCTCTTGCCCATGCCATTTCTCCTTTACAATAAATCAATCAACCATTTAGCCGGATAATATGCCATAGCGGCTACAGCCGCCGACGAAGGGATCGTGACCAACCACGCAACGATCATCTCCTGCCCGACGCTCCAGTTTACCATGCGATATTCGTCTGCAGCGCCAACACCAATTACACTTCCCGCTACTATATGCGTGGTTGATACCGGCACCCCTAAAACTGTAGCGAACATAATCGCAGCTCCTGACGAAACTTGTGAATTAAGGCTATGGATTGGGCGGATATCAAAGATGCCGCTGCCCAATGTTTTCATAATTGACCAACCGCCGAACAAAGTCCCTGCAAACATGACAATACCCCCGGATAATCTTACCCATTCTGGCGTAACCTGTTGATGCAAATACCCGCCGGCCATCAATGCCAGGGTAATTAACCCCATTATTTTTTGCGTGTCGTTGGCGCCATGACTATATGCCAGCACCGCCGCCATAATCCATTGCAGCCCCTTTAACCATTTGTTGACGGTAAATTTGGCATTCCTCAGAGCAAAGCTTAATATCTTTTGCAATAAAAATGCAAAAGCAAAACCCAGAGTAGGTGAAATCAATAAAGCTGCGAATACTTTTACAATTCCGGCAAGTTCATGCCGTACACCAAACAATTCCTCCCAACCCCACAAGATATGTTCAAACCCGTCCGATACCCATACTGCGCCGATAATTCCTCCCACCAGGGCGTGTGTTGAACTGGACGGCAAACCAAGATACCATGTAATTATATTCCACATGACAGCCCCCAGCAAAGCAGCGAATAACACATTTAATAATGGCGGCTCGGCGGACAAGTTAACAATTTTAGCAACAGTATCCGCAACGGCACTGCCTCCAAGCAATGCGCCAATTAAGCCAAATATAGAGGCTAATCCCACCGCCTGCAGAGGTGTCGCGGCACCGCAGGCAATAAATGTCGCCACAACGGAACTCGCGTCATGTAAACCATTTGTCAACGCAAAGACAAGTGCGGCTGTTACTACAATTATCAGCAAAATAATAATATCAGGAGGCATATTATTAATATCATATCTCTCCTTGTCATTTATATTAGGGTGATTTTGATTCAGAAAAGCGCATGGCTCACCGGCGGGCCATAACTCAACCTATTGAGCTATAACTACAGCCTGTGAGCCATTATAGATAAAGTTAAAGCGAGAAAATCGTAAGCCGAGTTCTGTCGTGGGTGATCATCTATCTGGGACGGCTGTTGCCAGCACGCCTCAAGCGACCTAACCCGGGAACTAACGACGGGCCGCCGCAAACATTCCCCTATTCGGTCTTGCTCCAGGTGGGGTTTACCTAGCCGGCCGGTCGCCCGGCCGCTGGTGCGCTCTTACCGCACCGTTCCATCCTTGCCGCACACTAGAAGTGTGGGCGGTCTGCATTTCTGTGGCACTATCCTTAGGGTCGCCCCCACTGGGTGTTACCCAGCACCCTGCCCTATGGAGCTCGGACTTTCCTCAGGCGTCACCTTTCGGCCCGACGCCCGCGATCACCTGATTTACTCACTTATTATTTTATTTATGAATTATATCACATAGTCTATAACAATTGCAATACAGCTCAGCTTCCAGTCCCGGTCCCTTTGTACTCAGTACTATCTATCCCGGCAAAAAATGCTACCGCATTTTCTGGACTTTCCCAACCCTAAAGATATGCAAAGGGGTCCGTTTCAGTTTGTGAAACAAGTATCTGAATATCCGTATTCAGCTGGTGGCACCGCTCCAAGAGATACTGCCGCATTACCGGCATGATCACAGCTTCTGTGCCATGATGCCCCGGGTCTATGAACTTTAAGCCGGCTGCCAGCATTTGCTGCGCCGCGTGATACTTGATGTCGCCTGTCACGAAAGTATCCGCTCCGGCTTTTATTGCTGCCCCCCATAAATCTGCTCCAGACCCGCCGCAAACGGCCACCGTCTTGACCCTTTCCTCTGGAGAGCCTCCCAGCCTTAGTGCCGAAAGGCCTAGGGATTTTTTTACCATCCCGGTAAACTGGATGAACGACATGTCTTCAGCCAAAGCCCCAACCATACCTAATCCATGGGGCGGACCAGGGTTTTGGAGGAGATATACGTCGTATGCCACCTCTTCGTAAGGGTGAGCCTTGAGCATTGCCCGGATGACCCCGTTTAACCTTCCGGCGGGAACCAGAGTCTCCAATTTTATTTCTGCCACCTGCTCGATTACCCCCTTACTGCCTATAAAAGGGTTCGTACCTTCCAGCGGCATAAATGTCCCTGTGCCGGATGTCATGAAAGCACAGTGGCTATAGTTGCCAATCCATCCAGCCCCGGCTTCTGCCATTGCAATCCGGACAGCATCAGCATGTTTTTCGGGAACAAAGACCATAATCTTGAAATAGGACTCATGCCCGGTTTCCTGTAAAACGGATAAGTTTTTCAGGCCGATCCTCTTGGCAAGAGACTGGCTCACTCCCCTGTTGGAGATGTCAAGGTTGGTATGGGCAGTGTAAACACTGATTTGATTAAGCATGAGGTAGCGGATTAATTCCCCTTGCGGACAGTCAAGATGAATGGATTTGAGAGGCTGGAAGAACAAAGGGTGATGGCTGATAATGAGACCTGCGCCTAATTTTTTGGCCTCTACGGCAACGTTTAAATCTATATCAAGTGTAATCAAAATACAATCCACGTCCTGATTAGGGTCTCCTATCTGCAAACCGCTGTTGTCCCACTGTTCCGCAAGGGAAAGGGGAGCAAACTCTTCAATCAAGTTAAAAATATGACTGCATTTCATAAATATTTCGCCACTTCCTTTATCTTTGCTACTTTGCGTTTCAAGTTTACAGCCTTCTCATGAGCTGCTTTGCTTGTCGCAGCAGAAAGTCCCGACAGAACACGTTCATACTTCATAACGATTTTTTCTAGGTAAGCTTTCATCAACGGGTCTTTTTTCTCCAGCAGCCTTGGACCAAGCTCCAGATGAATAGGGTCCGCTGTTTCTTCCAGGCCTTGCTCGGCTGTTATAATCAGGTAAATACGGCCGTCTTCCTCAATCAACAGTTCATCCGCTATCTTCCAGCCATTTGCTGCAAGCCAAAACCTTAAGCCTGCCGCATCTGCCATCGGTTGGATCACTAGCCTCTTGGTCCAACATAAGATATGCGGAGACGCCGACAGGATTTCCCTGATCGTATTCCCCCCCATACCGGCCAGCACCAGGACATCCGCTTCCAACGGCTCCAACGCTTTCAGACCGTCCCCCTGCCTGAGAATAACTTTACCCTCAAGATTGTGTTCTTTCACTTTGCAGGACGCTGACCTGAACGGGCCATCTTTGATATCAGTGGCGATCACCACCGGGCAAATGCCTTTTTCAACTAAGAATATGGGCAAATAAGCGTGGTCGGTCCCGATATCAGCGGCAATACTGCCGGGTGGCACAAACGTTGCCAGGGAAGCCAGGCGCTTAGCCAATTCCATAGGTTCCTCCAGTATTTTTTACATTAGCATCAGTATAGACCATATATAAAATAAATACAAACCCCGAGTCAACTAACTCCAGTCCAAGAAATAGAATTAATTACCAACCCCTTTGTCTCATATAAGCTATATAATGTATATTAAGCAGATGGAACTTTGTCTTATTATTTATCATCTAATATACAGAAGGAACTGCTAAGATTTTTGAAACAGGCACTTGCCAAGGCAAATTAAGGTAGGCATCCAATCCAGCCGGGCGCGCCTGTAAAATCTCCACTCGGGCTGGCGTTAGGCGGATCAATTTTTTTCTGGCGAGTGGATCACTTCTTTCTTGACAATCGCATTTTCAGGAGGCAATGATATGAAAAAAACATTTTTGTTCGCTCTTGCCATATTGTTAAGTGTTTCTCTGTTTGGTTGCACAAGTTTAGGAAACAACACTCAGTCGAATAAAGAAGGGCAACCCCAAGATAAACAGCAACAAACCGATGTAAGTGATGAGGCGGCAGTTACGAGTCTGGTTGAGAATTTCGGCAGTAAACTCCAAACCGTCTCGCTTTTAGCCCCTAAAGATATAGTGAATAAGAGTATCCAAGAGAACTACGGCGGTTTTGTATCCCCCACACTCCTTGCAGAATGGCAAAGCGATCCTCAAAATGCTCCAGGAAGGCTGACTTCAAGTCCATGGCCGGATCACATAAAAATTGAGACCATTAAGAAATTATCAGAATATGAGTATGAAGTTAAAGGCGAGATAATTGAAATAACAAGCACGGAAAAAGTGAACGGCGGGGTCGCCGCACAGCGGCAAATTACACTCAAGATAAAGAAAACCGGGGAGCGATGGCTTATTGACTCAGCCACCCTCGGAGTCTACGCAGAAGCAAACTCAATCGTATATAGAAATACCAATTATGGTTTTAATTTTTCCTTGCCGGAGAGTTGGAAAGGTTATTCGATTGTAGCTGATAAATGGGAAGGCAACGCTTTCAAAGACCCCCAATCCGGCAAGATTGTTGAAACCGGCCCGATGATTTCCATCAGACATCCAGATTGGACTTCTCAAAATCCTCGACAGGATATTCCTATTATGATATTTACTCTTGCTCAGTGGAACATACTTCAACAGGGCGAATTCCACATTGGTGCAGCGCCTATCAATCCAAGCGAACTTGGCCGCAATACAAGTTACGTTTTTGCGCTTCCCGCGCGATATAACTATGCATTTCTACCAGGATATGAAGAAGTGGAAAATATTTTAAAAAGTAATCCTTTCCAGGCAAACGAATAAACAAAGATATATCCTGGGGAAAAAACAGTTATTCAACCAATGGCTAATATTTTTCAGCAAATCCAAAATGTTTTAATTGGCCTTTATATATTGTAAATGTAATTGTTTTATTATTTCCTGCTTTGTCGTAAGCTTCTAATGTAATCAAGTTATCCCCTTCATTTAAACCAATAACTCCAGAGAAAGTAGAACCATTAATCTTTGCCTTCTTGTTGTTGATTATTACCGTAAAGTCTTTAGATTCAGTCGTTATATTATCTTCCAATACCCCTGTTATATTCGCCTTATTATTTTTAGTTGCGATGGCTATATTGTCGCCAGATAATATTTCTTCGTTTACATTAATTTCTGAAACATCCGGAGGTGTAACATCGATAATCACTGTTTTGTTTGCTTTTTTATCACTACTGTCTGAACTATCATTTGTGTAACCAACAGCTTCTACCCATAGTGCATTGATTCCTTCTTTTAACTCAACACCAATGGAGAATTCTTTGTCAGATGCATCATCGGATTCATTAACATTTTTCTGCCCGTTTACATGCAGATATACCGTCGCCGGCTCACTTACCGTTCCCTGTAAAGTGTATATCCCTTCAATATTCTGCGGCAAACCGTCTTTTATTTTCTTTCCGTCAGGATCCAATACATTTTTTATTATTACTTTCGGAACCTTGTTGCCGCAAAGATATATTGTATACGTATCGCTGGATGCTGAGCTATCCGGATCGGAAGCCGTAACCACAACTTCGTTTTTACCTGGCTTGAGTTTTAGATTGTAGCTGAATTCACCTGTTCCGTCATTGTCGGCATCTGTTATCTTGGCTTTCTTGCCACTGACATTAACAAGAACTGTTTTTAGCGGATATGAAGCATCACTTACATAGCCGGATATTAAAATTGACTTGTCTTTTATTTGTATACCATCCATGTTGGGATTAAGGTCCATGCCGTTAACCTTATTAACCCATTCCGTCAAGTCCAGGACAAATGCTGGTATTGTTACGGGTATACTTACTGTGTCGGCTTCGCAGCCGCTGCCGGAGAGCGTAAATACGAGATTAACGGTCTGCCGCGATTCCGGAGAGGTGATTGTGCCGTCTTTTGCTATTATTTCTTCATTGCTCGACGATTTAATAGAAACAGTGAAACCGGCTGCTGCAGGCATTATCAGCTTTGTAGCATCCTTTGCCGGAACTGCCACTGATGTAATAGCCGATGCCGCCTGAGACAGTTCGGCCAATGAGCCCGCGGCCGGGTTTTTTCCGGCGTTTATAATTCTTACGTTTTGTAGCCTAACGGCTCCTGTAGAATTTTTCAGTCTCGCCGATGTATTCATTTCGTAAACATCATATTTATTCTGGCCGTCAATAATTAATACATTTCCGCTACCGGCATTTATATCAAGAGCGCTTGTCAAACGCCAGTCTTCCTCAAGCCAAACGGTTTTTTCCGTACCTGCGCTCATGGAAGCGGCAAAACCTTCTTTGACAGTGCTCTCTTCATTTTTCACGGCCTCGATTGTATTTTCATAGTCATTCATTTTTGATTTGTCAACGCCGTTCAAAACACGGGCATAGAAGACGGCAAATTCACCCCGGGTAATCTTCTCTTTTGGACTCAGGTTACCGTTTTCGTCACCTTTTAAAGCGCCTACGCTTACCAAATATGCCAACGTTGGCTTGCAAGGTTCGGAAATTTGCCCTTTATCGTTAAACTTGGCTAAAATAGCGTCGGAATTTACATCTGATGTGTCTATGTCAAGCATTTTTAAAATTGCATAAGCAGATGCCTCTTTGGTGTCGGTGAAAGTGTTATTCGGGAAATAACCAAGGACGAGGGGGTCATTAGTCGGGTCATATCCTTCAAACCAGGCTCTTTTTAAATGGCGGTACGCAATAAATCCCGCAATCTCGTCTCCCAACTGCTCATCGGGCCTGAACGACCCATCCTCATAACCGTTTACATCCCCACGGTTATATAGATTCATTATGCCGTCATAATACCAGTCGGAGGGTGTGACATCAGAAAACACCTGATGGGATACATTTGCACATGAGCCTCTTGTCGGCAAAGCTTTCACCATCAGTACCGCCATTTCGGCGCGGGTTACCGGACCGTTTGGATTAAATACAAGATTTCCCTTTACATCGTGGATGCCATTCATGTAACCGGCATCCACAACGGATGCGATCTCTTTACGGTAATTTACAATGTCTGTGTCGTCTGAAAAGCGGGATAAAACGGAGTTTACATCCGCCGGAATTGCAAGTTTGCACAGTTTTGCAATTGTATACGCGGTTACCTCACGGGTTAATTCGCTATTATAATTAAAATCGCCCGGCAACTTGCTTGTCACTTCACTGTCTGCAGCCGGGTCATAATCGCTGTCTCCATTACCTTTATATAAAATTCTGGCGATTATCCACGGTAAATCACTATTCTTCACAACATCATCAGGTCTAAAAGTTCCATCCTGATAACCGTTTACAACTCCCCGGTTCACAAGATTCATTAACGCTATATAATACCAGTCGCCGGGCTTTACGTCGGAGAACCTGACACCGCCCACCCCGCCGCCGTAGTTTAACGCACGGTACAAAAGCACCGCTATTTCAGCGCGCTTTACCTCGTCAGTGGGATTAAATCTACCATTGCCGTCGCCTGTTAAAAAGCCTATTGTTGTGGCAAGGGCTACAGCGGGCTTGTACACGTTGTCAACGGCCGGCCAGTCCTTGGTATATTTTATCTTTGCTTCAGATGTGTTCACGCTGCTTGTATCAAGGTCCAATACTTTCACAAGGGAGAATGCGATTTGTTCGCGGGTCACCGTTCCGTCTGGGTTAAATGTATTGCCGGAGTAATAGAAATATTGCTTTGCGGCTTCTATGTACGGTATTTCCGAACCGTTTTCGGCATTCCACGCCGAGTCGCCGGAAAAGCTTGACGGAGCGTTATTATCAACCGTCAGCTTAAAGGCGAGGCACAACACCCTGGCAAACTGTGCGCGTGTAATATTCCCGCCGGGGTTAAAGTTGCCCGAATCATCACCTTGTATAATTCCGGCCTGTTCGAGTGCTGCCAGCGCATCGGCCGCCCATTCAAAACCTTCAAGGTCATTGAAGGCAAGTTCGGGCGTTGCAGCACTTGCAGCAGGTACAATACCTGAAAGCAAGCTTACTGTTATACACATTGCAATTAATAATAAGGTAAATATTACTTTTTGCATCAATATTTTTCCACCTATCTCAATTTTTGGCTCATTAATTACCCTGAAACCGAAGCCGGTAACGACCAAAAAAAATAATCTTACCGGCCTTTGCCTAAGCTATTTGATTATCGATCCAAAACCATAACAAAATTGACAAAAGGGTCAGAAGTACCTTGAAGAGTACATTTTTCTTGTTTAAGCATCTGTACATATTGGATAATTTCAGGTGTTATTACTTCTCCCATGCTGACCAGAGGAATTCCCGGAGGATAAACCATGATCATTTCACCTGATATTTCACCGGCGCAATGCTCAAGGGGTATTGATATCTTGGGGCTGTAGAACGCGTCTCTTGGTTGCATAACAATTTCCGGATTAAATTGTACGGTCTCAATTTTTTTGATTTTTCTTCTAACAGCATGCCGTGCTATATCCGTCAGGGCATTTATTAAGGCCTCCAGGTATTCCTTTCGTTCTCCCAAACCTGTGATAGCCAGGATATTGTACATGTCGGCAAGCTCGATAAGTATATTGTAGTCTCTGACCAACATTTCTTCAACTTCGTAACCGGTAAGTCCTATTTTCCGGACATTTATTAATAATTTTGTTTCGTCAAAGCTAAAGTTCCCGGATTCCTCAAAAAATACTTTGTCCGGTGCGAATAACCCGTCAATTTTGTTTATCTCTTCCCTGGACCACTCCAACAATTCCAAGAGCTGATCCAGTATTTGCCTGCCTCTTGTAGCCAGTTGTTTTCTGGCGACATCCAACGAGCACAAAAGAATATAAGACGGACTGGTTGTATAGGCGAGATTGAGCACTTGCTTAACGTAGTTCGGATCAATACTGCTATCCCCTATCAGAAGCGCCGAACTCTGGGTCATTGAACCACCGGTTTTATGAAGACTTACTGCGCTTATATCGGCCCCAGCTTCCATAGCGGATAAGGGAAAATAATCATGAAAGTGCATGTGGGTGCCGTGAGCCTCGTCCACTAAGACCGGCATACCGCTGTGATGCGCTGTTTTCACAATTGATTTGAGGTTTGATGTTACTCCATAATATGATGGATTTATTGCCATAACTGCTTTAGCGGTTGAATTCTCTTCTAATGCAATACGGAGATTATCTTCCGTGATACCAAGTACGATACCTAGAGCATCATTTATTTCCGGTAGCACATAAACTGGGTTCGCACCACTTAGAATAAGAGCGTTAAAAATTGATTTATGGGCGTTTCTGGGAAGTATTATTTGATCTCCCGGCTTACAGGTGCTCATAATCATTGTTTGCACGCCTGACGTGGTGCCGTTGATCAAGAAATACGCGGAACTTGCTTGAAATGTTTTGGCAAGAAGTTTTTCAGCCTCTACAATAACTGAAGTCGGGTCCCAGATTATATCGATGCCTCTTGTTTGGTTCAAGTCCATTCTCAAAACATTTTCGCCGACAAACTCCTTATATTCTTCCAGTCCGTTTCCATGTTTATGGCCCGGTATCTGCAAAGGAACAGCGTTTCTTTGCACGTGATACTTTACAGCTTCAAAAAGAGGTGTTCTACTCTGATCAAATGACATTTATTCCCATCCTTCTATGGACATTACCGTATTTTAAGCAAAATGTCTTATATTTTGTTCAGATATCAGCACCACTATTGGTGTCTGCTGGTCGTCATTGCCATGCGGATTATCTTTAAGATAATCGAACAAAATATCCTGGACGACTCCATCGGTGGCTGCCAGGATGTCTACCTTCCCGATATCATTTACATCAGTGATAACCGCCTCGGCTCCGGTTGCCTGCTTAATCCTGTCCACGACTTTTTGCGGATCCTTCGGACCGAGGACGATATGCCTGTCAAAGGGCCACATCGTACCCGCGAAATCGTCAATTTGGGCTAAATGCCGGCCTGCCACCCGGTAGAAATCTCCCCTTCGCCCAATCAGCCTGCCCAGTCCCGCTGCCGCCACACCGAGGAGAAAACGCGGCAAACCGGCCTCCTGTATAGCCACTTGGATGGATGGCGGAGCGGCAAGACTACCTTCTTTGCCGGGAAAGTGGCATAAAATGCGGGCGAGTAAACCCGGCTTCACCGTTTCCGGCCGGATGGCCCGCCCCTGGCTAATAGCCACCACACTCTCGGCCACCGCAATAATGTCGCCCGGGGAGGCTATCTCACCAGCGTATTTTTTCGACACATCCACAATATCGTCGTTTTCTGTAATAATGTGTGTTTTAATTGGTATTTTTCCAGAGATCATGAACAATCACCCTTAGAATAAGTGCCGTTTTGGGCAAAGTATTTTATTAAGCCGTTGAAAATTCCTTCCGCCGCCCTTTTTTGCACTGTCAGGCCACGCAGGAATACCTCCTCCACTAAGTTGGTTATAGTCAGCACTTCCGCCTCTATCGCCGGTACTTCATTAATCATGGCCAACTCCGCCTGTTCCGCGATCCCTCTGTCAGCAGCCTTCAGCTTTTTAATTAATCCTTCTTGTACGCAACGGGCCAAAATGGCGCTCTGCTTATTAGTGGGAGCGTAAAGCGTGGCAACGCCGTCTTCATTTCTGCCGACACAAGAGCGGTTGTGAATTCCGATGTAAATATCGGCTCCCGCCTGTCCGACCAGGTCAAATCTCTTTTCCCTGGAAATATCCACATCCCCTTCCCTGGTAAGCACTACATCCGCGCTTGCCCGGCGCAGGATTTTTTCTAAATTCTTTGCCATAGGCAAAACCACGTCTTTTTCCTGAAGGCTGACAGGTCCTTTTCCACCGGTGTCTTCACCGCCGTGACCAGGGTCTATGACGATTTTTTTCCCGCTAAACAATTTGGTGATAATAGAGCGATCGAGAGTAATCTCCAACCGGAAGGGAAAGCCTTCAAAAGCTTCTAAACGGAACTCCGCCGGGTGTTCCAGCATCATTTTCACTAAAACGTTATCTTTACCATCCTGTTTTACGATCACTTCACGTAAAAGACCGTCATTTACCTCTGTCGTTCCCTCCGGCATATTCAGAATAACTCCTTTGCCTTCGAAAATAACCCTGTCTTCAGCATTACCGGCATCATAGGTATATGGCTTCGTCGACTCGATCACAACTTTGGAAAGCCATTCGCCTTTTTCTCCATCCACAATTTTTGACAACATGTTGGTTATTCTTGGTGCTTTTTTGCAAGACAAAAAGGCTCCCCCCTCCTGCTACAGCTTGAATCCAGTAACATAAAAATAAAACCACCCAATAGAAATTCTCTAACTAAGAGAATTTTCCTGTCTTTTTATTGGTTATTGAAAAAAATATTAACATGTAAATCGAAGAAGATTTTGTCAAGCCAGGCCGCAGTTCCGCCAGACGTAGGTTAGGGTTAATTTGCTGCCTTTGAGCGTCCGGGCTTTCCCATGTCGCGCAGGGCTACCCACCTGAGCAGCCAATACCGGCTCGCTTGCGCTATGTTCCAAGTTTCCCCTTCGAAACACGGCAAAGGCAGACAGCCCAATCTGCTGTCTGCCTTCCCAAAGCCCACGGTTCACTTTGTATCCCGATGGACACGCGCCTAAACTCCCGGCCTGTTGTTATTCAACTATTCAATTATTTCTTCATTGCTTCGTGGTAAATTTCCAGTCCTCGCCTTCAATTCCCGCGAAATTGTTTCCCGTGTCTTCTTCTTCAAGGTAGTCCGCCTTAATGGTTGCTTCAAACGTGTCTCCATTCTCCAAGGGATCTTCCAGGGTGACAATGATGGTGTCTCCGTCAATTTCAATCTTATCGATTTCCACATCTTTGTTGTCGCTCCAGTTGTAAACCTTTACAGCATCCAGCAGGGTTTTACCGGAGATCACCCGGATATCGCCGCTGAATTCCGCTTTGAGGACATGGGTGTCGTCCCCGTCAACATCATTCGCATCGTCCTTGGGGATCAAGCTGACAATTCCAAAAGTCTCGCCTGTGTTGAATTTCCACTCGCTGCCGCTGATTCCATCAAAGTTTTCACCGGATTCCTTTGCTTCAATAATGTCCTCATCAATGCTAACACTGTACGTTTTACCTTTTTCAAGGGACTCGTCAAGCTTGATGGTCAAGGTTTCATCCTCAATGTACACCTCGTCAATTTCCAAATTCTCATCATCTGTCACGTTCTTGACTATTATTCCGTCTTGAACACTCTTCAGATCTTTTACGGCATTCACTTTCATATTGAACTTGACTACCAGTTCACCGGTATCCTTATCCACATTATCGCTGCCGTCAGCAGGCTTCAAGCTGTTTATTTTCAGTTCCTCACTGGTGTTGTCATTGCTATCGTTGCCGGCAGGCTTTTCTAGCAGAATCCTGTATAATACAGCCGCCATTTCAGCTCTGGTTACCGGTCTGTTGGGCTGGAAGAAGTTTCCGGGGTAACCGATCATATAACCATGTTTGTACATCCCCCCGACATATGGCCTTGCGAAATAGGGGATTTCGTCCAGGTCCTGGAACGAGAACTGATCATCCTGCTCCAAACCAATCGCCCTGGTGGCCCAGACTGCTGTCTCGTACCTTCTGGCAGGCGTCCAGCCGTTTAAGTCATCCGCCTCGTCTTCCGTTAATATTCCCTCGCTTACGGCATAGTCAAGGCAGTCGGTCATCCAAGCGGGAACATCGCCGCCCCACGAACGATCCGAGTCAAAGGTGCCGGTAAAGCCTGACGCCCTCGAGATCATCATGATGGCCTCATATTTGGTTACAGGGACATCCGGCCTGAAAGTGAGGTCCGGGTACCCCAAAATAATTCCATACGAACACATAACCTGGATTGGCTGAGCCGCCCAGTGCGAATTAACATCCGTCAGTTGAACAGCTTTCAAATTGCCCTGGCCTATAAATTTCCAGTTTCCTTTCACCTTCCCCTTCCCGGGATCGGCATAGGACGTTACCGCTATTCCCAGCACCAAAACCATTGTCAAAAGCAAAGTAAGTAAATTCTTTTTAAACAATCATCACACCTCCAAGTTAATAATTTTCTAAATCAAAAAAAACAACTCAGTTTACAATTAAACGCCCCCTCCATTAATATTTTTTATTTCTTAATACGCTTTAAAAAAACTTTTTTAGGGTGGTAATGATTTTTTTCCAAGAATTCTATGCAAAAAAAACCGGAGGCAAATAGACATCCCTCCGGATTTTAAAGTTTTGAGCCAAAGTTCAACCGCAAGTCACATCGCTATTGTTCCCGTTTATACAGATATTGTCATCTTAGTTTTACAACTTGAATCTTAAAAATTAAATGCCTCCCCGAAGGGAGGCGGACGCAAATGGATGAAAGGAAGGTATTTTATTCATTATTATTTGATGTATAGCCTGCCCCTCTATGACCGCGCCTCTCAAAACCTTGGCCTTTTGGACCTTGTTCTAATCTTTGCAGCATTTTGTCAGCTTGCTCCTGTGAGATCTTGCCGTCTGTGACAGCCTGAGAAATTTCGGTTTTCTTTAACTCAAGCATCTTTTCATGTATCTGATCCATGGTCATACCATGTTCGGTGGCAATTTGCTCCACATTTTTGCCTGATTCCATCTCGGCTTTAAGTTCATCGGCCGTTATACCCAATATACTCGCTATGCCATTGAGGTTAGGACCTTTTCCAGCAAAACCTTCCCCTTTGAATTTACCTTGCCCTTTAAATTTACCGTTCAGGAAACCAATTCCGCCACAGAATCCCCAATCTGAATTTGAGGAAATCCTATCGGCGTACTCCTGAGTGATTTTGCCTTGTTGAACAGCTTCATCAAGCATTTGCTTCTTAGTGGTATCCAGGGCTGCTGTTACAACGCTTTGCTCAATGCCAAGATTTGCGGCTAACTTCGATACAAAGCTCTGGTACATGTCGCTTAATGTATTGTTATTTTGTTGGTCAGAACTAGCAAAGGACGCACCAGCAATAGCCCCGGTGAGGATAACCAGGGCCAAAAGAATAGCCCCAATACGCCATTTTTCTAATTTCAACAAAACACCCTCTTTCATTTTTTTCAACCCAGTGCACCGGTCAGTCTTATATTAACATTTAAATGTAACTATTATGTGTATATTTTGTTTAGATCTTATTTAGACTTTGTGAACATTATGTGAACCATGGACCGTATTTATTCCCCACTTATAATTAGATGAGTTAAAAACGGTGGCCAATTGTAATTAACCCTTTGGTAATTTAACGAAATATTAAAATATTCAATGAAGCCGGCCTTCGCGACCTAAAACCAGCTTTCAAGCCCTGGCACTGTAAAAGATGTTTCGTATCAACTGGTCCTTGGATGATTACTCTTCCAATCGGGGGATATTCTGGTAATATTCTGACAAACGGCTTAAATCTTTCTGTTAAGTTTATGTGGCTGAGTAGTTACGTTCATTAATTCCTTCACCATTATCATACATTTGGCAGTTTTCCAACTGGCAACGGACACACCGGCTTGCCACAATCCATCCGGTTCTACCGCATTCCGGGCATATCTGGATTCTTGCCTGTGGAATGTAGTCCAAATTCCATTCCCATGCGGGGCATGCGCAGTTTTTGCAAGTCATTTTTCCTCCTTCTTGTCCGGCCTTACCCCCGCCGAACTAGGGAAAGATTTCATATTTGATTAAATTCACCAGCTCAACACTTTCAACTATGTAATTTTTTCAGCCGGTATACCCAAGATATCTGCAATTAACCTAGTACAGATATCCTGAGTAATAAGTTCCAGCGGCTCTTCCTCCATGATTCCTTTACTGACGGCGAGTATCCGTTTATCTATTAAGTTTTTTGATAAAAATTCGGGAAGCTGAACATCGGCGTGGTTTATCTCTACTTTGATGAAGTGGCCGGTTTTGAGATGGACTCCCTTATGGAGTTCAGGCCTCAACCCGTCTAAAAATCTAATGGCACTTCGGGCGTAAAGGCCTCGCTGGTCGTCCAGTCCTTTGAAATTATCCAGTTCGTGAATAACCGCCAGGGGCAAAATGATCTTACAGGGAGGGAATGAATCGATTATTTTTTCTATGGGGCGATCCAGCAGAACATTGGTATCTAATACTCTTATTTTCAAGTTTTTCCCCCTCTTTCATAGCCGTATGAGATATGCTTGTTTGGCTCAAAGCTATTGTAAAAGATCAATATTAAATTCAAAATAATGATTTATTAATTGTTGGTTATTTCTTTGTAAAGTGTTGTTTATCATGAATGCAGAATATTTCGGGACCAAAGACCATCCTTTTATTATGTGGTTTTGAACTTAAGAAGATGACCCTGGAGATTTTGGGCCATAAAGGCCAACTCCTTGGCAAGTACCGCCACTTCTCTTGCCGAAGAGCTATGATCATCCACGACTCCATCCGGTTCCAACTCTACTGTCCCGGCAACGGAGCGCATCGTCAACACTACCTGTCCGGTACCTGCGGAGATTTGTTCCATACACCGGCTTATTTCCGTTATGCGTTCATTAGCATTCGCGATGGAATGATAGATATTATTTAAATATCCCTCAGCATTTCCGGTCATTAAGAGACCTTCTTTCGCACCTTTCCTGCCCCCTTCTACCTTTTTCAACACGGCTCTGCTTTCATCTTTGACAGCTTTTGTCAACTCGCTTATTTCTTTAACCGATTGTCCGGCGATTCCCGCGAGTTTCCTTATTTCATTGGCCACCACCGAGAAACCTCTGCCGTATTCCCCTGCCCGGGCTGCCTCTATGGAAGCGTTTAAGGATAAAAGATGCGTCCTTTCTGATATATCTTTGATTATTCCCAACACTTTTCCAACTTTGTCCAGATGTCCGCTCAGAAGTTCAACAGAACGCGATTGGCCTTCTATTAGGGAGAAATTCTCATTGATGTTTTTGAGGATGCTTTCCAAAGCCGAACGCCCGTTTTCAACTGCCATTCGCACCTCGCGGCCAGCTTCTTCCGTCTCAGAAATCTTGCATGATATTTCCTGAATAGAGGAAGCCATATCATTAACCAGCAAGCCTGTCTGTTGGATTAACCCTACCTGGTTGCCTGCTACAAAATTGATCTTTTTACTATTAGCCAAAAGATCTTTTACCAAGGTTTGAAATTCATTTATCAATAATGCCAGATCTTTTAACATTTTATTAAAGCTTTTACCCAAAGCGGAATATTCCAAACCTATTCCTTCCTCATTGGCACGCACAGTCAAATCACCTGTTCCCGCTTTTCCTGTAATCTGCAGCATGGCGGCCAATGGTACGGCAATCCTTCTGGAGACAAAAAAGCAAATCAAAAATGAAGCGGCAATAGCAACTAAACCGATAGCCAGCGTAATGTTTCTCAATTTATTGATAGGCGCCATGTAATCATCTTCAGAAAGACAAGAGAAATATATCCAATTTTTCCCTGACACGTTAGTATAAGCAGCAGTGTACTTTTTCAACCCATTATTAAAATATAGAGTCCCGCTTTTATTCTTTACAATCTCCTCCATGGCAGGCTGGGGAATAAAGTCGGTTTGCTCTGCCTTATCACCCAACGCTATTACATTGCTGCCTTCACCATCAATCAACCGCAACTCGGCTCCAAACCTATTATTGCTAAAATATGACATTTCTTTAGTCATTAAATAACTAGACTTGTTTTTTATCTCCCTGCTATCTACTGTTGAAGTAAACAGTTCAATTTTTTCCCCGACATTTTTAACTGACGCATTTAAATTATCTATAATCAGCCTTTCCAGGTTGCTTTTTAAAATGAAGTATGTTGTGCCTCCCAATAAGAGCACAACAAAAATAATAAGCATAGTAAACATAACCATAATTTGAGTTTGAAACTTTAAGTTTAACCACCGTCTTCTAAATAATTGAAACAGCCTTCCCTTATAAAATTTGCTCATTATGTCTTTTATTCTTTTTTTTGCTCCAAACAAATTCATTTTCCCCACCGCCTCTATTTTTTTCTAACATATTACCAATATAATGTAAAATAGAGTTTAATATTAATTTAATTAGTTGTTAAATAAATATTAACTAAAAATAAGCAAGTAAACCTGGATTTTTCCATGTTTACTTGCTCATATAGCTGTTAAGCTATTCAATACTCAAACTATCGCTTATGGATTTATTCAAACTAAAGGCAATCCGCCAGCTAGTTCGTTACATGGTATCATGGATGTATATGCTGCCATTTGTGAATTTGGCATAATCTTTAAACTTATCCACTTTTCTTAATATAATTTTCAGATTATCACCATTCCCGCACTCAATTATACCCATAAATATACTGGGGAACCACTTTTCTTCACTATTTCGGCTATAACATAAGGTATTACTTTTTTTCCGATCTACCAACTCGCTAAACGCAATCAAATGGTCAAAACACTTGGTAGCATGCTCACATAATGCTTCAGCACGCTTTTTTTCGGTTAAAATAATGAAAGTGTCACCTTTGATATGAACTAGAAAATCAGTTTCTCCACCGTATTTCTTCATTACATTGCTTAATAATTTTGACACAAATAGAATAATTCGTTTTCCGCCTAAAAAGCTATTTTCTCCTTTACATGATTTAACGTAAATAACACTGAAAGGCAGGTTTTCTGACATTCGCCTTAATAACTCCTGTTTTAAAGCGATATCTCCGGGCAGGCCGGTAAGAGGGTTGACGCCCCTGGCCAATTCAAAGCGGATCTTGGTTATGGTATCCGGAAAGGTCTGCTTTTTCGTTAAATAGCCAATAATGTGTTTGCCAAGAATAGAGGCCTTCTTAGAACTGGAACTCATAACGGATCCTCCTTTAAAAAGATTATGTTGACCGGCCCGGCAAAGCCGAAAATAACACTCATTATACGAATTTGAGCTACAGGCGATTATATCTTGAAATAGTTGAACTTAAGTTGATGTCATGCGTTTATAAATTCTTCTACCCAGCCAGCGAGCCCCCAGGTTAAAGCTAAGCACGAACAGGATCAGCACCGCCGCGGATCCATCCGCCACCCTTCTAAGGTCAGGGATAAGGCCCTCCGTATTGATCTTCCATATGTGCACAGCCAGAGTCTCCGCCGGGCGGAAGGGGTTCAGGGGCGAGGCAGAGTTAAAAATGTTCCACTGGCTGAAGTCCAGGGGCGGGCTGGACATACCGGCAGTAAATAACAGCGCCGCAGCCTCTTCAAATACCCTGCCGCAGGTAATAATGACTCCGCTAACCAGGCCGGGAAAGGCTGTAGGCAACACCACCCGGCAAATCGTCTGCCATTGGTTAGCGCCCAAGGCCAAGCTCGCCTCACGCAGGCTGCCCGGCACACCGCGGATGGATTCCTCAGTGATCCGGACCATGAATGGAAGGTTCAGCACTGTCAAGGCAAGAGCGCCCGAGATGAGCGAATATCCCCAGCCGGTCATATTGACGAAAACAAGTAGGCCGAAAAGGCCGACTACAATGGAAGGCAGTGAATTTAATGTTTCAATAGAAAGCCTGATTGCTTCCGTAAACTTGTTTGCAGTTGCATATTCGGATAAATAAACCCCGGCTAATAGGCCAATGGGGATTGTAATAGCCATAGACATTACCAGCAGGTAAAAAGAATTAAAGATCTGCGGCCCTATCCCTCCACCGGCGCTGATCACCTGTGATGGTCTTGTTAAGAAACCCCAGTTTATATATTTTCCCCCATGGTAAAGTAGATAACTAATCATGGAACCCAGGATAATTATCACTACGAGAGCCCCAGCCCAGAATATAACAGTTGCAATTCGATCAACAAGACGTGAATTCACCGGGCAACTCCCCCTTTACGCAATGTTAAACGTAAAACAAGAATAAAAAAACACGACATCATCAAGGTAAATAAGCCCATTGACCAAAGGGCGTTGTTCCACAGGGAACCCATCGGGGTGTTACCCATATCCATGGTAATAGCGCTGGTCAAAGTAATCACAGGATCGAGAATCGTCATTGGCATTTTTCTCATATTGCCAATTACCATCTGCACTGCCAGAGCTTCGCCGAAAGCCCTGGCCAGACCCAGGACGATTCCCGTGATTACCCCGGAGCGGGCAGCCGGAAGGAGCACCAGCCGGATGGCCTGCCAGCGGGTGGAACCAAGAGCCAGGGCCGCTTCCTTATATTCCCGCGGCAAAGATCTCAGGCTGTCCGTCAACACGCTGACAATAGTTGGCAGAATCATTATAGACAGCACTAAAAAACCTGCCAGTATGCTAAATCCCAGGCCGCCAAAACTATTTCGAATAAAAGGAACTAGCAGACTTAAGCCGATATATCCGTATACAACAGATGGGATGCCGGCCAGAAGCTCGATCGAAGGCTGCAAAAACCGCTGCCCCCAAGAGGGCGCGATCTCGGTCATAAACACAGCGCATATAATACTGAGCGGCGCACTAAATAGGACCGCCAGCATTGCGATAACTACTGATCCAAAAATAAAAACCAGTACGCCGACCTGAGGGCCGCCATCTTCCGGCAGACGGTCTGGCCACCAGCTAGTGGAGAATAAAAACTCTTTAACGCTTACCCCGTTGACTACAAAAGTAGACATACCTTTTACGGTAATAAACCCCACAATTGTAATAACAGAAATAATTGCAAGAAACGCCGCCCCCGTAGTCAGGATTTTGCCCGGCAATTCACTATTCAGGCTGAAAGCTCCGGCTGCAAAGCTTTTCTTCATTTCTATCACTCCCGAACAGATTAAAAGGAAATCTTACAAAATGATTTATGACAAGCAATCTCCGGTTTTTGAAAGAAGCAAGGCCGGGTACCCGGCCCTGCTATATAAAGTTCATTATTTTGTTATTTATTTTTAATGTTGCCTTTCGCGTCTCTGACAATTTTCATTTCCGTACTGGGGATATAGCCAAGCTGAGGAATAAGGTTTTTCTGTACATCATCAGACATCAGATATTTCAAGAACGCGTCTGCCACGCCACTCGGGTTGCCCTTGGTGTAACAATGCTCGTAACCCCATACCAGGTACTTACCGGCAGTGATATTTTCTTTTGTAGGCGCCACTCCGTCCAAACTGACTGTTTTCACACTGCCGTCAAGGTAAGACAGCGCCAGGTAACCAATCGCGCCGGGAGTTTCTTTAATGATTTTACGGACCGTGCCGGAAGAATCTTCTTCGATGCCCGCGGCTTCTTCAGCGTCACCTAACGCATTTTTCTTAAACACAGCCCGTGTACCGGAGGCTTTCGGCCGGTTTACCAGGACAACTTTTTGATCGGGCCCGCCCACGCTTTTCCAGTTAGTCGTCTTCCCCGTAAATATGTCCACCAACTGCTGTTTGGTAAGGTTGTCAACCGTAATGGCCGGGTTTACCACAGCAGCCATGCCGACCACACAGATCTGGTGGTCAACCAGTTGAGTGGCGTCAATACCATCTTTTTCTTCGGCAAAGAGGTCGGAATTGCCGATGTCGGCCGCCCCCTGCGAAACCTGGGTCAGTCCGGTGCCGCTGCCTCCGCCCTGCACCACGACTTTCGCATTCGGATTCCTAGCCATGAATTGAGTCGCGGCCTGTTCAGCCAGCGGCTGGATGGCAGTAGAGCCGACTGCCGTAATATTACCCGATAACTGTTGGGCTTTGTTATCCGCACCCTGTTTGACATCCTGCCCGCCGCAGCCGGCCAGCGCCACTAAAGCGGCCAAGCATATTACAGCGGCCATCATTACTTTCCATTTCTTCATTAATTTTTCCCCCTTAATACTTTTTTGATATATTATTTAAGTGGCCTTAATAAAAAAGCCACAACGTTTTTGTCAACTTATTTCCCGGAAACGGTAACCCACTCCGCGTACCGTCTCTATATACTCCGGGTTATCGGGATCTTTTTCAATCTTTTGGCGCAAGTACCGGATATGCACGTCCACAGTACGTGTTCTGCGGTCGTAGTCGTAACCCCAGATCCTTTCCAGCAGGACGTTTCTGGTAAAAACCCGGCCGGGATTGGCGACAAGCAGGTAAAGGAGTTCGAACTCTTTATGAGTTAATTCCAGTTTAACCCCGTCCAGCAACGCTTCATATTTCTCCAGCCGGATAACCAGGCTATTAACCCTGATTTCTTCCTCCACGGATTTCACATCAGCCGGGAGCGTGTCCTTACGGCGTAAATTGACTTTTACCCTGGCTAATAACTCCCTGGTTGAAAACGGCTTTGTAATATAGTCAACCGCACCCAGTTCCAGCCCGAGCACCTTATCCAGCACTTCATTCCTGGCGCTCAATAAAATGACGGGTATTGAGGCGCTTTCCCGGTTAGCTTTCAAAACACGGAGAATATCGTATCCGTCCATTTCCGGGAGCATAATGTCCAGAATAATCAAATCCGGCTTTTCTTCTCCGGTTAGCTTGATGGCATCATGGCCGTTTGTCGCGCCGATTACCTGGTAACCCTCTTTGCTCAGGTTAAACTTCAGAAGCTGCAGAATATTAACTTCATCGTCCACAGCCAGGATTAACGGCATACTTAACCACCTCATCAATTTCTTACTATAAGCTGTCCTGGTTAAAAGCATGTTACCGCATGTTTAACTATGTATTAATAAACAATTAATATTCTGTTAACTTTCCCGGTTCCTGCGGTCGTAAACATATACACTGCCGGGAATTGATTTGGCATAACATTTTACTTGCGCCGCTTTTTCAGATAAAATTCTTAAATCGGTAGTTTCTCCTTCCCCGCACTCAATTATGGCCATAGATATGGACATAAAAGGGAACCACTTTTCACGGCCTTCCCGGTCGCGCCCGAAAATCCTGCCCTCCTTGCGGTCCTCCGGCGCATAGAAAGACTTGATTAGACGGTCAAAATACTTGATAACGCGCTCACATAATGTGTCGGCCCGCCCTCTTCCGGTAATTAAGATAAAGTCATCTCCCCCGATATGCCCAAGAAAATCTTTCTCATCTCCGTATTTATTTATTACACTGCTTAACAGTTTCGACGTAAATAGAATGACATTGTCACCATTTTCGAAACCGTACTTATCGTTATATATTTTAAAATTGTCCAAGTCAATGTAGACGATACTGTAAAGCATGTTTTCAGCCGTGCGCCTGAGCAGCTCCTGCTCTATGGCGATGTTGCCGGGCAAGCCGGTCAGCGGATTGGCTCCCCTGGCTAATTCCAAGCGTATCCTGGTCATGTTGTCCAGAAGGGTCTGTACCGAAACCACTCCCTTTATGAGGTTGTTTTTCGTTACAATAATATAGTCGTAAAGCTTGACTTTGTCCCGGTTCATAGCTACTTGAGACACCGTCTCAATGGGCAAATCCTCCTCCACGATAAGCGGGGAACCGTCCATAATCATCGCGATGGGCCGCTCGTAGTATAGAGGGACTCCATACTGCATGCCGAGAAAGCGATACAGGTGGTGGCGCATGACCAACCCCTTCGGCTCACCGTCTTCTGCCACTACTACTCCTGGAAGAAGCTCGTCTTTGTCGAATATCTTTTTGACTTCCCGCACCAGCATGCTTTTATGTACTGTAATGGCATTTTCTGCGATATACCCTACCGGGAAGGCGTATTTCCATATGCGGTTGCGCCCATTAGAAGCCATGCGCATTATTCTTGTGGAAACGTCTTCGCTAAGAAATGTTTTAGGATAAACAGGCATCCCTATATAAAAACCCTGGCCGCAATGCACACCCATGTTGGCAATGGTATTAAACTCATCCTCTTCCTCAATGCCCTCGGCAATGATCCAACAACTGATCTTTTCAGCAAAGGTTGTGAAAGTTTCCAGGAGCGCCCGCTTCACCCTGTTGTTATGGATGCCCCTGACCAAAGACATATCGATCTTAATAAAATCCGGTCTTATTTCAGCAATTGATTGCAGGCAAGAAAAACCGGAGCCGACGTCATCAACCGCTACAAGAAAACCCTGGCCCCGGTAATATTCCAAAGTCCTGTTAAAATAAGGAAAATCGTTAATACTATGCCTCTCGGTTATTTCAAACACAATATTACGCGGTTTTAAACCCACTTCCTTTATCATTTTCATGGTTTCACCCCTGACAAAGTTCGGGTCATTAAGTGTGCGGGGGTGGATATTTAAAAATAACTTCTGTTCCGGACCGGTTTCCCCGAAATGGCTAATCGCGTTCTGACGGCAGAGCTTCTCCAACGGGTAAAGCATACTTACCTCTTCAGCGAAGGAAAAGATAATATCCGGGCTGTTGAAATAGCTGTCCCGCGGTCCCCGCGTCAGCGCCTCCCACCCCAAAATACTGCCTGAGTGAAAAGAAACGATCGGTTGGTAAACAACATTGAAACACGAACCTTCAAGAAGCATATTAAATTCAGACAGCAGCTGCGTCTTTTGCAGGTCTATGAAGCCCTTAGCGATACCCTGCGCTGTCCTTACGGCCTGATATAGCTGGCTTTCCAGGTTTTCGGATTTATAATTGATTATGGCATGACCCACATGGATTTCAAGCGGGCCGCCAGTAAATCTTAGTACTTCTTGTTTTATGCTCTCGATGATACTGACACGCGAATCAGCAGAGACGTTATTCAGTTTTATAAGATCTGCTTCTTGTTCGAATGAGATTAGCGAAACAAAATCGTCTCCCCAAAGGTTTTCAACAGCCAGTATTTTTGCATTATGGAACAGTATTGGGATATTGCCCCGCAGGACATGATTGAACATAGCCAGCACGCGCGCAGCGGCCTGTTGTCCGCTTACCTGTTCAATTACATGAAATTTGGCTATGTCAAAATAAAGCGCCACCACAGGTTTATGTCTTTCCAGGCTTGCTTCGATCATTTTTAATAAATCCGGGTTTCTTAAACGCTGGTGGCCGAAATTAAACCTGTCTTTTTTTCCGGTAAAATCATTTAACAACCGTTCGGCATAGCCTAAAGCTTTTGCAAAACCGGGGAAAATTATAAGCACCCCCCATAGCCCATTTATTTATGAATGCTCATGAAAGGTTATAATAAAACATATGTTTTTTTATATCTCTGCCATATGGGAACGTGCCGAATTATGATTTCAAATGAATAATGCCCCAAAACACATCCACATGTTTATGTAATGTAATATAGAACACTGGTGTTAAATTATGGTTATAAACTATAAAAATAATGTTAAATACACATTAATTTTTGGTTAGTAAACAATTAATTGAAAAACCATGAGAAAGGCCAGGTAACAGTGTAGCTGTCGCCTGGCCTTACAGGACTCACCATCGCAATAGATATGGCTATTTTTTATTAAGACTAGTCATTAAGTACCTCACGCTTACCAGTCACCAGATAGATCACTCGCTCACCGATGTTCGTGGCATGGTCGGCAATCCGCTCCAGATAGCGACTGGCGAACAAGAGTGATGTAGCCTGGTTTATAGTTTTGGGGTTTTCCATCATTAAAACCAACAACTCACGGAAGACCTGGCTATGCAGGCTGTCCACCTGTTTGTCGTCTGTTGCCAAGTTGGCGGCAAGCCCTACGTCTTCCCGTACGTAAGCGTCCAGCGATTCTTTTACCATTTTCTGGGCCAGCTGAGCCATACGGGGAATGTCAATCAGAGGCTTGATCAAGGGCTGCCCCACCAACCGCTTGGTTATCTTAGCAATACCACAGGAATAATCCGCCATCCGCTCCAGGTCGGTAATGATCTTCAGACCCACTGCGATACGCCGCAGGTCCTTGGCCATTGGTTGCTGAGTGGCAATAAGCTTCATGCACAAATCTTCGATCTCCAGTTCCAGATTGTCGATCAACACATCCCCGTCGATAACACTCTGGGCCATGTTAACGTCCTGCTTAGCCATGGACTCCACCGCCCGGTAAATAGCCTCTTCCACATGAAACCCCATGCGTAAAATTTCCTGCTTAAGTTCACTCAGGGTCTGGTCAAAGGTTGTTCTAGTTTTCACAGTCTGATTGCTCCCTCCCTCTTTACCCTCGTTTCTTAATAACGAAGCTGGATATCATACGATATATATTCTTTCTATGCACTCAAATATATTTCTGATTACTGAAAAACCCTCTTATCCGAAACGGCCGGTTATATAGTCCTCAGTTCGCTGGTCTGCCGGTCTGGTAAAAATTACGTCGGTATTGCCGTATTCAATCAGATCTCCATTTAAGAAAAAAGCGGTAACCCCTGAAACCCGGGCTGCCTGCTGCATATTATGAGTGACAATAACGATAGTGTAATCATTTCTCAACACTTGTATCAACTCTTCAATTCTTAAAGTTGCCAGCGGATCAAGGGCTGAGGTAGGCTCGTCCATTAACAATACCTCCGGCTCCACCGCAAGCAGCCTGGCAATACATACCCTCTGCTGCTGCCCGCCGGACAGCCCCAGGGCGGATTTATAAAGCCTGTCTTGCACTTCATCCCAAAGGACTGCGGCACGCAAGCTCTTTTCTACAATTTCATCAAGTTTTCGCTTGTTTTTTTCACCATGAATACGAGGCCCGTATGCCACATTATCATATACTGACATAGGAAAAGGGTTGGGACGCTGGAAAACCATCCCTACTTTCTTGCGCAGGTTTACCACATCTACATCCGGGCGGTAAATATCCCGGCCATCCAGAAGAATAACTCCGTCTACCCGCACCCCCTCAATTAAGTCGTTCATTCTGTTAAGGGTCCTCAAGAATGTCGACTTACCGCAGCCGGACGGTCCGATAAGCGCTGTAACCTGGTTTTCTTCTACTTCCAGGTTAACATTCTTTAAGGCCTGAAAATCTTTATAATAAAGATTTAAACTCTGTACGGATATTTTAGTAGATGTCACCCTTCTTCCTCCTTAAACTTAATAGTTATATTTTAAATGTTTTAGCGCTTCAGACAGTCCAAAGTCGTAAACCAGTGACTGTGGTGTTATCAAAGGTAATTCTCACTTATTGCCGGTCAGCCTTCGCTGGAGCAAGCGGCTGGGCAAGCCAATCGCCAGGTTAAAAATCAACACAACCAATACCAATAAAGCGGACGTACCGGCTGCGATAGCGTCTTTATCCGGCGCCAGGGCCTCGGCATTTACATACCACAGGTGGACCGCCAAGGTTTCACCGGGAACGAAGAGATTAAAATCAAAAGCATGACGGGATACGCTTAATCCAGCGGTAAAGATCAAGATGGCTGACTCGCCGAGCGCGCGGCCGGCCACCAGAGTAACGCCCGTGATCAGGCCGGGAAAACATGCAGGCAAAATCACCCGCCTGATCGTTTGCCATTGGGTAGCGCCGAGGGCCAGGCTGGCCTCCCGGTAAGAAAAGGGCACAGCGCGCAAGGTCTCTTCGGTAACCCGCACAAGCACCGGCAGATTTAACAAGGCCAGGGTTGCGGCACCGCCGAGAATTGTGAAGCCCAATCCAATAGCGTTTACAAAGATGATCATTCCAAAAAGCCCCAGTACAATCGAAGGAACTGTAGCCAGGCTTTCAGTGCTTAGCCTGACAATATAGGTGAGCCGGTTCGAACGGGCATATTCAGCCAGGTAGATCCCCGCCCCCAGGCCGACCGGCAGGGAAAACAAAAGGGATAAAAAAAGAATATAGAAAGTATTGAAAAGCTCCGGACCTACTCCTCCCCCGGCTGCTACCTCCTTGGGAGGCGATAATAGAAAATGAGGGGTAAGGACGTTAATTCCTTTCCAAAAGATGAATATCAGGTAAAATAAGAGAATACCAAGGATGACAGCGCCAGCCAGCCAAAACAGCCCCGTGGCTAAGCGGTCCCCAAAGCGGCGGTTATTCATTACACCATCCTCCTCCGGACCACAACCCTGACTAGCAAAATTGTGGCCATTGATAACCCCAGCAGGGTAAAAGCCATCAAAAATAGAGCGTTATTAATTGTCGAACCGAATGGGGTATTCCCCATTTCCACGACGATCCAGCTCGTCAATGTAGCGGTAGGTAAAACCAGCGAAGCAGGGAACTGTGGCGAGTTACCAATAACCATCTGGACGGCCATAGTTTCACCAATAGCTCTGGCCATAGCCAAGATGACCGCCGCAAGCAGCCCGGGACTGGCTGCCGGCAGCAGCACGCGCCTGATAGTCTGCCACCGGTTGGCGCCCAGAGCATAAGAAGCCTCTTCCAGACTTTGAGGCAGGGCACGCAACGAATCCTCGGAAATACTGATCACTGTGGGCAAAATCATCACCGAAAGCACGGTTCCCGCCGCTAGCACGCCAAAGCCGCTGCCACCGATATTATCTCTGATTATACCAACGAAAATAGTCATACCAATCCAACCATAGACCACGGAGGGGATTCCTACAAACAAGTCCGTGGCAGGCCGGAGTACATCTCTCACCCACTGTGGAGCGATCTTCGCCATAAATATGGCGCCGGCCAATCCCAGAGGAGCGCCAATCAGCAAGGCCAGGAGGGTGGTGGCAAAGGAACTGAAAATAAAGGAGAAGATGCCGTAATGAGCTGGAGGACTCCATGTGGTATTTATAAAGAAATCCAACGCGCTCGCCTCTTTAAATGTTTGCAGCCCCTGGAAGGCAACAAATAATATTATTGTAAATATTACCAGGCTAACCGCGGCGGCACTGCCGAAAAAAACGAACTTGAAAAAGCGGTCGTATCTCAGCTGCAAGGACATTGATATCGAGGTCATAGTTGCTTTTGACTTTTTTTTCTTTATCCGCATTGCCAGATCCATTTGGTGTATCCCCTCTCTTCTAGTTGCTAAGTCATGACCACCCCAAAATGGGGTGGCTTGCACGAGCCCTATAAGGGCTTATTACAAGCCAGCGCCTAAAGGACGCTGGCTTAAACTTCGTTCAAGCCATGTGCACTGATTACTTGGCAGGACCCTTAAAAGGGTTCTCCAGTTCTTTAGTTGAAATTCTATCCATTATCTGGTCATGTTTATCTTGCTCGCGTATATACTTTGCTATCGTTTTTTCATTCAACCCTACCGTACTGACATAATATCCTTCGGCCCAGAAATGTCGGTTGCCAAATTTATATTTCAGATTTGAGTGCCTGTCGAAGATCATCATTGCACTCTTTCCCTTCAGGTATCCCATTATCTGCGAAACACTATATTTCGGCGGAATACTCAACAACAGATGGACGTGATCCGACATCATATGCCCCTCTATTATTTCGATACCTTTCCACTTACATAAATCTTTTATAATCCCCTTTATATCTGCCCGCAACTCGTTATATATTATTTTCCTTCTGTACTTCGGGGTAAACACTATGTGATACTTGCACAGCCATTTGGTATGTGCTAAACTCTCTGCCATAAGCAACACCTTTCTCCTGTTTTTTTGATGGCTTGAACAATCATCATTTTAACAGAAGGGTGTTGCTTTGCTTAAGCCTTGAATCCCACCCGCATAGCGGGCGGTTTTTTGTTCTCCTGGCTAAAAACATGCCAGGAGAACTTACTAAAGTAGAATAAATGCTGCCGCCGCAGCCCATGGAGGCATGAAGAATGGGAACGGTATCCGGCAGCGCCAGAGCTGTGTGCAGGGCGCCGCCCAGAGCGCAGAAAGAACGGGGTCTCTCAATAAACCTGTCGCTCATCTGTCCATCCCTCCTGCCTGGATATATTTGAAGGGGTCTTCCCCGTACCAGGACTGATAATAGGGCTGTCTTACGTTATTTCTCAGATGACGGTTAAATGATATATTCTTCAGTACCCGGTTGATTCTTCTGGCAATGTCAAAGGCCCCGACGTAGCCGACGTAGGTATTGGCCCCCCCGTATATAGGCAGAATAGGGATTCCCAGCTTGGCGGCCCATATATTGTCCGACGAGTGGCCAAGATACAAATCCGGTCTGTGTCTTTCAATCAAATTGACGGTTTCATAAGGATGCACTGTCGCCACATTGACCTTCAAATCTGGACTGACGGCAGCCAGTTTGTCTAGCTCCACCTCTCCAAACTCGTCGTAGTGATACGGCCTCACTGCAACAATTTCCATGCCCAGTTCCTGAAGCCAGACTGCGGTTGCAAATGTTCTGATTTCCCCGGCGCTGAGCATTGCTTTCTTTCCTCGCAAATTTTTACGAATAGGAGCAAGAGCCTCTTCCAGTCCAGCATTCTCGGCGGCAATCACTTTTTCGGCATTGTCTTCAAGAGCAAAGAACTTGGCAATATCCCTGAGCCACTGGTTTGTATTGTTAATGCCGATGGGCATATGCTTTAATATATAAGGGATATGATATTTTTCCTGCAAATGGCTTAAGATATAGTCGTCATGTGTCGGACATGTACTGATGGACAATGCCGCCTCGGTTGCTTTCCACATATCCTCCGGATGGGCGAAGCAGGGATAAATATTTACCTCCAGCCCAATTGCCTTGAGTATTCTCACCAATTCATTTTCGTCAAAGGGGGTCATGGATGATACATTGAAAAGGTTAACCAGACGGCTTTTTCTGATTTTCTCCGCAGCCTCTTCCAGTTCATCAACAATAACGCGTTTTTCCTCCGGTGGAACATCCAGCAGATTTCTGCCAATAGCGTGATAAATTGCGTCATAAGCTGTTGCCATGATTTTTGTATTGAATCCCTCGCAATGCACCGGAAGAATGACCGCGTTGACCCGCGGCTGAATTCTTGCCGCAACCGCGTCAATATCATCACCGATGATGCCCGGAACACAAGTGGATACGACTATGATGGATGCCGGACGGTATCTCCTGTCCGCCTCCAGAACAGCCTCTTCCAGTTTACCTTCTCCTCCGCTGACTACATCCATCTTATTCAGATTTGTCGTCAGCCACAAAGTTCCTTTGGGATTGTCACTTCCAGCCAATGACTGTCTCCAGCGGATACTGGCATTCTGGTTATGACCCGCGCCGCCGCATCCTAAAGAACCATGCACAATCACAACAGACTCCGGGATGGAGTTGAGGATAGCAGTTCCCGGCAGCAACTGGCATATGGAACCCTGGCAAAACCCGCGGCTGTTGTTTCTCAGGCATCCGCCAACAAATTGCTTTTTAAGTTCACCTGCCGTTCCGCCGAACTCTATGCAGGAACCAAGCCGTTCCTCGCGTTTGGGAGCAACTTTCTCATTAATATAATGCATGTCAGTACCTCCAATTGCATAATCAAGATCAAATCATTTCCAGATAACGGTCCCGCTCCCAGTCCGTCACGGCATCATCAAATAATTCAACCTCATGTTTTTCCAAAGTCAGAAACAATTTGACGAAATCCTCACCAAAATACTCTTTGGCAACCTCGTTCCCTTCCAGATAAGACAGAGCCTGCCGCAGGTTTCTTGGTAATAGCTGCGCTTCAGTTAAATAGGCGCTTTCCCGGGTGATCGGAGGTGGTATAAGTTCATTTTCAATTCCATAAAGCCCGGCAGCAATACTTGCCGCAATAATTAAATATGGATTTGCGTCGGCAGAACCGGTGCGGTGTTCAAAACGGCTGCTGTTTCCGTTGCCCAGGAGCGAGCGCGTTGAAACCGTCCGATTGTCATCCCCCCAGGTCACTTTGGTAGGAGCAAAGGAATCGTCTTTAAACCGCTTATATGAATTAATTGATGGAGAAGCAAAAACCATAAAATCTCTGGCCTGTTGAACCAAACCTGCCAGATAATTCTGCGTGATTTTTTCATCTGTGTTGAAATAGTTTACCTTCAATTCCCTGTCCCAAAGGCTTTGATGAACATGGTATCCATTACCTGATTCTTCAGCCCAGGGTTTGGCCATAAAGGTTGCATAAAGCCCGTGCTTTCTGGCGATCTCCTTCACGGCATTTTTGATCAGAACCGTATTATCCGCCATCTTTAAGGCATCAGTATATTCCGGAATGACCTCGATCTGAGCAGGTCCGTATTCGATGTGGAATGCCTCCAGTTCTATACCGAATTCCTCCAGGCCGGTTCTCATCTCCTTAATTACATATTCAAGTTCCGCACCCTTAAGCAGTGAATAGCATTGAATTCCCTGAAAAAGCGGTTGTTTATTGTTGTTAAGAAGATAGAATTCAAGTTCAGACCCGACAAGGGGACGGAACCCCAGACCTTCAGCCCTTTTTAAAACTTTTTTTAGCACCTCGCGTGGCGCAACATCTATCGGCTCTCCATGGTCATCGTACAAATCGCATAACGCAAACGCGCTTCCCTCTCTCCAAGGTATCTTCCTGAACGTTGATAGAATAGGCTTTGCAACCATATCAGGGTAACCATTATTAAAGTTGGCAATTTTCGTATCGTCATAAACACCGCATTGAACATCCCAGGCAAAAGGTGCTTTGGCAAGGGCTGTTCCCAACTCAATATGCTTTAAAAAATGTCTTGCCGGTAGTCTTTTGCCTCTTAAAACACCGTAGATATCCGCAAACCCCAGTTCCACAGTATCTATTCCATGTTCCTCAATACATTTCTTGATATCATTAAAATCCATGTCTCATTCCTCCGTTTCAGTCTTAACAGGACTGTGTTTTTTTAGATTCCTTCACCATCTCCTCCGGCAAGGTTATCACTGAAATGCTGGTGGACAAATTCGACATAATCCGCAATTCCCCTGACAATTTTTTATTATTAATTCAACTTTAGTACATTGCTATAAAACCAATTGGTGACCTGCTTTCACAAAAGCTACAATATTTTCTAGCGGAACACTTGATGCCAAATCGCACCCAGGCAGTAATACAAAACCATTTCTGCCATCAGCCTGTTTTTGACAATCCAGACTCGCTTTTGCAACTTCCTCTGTTGTTCCAAACTGTAAAATATCTACTGGATTTACGTTTCCTGCAATACAGACTTTGTCGCCTACAATATCCAATGCTTTTTTCAAATCCACCTTGGAATCCACCGAGATACAATCAACCCCAGTATCGGGTATAAGTGCGAGTCTATCTGTTATGTCTCCACAGATATGCAGCATAACTGGTTTTCCCATGTCCTTAACTACCTTCACAACCTTTCGCAAATAGGGTATTACAAATTCTTTAAAATGCTTTACAGATATAACATCGCCTGATGCGGTCGGGTCGGCAATAAACACGCCGTTAACAAGACCTTTACCCAACATCTCTTTGAAATAACATATGGAAACATGTGTCGTAAACTCCAAAAGCTCCTTGATAAAAACCTTATTCTTATAGATAGCTCTGCAGGTTTTTTCCAGACCGTACATTTGTGTTGCCAGTGTAAAAGGAGCACGCCCACTGGCCAAAACCATTCTTTGATTTTGGGTCATGGATATTACTTCCTTTGCTGTTTGAACAAGCCACATGACAGCCTGATCATTCCAAAACTCCATTTTCCACAACTTTGGCAAAGACGATTCATGTTCTATCAATTCCCGAGTAATCTCCGGCGCACCTACCGGATTGAAACGTATTTCCCCACCCAGAGCTCTTATCGTAAGTGCTGTTGCCCCGGTTCCAACCATAATTAAGTCTGCGTTCAACAGCTCATTTACCTCAAAAAAAATCTTTGCCGTTTCCCGTGCCTTGCCAATCAGTGCATCCAGTGTCAGTCCGGAATGAATCACCGGCCAGCTTCCCCCAAGGAAAACACCCACTGGCGTCAGATCGTGAGGTTTTCTTTCAAATGCCTTTTTCACTCTTTCTTTCGGAGTCAAGCTATTCACCTACTTAAGCAAAAAGGCCGTTATCCAAATCCTGGTTTGGAACACGGCCTCTGGTTTTCCAGTTGGCTATGTTATTGCCGAGTGCTGACTCGGGCGACGCTGCTGTCATTGACAGTTTACTATCCTGATCAGATGCGTTGCCGGCTGGTTGCCGCATGCCCCAACATGCCCAAAGTGAGAATACCCCAAATCTCTCTTGACATATTAGGTAGCTTTTACACTCACGTTTGCTGCGGGGATGTGCCGCGGTAACGGACAGGGGGGTGCCGCTACCAGCGATACCAAGTAAGCCTATATTCCCAATCAAACCGAGACTGGCAAATACCGTAAGAAATTGTGATTACAAAAAATGGAATATAATTTCGTACCTCCCCTACGAAAGGCAGGAAAAATTTAATAACGATGGTTTAAGCAAAGCCTTGTGCCATCTAGCTCGGTGAATGCCGAAAAGGAGTCAATTTCTTCAAAGCACCTTCATATGGAATCAGTCGCTTTAGAGCATCTTCTATAAAATCGGGGATTACATGTGGCTGGATTCCCCGGGACAGCAGAGCGTCTATCGCCCCCGGACCGATCTGGCTCACCAGCACTACCCGGCAATCGGAAATCAGGTCAACTGTTCTGGCCAGCAAGTCGCTATTGTGCGCACCACCATCGCACGGTGGGGTATTATCCCGCAGAACGAGAAAGAAAAACCCACCGTCATCTTTAATTTCAAAGATCAGAAATTGGCTGGCCCGTCCGAAATGCTGGTTTACAAACTTGCCGTCGCTACTGGCAACAGCCACTTTATACGACACAGGCCTCCCCCTTCCAAATTTCAGCCATGGGAAAATGTTGACAGCGGTTCCTCGTACAGTTCATCAGCCAAATCCACCCCGGTTCCAGGAACGCCGCAGGCATCCGCCCGGCACTGCCTGCAGTGCCTGAATACGGGCAAATGTTTTTCGGCAGCAGCCCGGGCAGCATTCAATTCATCACAATCAGGCGGAGGGTATTTCTCCATGTCATGTTGGGGAATCAGCGGAATGATATTTATCAGTGAAGCCCCTGCCCCCGCCGTTGCCCTGGCCACTTCTTCCACATGATGGTCATTGACGCCGGGAATGAGCACAGTATTTATTTTTACCACCGCCCCGAGTTCGACAACTTTCTCTATGCCCGCAAGCTGAGCCATTACCAGCCAGCGGGCGGCATGTTCACCTGTAATATACTGTCCATTGTAATTGATGTAAGCGCAGATGTTTTTCAACACCGCCGGATATACGGCATTAACGGTTACCGTTACTGTCCTTACCCCGGCAGCAACAATCCGACCCGCTTTTTCTTTTAGTAACAATCCGTTTGTGCTGAGGCAGTTGATCAGATGGGGAAACCTCTTATGAATCAATTCGAAAGTTTCCAGCGCGTGATCGGTAGCCAAGGTGTCGCCGGGGCCCGCGACACCGACTACTGTTATCTGAGGACATAACTCAAGAGCCCGCTTGACAACACCTACAGAATCTTTAGGCTTGAGGAGAAAGCTACTTACTCCTGGCCGTTTTTCCCATTTATTGAAACCCCGTTTGCAAAACCGGCATTGGATGTTGCAAGCCGGACTCACTGGCAGGTGGATGCGTCCGAAGTTATTATGCGCCTCGCCGTTAAAACATGGGTGCTTTTTAACCAGATGGCTGAATTTCTCACCAAGTTTGGATTGTAGGCAATTCATATTTTCACTTCCCAAGGACTGATTTGTTATAGAAAAAACATTACATGTACAATAAGTTGTTTTTATCTTTTGGGGAACCGTTCCGTACAGATCAAAAGGCCAGGTAAGTACAAGTACCATAACCTGGCCTCCAGTTTGTCCAGTTAGCCTACTTATATTATTAGTTAATTAATATAATAATTTATTTAACAAAAACGTATTTTTTCGTTTCTTTCCATTTGCACCAATCTCTCATCCTGTACAATCAAGGTTACACTTCCATACCGCAGATTTCTTAATAACAAGAGCAGTTCTTTTAGCCAAGGTAATTGATCCGGGGATTCTAGATTTTTAATTTCACCTTCCACTATTAATTTTATTGCCTCCATAAACCGAGTCCCCCTCTTACCCTATTTTATTGACACCACTTATATCAATTGATAAAACACATATCACCAATTGACTAACTAATATTTATCCGCAAACCTTGCTACTTTTTTATAAGTTTTTCTACTGTTGACTCAAATTAAGACCCTTGTCCAAGTCGGCGATCAGATCTCCGGCATCTTCAATACCCACTGATAATCTTACCAGATCATCGGTCACTCCGGTGCTGAGCTGCTCTTCCGGAGCAAGTTGGCTGTGGGTAGTGCTAGCCGGGTGGATGACCAGCAACTTGGCGTCACCGACATTGGCCAGCAGGGAGAACAGCTCCAGCTTATTGATCAGTTTCCGGCCGGCCTCTTTCCCACCTTTAATACCAAAAGCCAAAATGGCCCCATAACCGTTCTTCAAGTATTTTTTCGCCGTGGCGTGAGAGGGGTGATTCGGCAAGCCCGGATAATTCACCCAAGTTACTGCTGGGTGAGTCTCAAGAAAACGCGCCACCGCGAAAGCGTTTTCACTGTGCCGCTGGACCCGGAGATGTAAAGTTTCCAACCCTTGCAGGAATAAGAAAGCGTTGAAAGGGCTTAACGCGGCGCCGATGTCTCTCAACAATTGAACTCTGGCTTTAATGATATAGGCCAGGTTGCCAAATGCCTCTGCATAGACAACTCCGTTATAACTGGGATCGGGTGTGGTAAAATCGGGGAAATTGCCGTTAGTCCAATCAAACTTCCCGGAATCGACGATTACCCCGCCGATTGAGGTCCCATGTCCGCCGATAAATTTAGTCGCCGAATGGATGACGATATCCACGCCGTACTCGAAAGGACGGGTAAGATATGGTGTCGCCAGGGTATTGTCAACAATAACCGGTATCCCGGCCTCATGAGCAATGGCGGCTATCGCTTCAAAGTCGGGCACATCAAGCTTTGGATTGCCGATAATCTCTGCGAAAATCGCCCTGGTTTTGGCAGTAAGTGCTTTCCGGAAATTTTCCGGATCACGCGGGTCAACAAAGGTGACCTTGATCCCAAGTTTCGGAAAGGTCTGTGAAAAAAGGTTATAAGTGCCGCCGTACAGGCTATTAGCCGAAATAATCTCATCACCCGCGCGCGCGATATTTAAAATCGAATAGGTTATGGCCGCCTGGCCGGACGCCGTGGCCAGAGCCGCCACTCCCCCCTCCAGGGCAGCTATTCTTTGCTCGAAGACATCCCAGGTGGGATTCATGATCCTGGTGTAGATGTTGCCGAATTCCTTCAGGCCGAACAGGTTTGCCGCGTGGTCGGCATCGTTGAAAACATACGAAGTAGTTTGATAGATCGGAACCGCTCTGGCGTTGGTAGCAGGGTCAACCTGCTGCCCGGCCTGGACAGCTAATGTAGCAAAACTCAAAGGTTTTTCAGACATTATTCATTCCTCCTTATAAAACAAAATCATTATTACATTTGTACAAGTAAAGTGAGCGCCGGCAAGTATTTTTCTTGCCGGTGTTCTTGTTTACCAGCCTCGTTCCTGCATCCGTGCCAACGCCGGGATAGACGCAATCTCCAGGCCCGGCATCGCCTCGCCAAGGTCACGGGAAACATCAGCCAGGATCTGTGGATCATTGTAATGGGTGGTGGCGATAACAATGGCCTTCGCCCTGGCCGGCGCATTAGCCGATTTGAAGATGCCGGAACCCACAAAAACTCCATCCGCTCCTAATTGCATCATCAGCGCCGCGTCAGCAGGGGTCGCCACTCCACCGGCGGCGAAATTAACAACGGGCAATCGCCCGCTCCGGGCGACCTCAGTCACTAATTCATAGGGCGCTCCCATTTCCTTGGCTGCCGCCATCAGTTCTTCCCCCGGAAGCAACTGTAACCGCCGGATTTCCCCCAAGATGGCGCGTATATGAGTAACCGCTTCAACGACGTTGCCCGTGCCTGCTTCTCCTTTAGTCCTGATCATCGCCGCGCCTTCACCGATCCGGCGCAGGGCCTCACCAAGGTTGCGTGCCCCGCAGACAAAAGGAACCTTAAACTGGTGCTTATCAATATGATGCAGGTTATCCGCCGGTGTCAGGACCTCGCTTTCATCGACATAGTCAACCCCAAGGGCTTCAAGTATCTGTGCCTCAACAAAATGTCCGATGCGGGCCTTGGCCATTACCGGAATGGTTACAGCCTCCATGATGCGTAAAATCACGGAAGGGTCGGCCATCCGGGCCACACCACCGGTAGCCCGGATATCCGCGGGAACCCTCTCTAACGCCATGACAGCGCATGCCCCGGCCTCTTCAGCGATCCTTGCCTGCTCTGGCGTGGTAACATCCATGATTACTCCGCCTTTCATCATTTCGGCGAATCCCTTTTTTACAGTCATTGTCGCGTGTTGGGTCACATCAATTCCTCCCGCGTTAGATATATCACTCCTATTCCTGAAACAGCGCTGTGCTTAAATATCTTTCACCGGTATCCGGTAATACCGCCACAATTAATTTACCTTTGTTTTCCGGCCTCTTGGCAATCTGCAGGGCGGCAAAAGCGGCAGCGCCGGATGAAATTCCAACTAATACGCCTTCTTCCCGGGCCAGCCTCCGCCCTGTTTCAAAAGCCTCTTCACTCTTAACTTTGAAAATTTCATCAACTACTCCGAGATCCAACACGTCAGGCACAAATCCGGCGCCAATACCCTGAATCTTGTGCGGTCCGGGTGTGCCTCCCGACAATACCGGCGAGTCAAAGGGCTCCACCGCGATTACTTTAAATTCCGGCTTGCGTTTTTTGATCACTTCGCCAACGCCGGTAATCGTCCCGCCGGTACCAACCCCGCCGACCAGAATATCTACTTTGCCGCCAGTATCTTCCCAGATTTCCTCCGCCGTAGTGGCCCGGTGAATCTCCGGGTTGGCCGGGTTTTTAAATTGTTGGGGAATAAAGGAATTCGGCACCTGGGCCGCGAGTTCTTCCGCTTTCCGGATAGCCCCTTTCATTCCCTCCGCGCCGGGAGTCAATACAAGTTCCGCGCCGTAAGCGCTTAGCAGGTTGCGGCGCTCAACACTCATGGTATCAGGCATGGTCAGGATCAGCTTATACCCTCTGACCGCAGTGACAAAAGCCAGGGCAATGCCGGTGTTGCCGCTGGTAGGTTCGATAATAACGGTGTCTTTGGTTATTAACCCTTTTTCTTCAGCGTCTTTGATCATGCTCAAGCCAATGCGGTCTTTCACACTGCCGCCGGGATTAAATGACTCCAACTTGACAACTACTTCAGCCTCCAATCCGGCATTGACCCTATTCAGTTTTAGCAAAGGCGTTTTCCCGATTAAATCAGTCAGGTTGTTTGCAATCTTAGCCATTATTACTTACCTCCTAGGTTTTCAATGTTTAGTTCCTTATTAATAACGTACGCGCCAATAAAACGCATTGCCTTGTAACGGCCAGTCATTTAGTCCCTGCGATGCCGGATATACATGTATCTTTCCTTCTCACCTCCCAAACAAAATTGAATTGAAAGGTTAGTAATTATGTTTAGTTTATTTAATATTAATTCAATATGTTTATTAGATATTATAATCCATCAACTATTTTGTCAACTAGAAATTTAAAATAAATCTAAAATCTAAAAAATTATTTTCCATTAAAAAACATCCCCGCAACTAAATGGCAAGGGATGTTTTTGGGACAATATGATTTAACGGCGCTCTACTTTTCCGAGATTGAGGAAACTTTAATAACTTCTCCGTCCAATACTCCGTTGACCACAATAATTATATTACTGGATTTGGCTGTCTGATTAAGTATTTCCTTTGCTTGATTATGGCCGTCAGCGTCAAATTGATAAAATTCATACGTTCCGTCGGACCGCTTAACCGCCACACCATACCCGCTTGCTTCGCACGCAGCCATTTGCAGGCACATTTTTGTTTCAGCTGCGGGGTCGGCTTCAAGCGAGAAACAATGTTTGTCAATCAGCACTCCTTCAAAAACTTGTCCTTTATCTTCCATAGCACCGTCAACTTTTTGGGTACTTTCAGCCTGCTTTACATCGGCCCCAGCGCTGCCAACACATTTATCACTCTCACTGCTTTTGCATCCCGGCATCATATTGCTAGAATTTTTATTATTTCCCGGTTCAACAACGGCAACAGGAGCCGGTTTGTCTGTTAATGCTCTATACAGAACCACTACTGCTTCCGCTCGCGTAATATTAACTGAAGGCCGGATCGTACCGTTATCATACCCATGAAAGTACTTTTTCATAATGACAGCATCCAGGATTGCTTTGTCTTGCTCAGATAAACCGGCAGCATCCTTAAACTGATTGGCGGCGGGCACACCGGCGGAAGTATCCAGCCTTAATAAAACAGCTATCGCCTTCGCTGCTTCCAGCCTGCTTACCGGGTCATCCGGCCTGAATTCTCCTTTTCCATTACCTTTCAAATAACCTGCCGCCTTTGCCTTTGCCACATCCTCCGCCAGGGATGAATCAGCCGGCACATCTGAGCATTTTATTTCGGATTTTTCCGTCAGACCGAAAGCCCTGTTCGCTATATAGATAAATTCAGCCCTTGTGATACTGTCATCCGGCCTGCACAGCCCGTCATCATTGAGCGGCACAAAACCGTTGTCAATAAAATCACTTATCTGTTGTTCCGCCCAATGGCCGCTGAGATTTACCGCTTGCGCAAAAACCGGTAAAGCGGTGAATATGAGCATAATTGCTACAAAAAACATAATTTTCCGGATATTTTGTTTTATTTTCAAAACACTGTCCTCCCAATAATGAATGTTCCCCAATTACTTGCCCAAGTTAAATATTTACCTCCGAATATATATTGGCCCATTAATAGCGTACCATCACCGGATGTCCATTTCCTACACCCCCTATCTCAATATTTGTATCTCTATCTCTTAATTTCTTCTTTTTTCAGCCTTTTTCATTTTGCCCAAGTTATTAATTAGATTAATATTTGTAACATTCATAAACATATTAGTAGTTATTTACCATACAGGCTTAGGCTTACTTAGAGATTTGAACTTTATTAACAATATTTACCTCTGTAAGCGTTGGCCTGCTCTCTGATCCTGAAGCAACCCTATCATGGCTCTCTGGGTATCTCGTGCAATCACAAGTCCCTACATTCCCTAGTCCTGCCTCTCAGGGCCAGCAGACGTAATATACTCGTATGCGGGGTCAGAATACCTCTGCCCTGGCGGGGGTGATCGTTATCGCTGTACAGATGGCCTTGTCTTTTTAAGATTTAAGCGGCAGCTATAGCTTTGTAGGCGGCTCGTTCAGGTTGATACCGGGTCTTTTTTTTTGACAGCACAAACATGATTCGCAATACTTTAACACTGATTGCTACAAGCGCTTGTTTCTTTTGAAGGGGCCGGTTCGAACGCCCGGTAAGTTGGTCATAGATGTATCTTAATTCTTTGTTATGAACGACAGCCATTAGCGCCAGTTGATATGCCAAGCTCCTTAGCGAGGCCCGGCCTCTCTTTGTGATTGTTCTTTTACCTCGGTGCTTTCCGGAATCGTTTTCCCGGATATTCAGGCCGGCTAATTTTTGAATCTCACGCCAGTTATTGTAGTTTGTAGGGTCGCCGATTTCGGCCAGAAATAATGCTCCTGTGATTTCTCCCACACCGGGAATGCTTTGGATATACTCCGCTAGGCCGGTTTCACGGAAGGCTTCTTTAAGCCTTGTTTCTATTAGTTCTTGTTCTTTAAGATACTGTTCATATTCAGATATCAGGATGGCCATCCGCTGGGCGGCAGCATCACTGCCTTGACGGACACCGATGGACTCAGCGGCCAGTGTCATTAATTTTCGGGCTCGCTTTAATCCCTGGTGTCTGTTAGAAACTTGTTTTAAGCCGTTGGTCAGCGCTTCTTCCGACATGGACAGGATTTGCCGCGGAAAGGGTGCTGTAGCTAATAACCACCTGGTCGATTTAGCTGACATTGTTCTAAACAGTGTGGGCAACTCGGGAAAAAACTGGTCAATACTCGCCTTAATCTGGCATTTGACAGCTTTTATTTTTTCGATAACCATACTCCTGGTTTTGCCGTATTCTTCAAGATCGGCGTAAACGCCGGTCTTTCGGAGCGGCATTAGAAAATTGTTATCTCGAATCAGTTTACTAATGGTATAGGCGTCTTTACGGTCGTTTTTACTGGGACTGTTGTCGGCAAACTCTTTGCTTTTTTTGACATGCATGGGATTTACCAGAACAAAATTGTATCCCCGGTCGACCAGATATTCGGCCAATGCCTTCCCATAGTGGCCGGTGGGTTCCATTCCAAATATCACGGCCTTAAGGCCCTGTTCTTTTAAGCACGCAGTGGCTCTAAGGACTAGATTTTCGAAGCCTTCTCTGGTATTCTGAAAAGAGTATGGTTTGCCCAATTTTTTGCCAAAGGGGTCTATGAACTGAGCCCAATGTAATGATTTGGCAATATCGATTCCCACCACAAGGTGTTCGGGGCCGACCACAAGTCTTTTCATATTGTTTTTTACCTCCTGGTATTTGGATTAGGTTGGCACCTTCTTTATACCAGGATTTTTTTATTCACTCAACCTCCCTCACAAGCATTACGGGAATGCTCAAATTTTAACTGGATTAAAAAAAATATATAGAATTATAATAAAAGGAGATGCGTTATAAAACAATGACTCAAAAGGGCCATTATTCAGCACCGCTACCCGCAATCTTCCCAAACTAATACGGCATATATTAAACAAAAACATTAAGCAATGCTAAATAGTAATTGTTAAAAAAACTGGGAGCATTCTTTCAGCAACAATTCCCCAGGCATCCAGTTAACCGGTCAGCTTAACATTTTATATCGTGCAGAAAATGATTCAAACCTAATAACTTTGAAATAATTAAAACTCCCGCAACGGTTTATCGAGATAGTCAAAACCAGCCTCGCTTAAGGAGAAAATGTCGTTGACTCCCTCCACCATAGCGTAAAACTCATTGCCAACTTCCTTTTCATCACCGATCAACAACTTTTTCCTACCGGTGGAATTCTCAAATTCCAGGCTGTAGGCAGGCTTTTTCAGACCAAAGCGGTCAAGATCCGGAGGGTTTTCGGCAATAAATTCTTTTGCCAGAACTTTAGATATTGAATTCAGTACGGGACTAATCATGTCGTTATCTATGTTGCCTTTTACCGGAGAAGTCATGGACCAAACACCGTCGGCCGCGTTTTTCCGGGCGGAAAAAACGGTTGTCCCGCCTTTTTCCATGGTTACGCTAAAAATGTCATCGGCCAGCATCCGCGGCCGCAGTTCACGGTTAAAGGACAACACGTTTTTATCCTTAACGCTTGTTTTAGTCAACAGAATTGAATTTGCCTTATCCCTGTCAATTATATAAATCTTGCCGCCGTTATTAACTTTTACATAATATCCGTCTTTAGCAGACGCTAAATTCCCCACCTTCAGGGTATTAAAATTACCGTCCACCGTTTTTACGGATATGACAGAAGGATGATCCAATCCGTATTCCGACAAATCATTTGACTTTTCATCAATTGTTTTGACAGACGCAAGGTAGAAAATGCTTAACGGCAGGCCATCCGCAACTGACTGATCATATTTAATACCGGAAGGTTCAGCGAGCGCCCAACCATCTTCTTTTTTTACAAACACCAGCTTATTGTTTTTATTGTCAATATCAATTTCATTAACCTTGTCCAAATCTATATTTAATAAATTTATTGTCCCGTCATTGTTTTGATACGGATGATTTCCCGCCCTGTTTTTACCGGCGGGTAAAAGATATATTACCAAAAGCAGCACCGCGACTGCCGCTAATATGATCGCATTACGGTACAGTTTCATAAATACCTCCTCCTCATCCAGACAGACAGGCCGCAGCCCAATATGGACAAAGGTAACGCCAGTATTACCAGAAATCCTACAACATTCGCAGTCGACCGGTCTAACCTCAGTCTTCCGCTATGATAAGGTTTCGGACCGATAATCACGTCGCCGCTCCTGTCCTGCATCCAGTTAATCGCACTGGTAAAAAAATACATCCCATTGCTGAAATAAGGCATGTATTTTCGCTTAATATCTTCGGATAAGAAGAAAGCGCTGCCGGCAACAAGTATTTTTGAAGAACCGGCCTCCCCCTGTTTCTCAACAGCCACCGCTAAATTAAGCGGCCCTTTTTTGTCATTGCCCCTGGTTTTGTCTATCTGCTCGCCGACAGAGCTATCACCGGTCGTTAGCAAAGGGCTGACAATAACCTGTTTCTTGTCATTTTTTAAAACACCTATGCTCCTGGCATTAACCATGAGCATTCCTGAAAATTCCAACGGAATTATATTACTGCCGCCGGCATCAAGAAGAAGCGCGAAAGGGTCATCGGGCGTATGCCTCGCCTCATCATTTTCTTTTATCCTGTCATAGTCCAAGGTCAGGTTGTATCCGTACAATATTTTTTCAAATTGTTCAAACGCCGCGCCGGAATTAACATAGTCAAAAAGGAACGCCGCTTTCCCGCCATTATCCAAATATTTTTCTACTCTTTCCTTCTCGCCAGCCGACAAATCTTTTCTTGGCGACAAAAACACCAAAACACCGGCATCATCAGGGACTGACCGCGCCGTCATAAGGTTGACTGATTTAACTAAATAATTGTTTTTCTCAAGAGTTTCCTTTACAGGAACATAACCGCTTTGCAAATCGCCCTCACCATGCCCCTCAGCGAAATATATTACCGGTGTTTTTCCGGAGGCAACATACTTGATCGCCCCTGTAAACGCCTGTTCAGCCAAAGACCCGGTAATATATTGAGAAAAAGAATTTTGATCCAGCTTCATCTGAAACAATTCTTCGTAAGACAATTTTTGATTTTTACCCCCACAGGTCACAACAAAGTCATTTTTCTTTAGTTCCATCAAGCCGTCAGGATCAAGCTGTTTGATTATTTTCGTATCTTTGTCCGGATCTACGTATTTAGCGGTTATGTTTGATTTCGAATAGCTTTCATACTTATCCAGTAAATCTCTCACCCCCTGATAGTCGCTGTTGATCTTTCCGTCATCAAAAAGCCCGTAAATTACGACGTGCTGATCCAAATTACCGATAATATCCTTTGTGATGTCACCAATTGAATAAAGCTTATCGGCGGTTAAATCGAATTTTACCGGATATCGCTCCGCCAAAAGATTCACAAGTAAGGCTATCGCGATTACTGCTGCGACAAGTAATATTGAATTAGATCCGTAACGCAGGCTCCTGCTTTCTAAAATACCTTTTATTTTACCCACAATATTCACCCCCGGCTCCAGCGCCTTTTTTCGATTACCCTTATGGTCAGGAATAAAAACACAAAAACAAAGCTCAAGTAATAGATGATCGTGTCCACGCCCAGAATTCCCCGGTTCAAGTCATCGTATCTGGAAAATATCGAAAACCAGTTAAGCGCTTTCGATACGTCTCCTCCCACCGAATTGCCCAAAGGCTGGATAATCATCATGATTAAAAGACATACAAAGCTGATAATTGACGCCGCCACCTGGTTTTCAGTCAATGAAGAGATAAAAACGCCAAATGAGATCATTGCCGCTCCTAAAAGGACAAATCCAAGATATTCACCCGCTAAAGGTATGACGGCCGGACGGGAAAAAATAAACAAGATCACTGGATAAATGAATGTAATTGCAGTCATCACCAAAAATACCGACAGAACAGCCAGGTATTTTCCTATAATAATGCCGGATAGGCTGACAGGTGACGTGATCAGCAATACTTCCATGCCATTTTTTCTGTCTTCCGCGATAGAACGCGAGGTAAGCACAGGCACAATAAATAATAAGATTATGCTCATAGTGCTAAATAAACTGCTTAGATTCAAAGACTGGTTATAAATATTCCCCATAAAAAAATACACCGAGGCGACAAAAGAAAAGAACCCGGTTACAACATAAGCAAATGTTGAATTAAAATAAGATTTTAATTCACTTTTTAATACAGCGTACACTAACGGTTTACCTCCTTTTCATCAGAGACAAGCTGGATGAAAATATCCTCCAAGGACATGTCCAGAAATTGTAACTCCAGGATCGGATAGCCGGCCTTCACCAATGCGAAGCAAAGAGATTCCCGCACATCGATGTCCCTCCCCGACTTAATAACATAACTTACCGCACCGTTATCCCTGCTATCGTCAGCCTCCACACTGCAGACTCCCTCAACTCCCCAAATTATTTTTTCAATTTTGTCTCCCGGTCCGGCAATCGCAACCCGCAGACCGGAGCCATTTCTCAATTTCCTTGAAAGTTGGTCTAAATTACCTGCCGCAATAATCTCACCCCGGTTAATAATAACAACCCGGTCACATACGGCTTTTACTTCGGAAAGGATGTGAGAACTGAACAATATTGTGTGCTCCTTGCCTAAGTTTTTGATCAGTTCCCTGGTTTCGATCATTTGTTTCGGATCAAGACCCACCGTGGGTTCGTCCAGGATCAGCACTTCCGGACTGCCGACAAGAGACTGGGCAATGCCAACCCTCTGTCTGTAGCCCCGCGAAAGGTTTTTGATCAGTCTGTTTCCGGCATCCGCGACATCAACCTGTTCCATAATATGGATCAAATGATTTTTTATCTGCTTTTTTTCAACAAGCTTTAACTCACAAATAAAGCCTAAAAATTCCATAACGGTCATGTTGGTGTAAAGGGGATTGTGCTCGGGCAAATAGCCGATGTGTTTTTTGACTTCCCTGGGTTTCTCCAGGATGTCCAGACCGCAAACTTTCACGGTCCCTTCCGTTGATGGCGTGTAGCCCGTGATGATATTCATCGTCGTCGACTTGCCCGCGCCGTTTGGACCTAAAAATCCCAATATTTCGCCTTTTGCCACTTTAAAATTAAGGTTGTTCAGCGCTTTCATCTTTCCGTAATATTTGGTTACTTTTTGTATCTCAATCATCGCATCACCTTCTTTTTAAGACTTCGTGAAAATTACATTTGGTTACGGCAACCGGTTAGTTGAAACCCCGTCGATATAAGCAGCTTCAATTGACGTTATATGAATACCGGCCAGGTAGTGATCTATCTTTGAGGCATCCTCTTCAGGCACGTTGGTTTCATCAGCGTTGACCGGTATTTTGCCGGCAGGATAACCTTTTACTTTTATCGTTATATTATTTTTCCAGTCATCGGGAAGATTCTGCAGGAACGTTTTGGCAACAGTTTTACTGGCGCCATCAAAAACTAAAAAATCGTTCATCGCCGTATAAGTGTCATTCGATTTACCGGGAACATAAGGAATAATCCCGAGGCCGCTGCTGTAACAGGTGCTCATCAGGTTGCAGGCTTTGGTGTGTTTCACAGGATTAATACCAATACAATCCCGGTCAAAAATCCACCCCGCCCACATTTGAGTTTTTTCCCCCGCTTGTTCAGCACGGTTGCCCGGCAGCAGCTTCCCTTCGATCCATCCGGAGAGCGATTGAATATGATCATTTTCCTGCTTGGCAACATCATTATCCGATCCGGTTTTCCCGGGACTTTGTTGCTGCTCCGCATTATTTGCCTCGTTTATTTCCGGGGCAGCAACCCGGCCGGCTGTATTGGCCGCCGCCGGCTCCGTATTGACCGCGCCGCCCTGCGCTTTACTTAAAGCAGGCTCAACTTCAACAGCAGACTTTTGCACCAAATTGGGAACCACTTTAATTTTACTTTTAATCATGCCCATCCAGCATGTGTAAACAAACTCCCCCTCCTTATCCGGTATGAATTCCACCACATTGTCACCAATCTCAAATTTCTTTTCGATGTGATATGCCGGCAACACTATTGCTTTGTTGCAATCATTATAAACATCGCGGCTGACTTTGATCGTCCACCTGACTTTAACCCCCTGCACAACTTGAATGAGCGGGAAATAATCCATGCCGATCTCGGTGGCGACAGTCTGTATGCCATCTGCGACAACCGAGATCGGCGTACTCTTGCGCCGTATTCTCTTTATCCGGCAGCATCGGCAGGGAGACACCGATCAAGGCAAGCCCCCGCCCGATCATCACAAACCCGAGCACAGCCACCACAACCGCGCTGGTTTTTAGAATAATCTTTGAAAACTTCCGGCTTATCATCGTGCTGAACGCTCCAAAAGCAAACAGCCCCGGCACGGTGCCCAGTGCAAACACGAACATCGAAGCGGCACCATAAACAACGCTCCTTGTCCCCAGTGCGTAAAGCTGCAGCATCTGCAGCGGCCCGCACGGCATCAAACCCGTCAAAAGCCCAATAATCAGAGGTCCATGGCTGCTGCCGCCACCCCTGATCCGCTTGGCGATAAACTTCGGCGCCGCCAAATTCAAAAACCTCAGCGCTGGGAATAGATCCAGAAGATTGACGGCCATAATAACCATAAAAATGCCGCCGGCAATCGGGATCAAACCTTTTAACAAGCCTGACAGGGTCAACACCTGCCCGATCCCGCCAACAACCCCACCGACAACGGTATAGGAAATCATCTGGCCGGTGTTATAAAGGACAGCAGGCAAAAGCATTACTTGCGGTTTGCCCTCCGCAGGGACATAACCGTCCTTTTGGACGCACTGTGTGAGCAGGATCCCGCCGCACATACCGACGCAATGGATGGACGTCAGGAGACCAAACAGCAAAATCAGCCCGAAACCCGTATTGTTGCCGAGACTGGGCAAATACTTCAGATAAAACAGATCTCCCAAAAACGCCAACACGTCAAAATTGATCGTATGTTTCAACACCGCGCCGGCGGTTACCAGGCAGAGCAGCACGATCACCGCTGCAAACAGCTCGCTGTATGGACTCTTTTTCAAATCTCTAATTTTTTGTAGAAAAATCATTTTTAAACCCCCTGATCAACAAACCGTTTTCAACATATGCTACAGGAGTTCATTAGTATAAAGCCGTAAATATTTTCAAATCTCAACACAATGGAGACTGGTGGTAAATTTATTACCAAAAACAGCCTCCGCTTCGTGCTGTTTAGTTATTCTTCAGGGTTTATCCGTTTTGACGTTCAACTCGTCAATAAACAGGCCATGTCGACACGCCGGGAATACTATCGCCATATGTTATACTAAATAGGCGGTTCGTCGTTCCGGAGCTTTGACTATTCCAAGTTTCACAATCGCTCGAGGTCAAAATAGTTCCATTATAACCTACTACTACAAATGTGTCCTTGCCATATAGGTTATACTTTTAAGAGAGTTCGTCGTTCCGGAGCTTTGGCTGCTCCATGTTTTACCATCGCCTGAGGTCAGAATGGTTCCATTCTCTGCGAGTGCAACGAATATGCCATTGCCATAGTATACATTATTAATGGTTTGTATAGTTCCTGAGGTGCGCTTAATCCATTTTTGAAGATCCGGAGACTCCGGATTGATTAGCAACTGCAAGTCAGTGCTGACGCTGCCGGATTTACTGTCGGTCACAGTTATGTGAACAGTAAAAGTACCTGCTACGGTGGGTGTTCCATAAACCGTTCCATTCACAGTGTCTATGCTCAAACTGTCTGGCAGGCCGGCGGCGGCCCAGGTGTAAGGGGCTGTTCCGCCAGTGGCGGTTAACGTAACGCTGTAAGCGGTTCCCGCCGTCCCGTTTTCCAGGCTGCCGGTGGTAATACTAAGCGGCACCGGCAGTATTATATTAGGGGAGGGTAGTGGATTCGTCGACACGCCGTCAATGTAAGCCGCTTCAATAGAGTTGATATGAAACCCGTCAAGGTAATGGCTTACCTGCGCGGGATCAATTTCAGGAACCTGGGTTTCATCCGCATTGACAGGAATGCCGCTCACATTGTAACCTGTTATTTTAACGGTTATGTTCTTTTTCCAGGTGTCCGGCAAGCTTAAGAGAAAGGTTTTGGCCAGAATTTTGCTCTCCGCGTCAAACACTTTGTAATGTTCTAAATCAGAGGCAGTGGTAGACCCTCCCGTACCATAAAGATACAGGCCAAGTCCGCTGGCATAGCATCCTGTAGGTGGTGAATCATTTGCTCCCATAAGGTTGCAATTCTTTGAATGATTTAAAGGATTCACACCAATGCAATCCCTGTCTAAAATCCATCCAATTAGGGTCTGAGCGGGGATTACCGCCTCCGATGCTTCCGACTCTGCGCTTTCCACCTTACTGGCGGTGTAGAGTGCCGTTACAGTGAAGGTGTATTTGCCGTCTTCAAGTCCTTCGATCAGAATGTGGCTAAGAGGAGTTTCCGGGTTGTTATTAACTTCCATGGTCTTTACCACATCATCGCCAGCATACACATTCACCCTGTAGCCCTTAACGCCGAACTTCGGGGATTTGGAGGCGGCGCTGATCGGCGCATCAAAGCTTAAGCTGATACCCGAAGCGGTGACCTCTGCCGTCACGTTTTGGGGCACCAGAGCCTCCAACGTAAGTTCATAGTCATTCTCCGCAAAACCGGGATAGCTGTTTTCACTGATAATAACGCCTCTGACCGAGAGCACGTGGAATCCACCGATGTAGTGGTCTGCTTCCCCATCGAGATATGGTGCTATTGATTCGTCCGCATTCGCGGGGATATTGTCCACACGGTAGCCGGTCACTGCCAGGCTTAGTTTGTCGTTTGGCGTGGTTGCATCGTTAAGATGGTCATGAAGCTGGAACAGGAAGGCTTTCAGCAGCTCTGCACTCTCCGCGTCAAAGGTCAGGTATTCGCCTGACTGGTTGTCTTCGGTGGGATTCAGCCATATGCCATGCCCACGGGCTTGGCAGCCATTAAGCATGGCGGTTCCGGCCGGACCGCCCGTCCCGCAAGCGACTGAGCAGCTTCCTGTGAGCGTTGTCCCCGAAGTGGGTTTGCAATGTCTGTCCTTGAACCACCCGGTCAATGTTTGAAGATTGGTTGCATCAATAATTTGTTGAACCGCATCCAGTCTTGTTGAAAGCTGAATCTTATCTGCACCATCCGGCAGCGCATTAACAAATGCTCTAGCAGCATCGACATCAGCCTGAGTGTGGCTGGCTTCCGCAGCAACAACTGCTGCCTCGGTGTCAATTTCCGATAACGAAGATACCGTTATCACCGGGTAACTAATATCATTATAGGGAGAAATCTTAGTATCTCCAGTCAATGTACCTGTTACTGTAATAGATACATGATCTTGTTTTATAGTATTAAGAATTAAATTCCAAGCAACTAATTGTGAACCATTTCCGGTAAATGTGTTCGCCTTACTCTCTGCAAAAGTACCATCAAAATAATAATATTTATAGGTGCCATCACTCTGCGGAACTGCTATTCCAAAACCGCTCGCTGCGCAGCTGATCATTTTTAAACAACCTTTTGAATCTTCACCAGGATTTGTATTATTATTTGGGTCAGAAAAATATACATAGCAATCCTCATCTTCAATATAGCCTGTGAAAGTCTGTACAACCGGATTTTCAGGGGTTGTACCTGCTGCGTATACATCGATTGTATATGTGGCGGTTTTCCCTTCTGCAGTAATTATTAAGACCTGTCCAGTTGCTGGTTTTGAACTATCAAAGCCTGTTACGTTTGCCGCAGTAATTGGCAATACTGCTGTGCTGTTATCACTGTATGTTCCTATTATTTGCAGCCCTGTGATATCCAGTGTATCTCCAACTGTATAATTTAATTTATTGGCTTGAATTCCTATTGCAATGCTGTTAAGCACTACCGGTTCAGGGTTTTCATCACCTGACTGAAAAATGATTCCGGATTCCCCTACCGCGACAAAAGTGCCATTGCCATAAGTTATTCCCAAAAGACTATCAGTCATCCCGGAGTGACGCCTGGTCCAGTTTATCCCGTCATTGGAGGTCAGAATGGTTACATTTCCCCCTACAACAACAAATATACCGCCACCATAGCTAATACCAGTAAACCATTCAGTCGTTCCTGAGTTGTGACTAGCCCAACTTATCCCGTCAATGGAGGTCAGAATAGTTCCACTTCCCTCTACAGCCATGAATGTACCATCGCCATAAGTTATACCAGTAAGTGAGTTCGTCATTCCGGAGCTTTGGCTGGTCCAGCTTATCCCGTCATTAGAGGTTAAAATAATTCCATTGTAGCCAACCGCTACGAATATGCCATTACCATAAGTTATACCTTTAAGGGTTTTCGTCGTTCCGGAGCTTTGGATGATCCAACTTATTCCGTCAATGGAGGTCATAATGGTTCCGCTTCCCCCTACAACTACAAATATACCATCGCCATAAGTTATACCAGTGGAGTCCGTCGTTCCGGAGCTTTGGCTGCTCCAGTTTATCCCGTCATTAGAGGTCAAAATAATTCCATTGTAGCCAACCGCTACGAATATGCCATTACCATAAGTTATACCTTTAAGGGTTTTCGTCGTTCCGGAGCTTTGGCTGCTCCAGTTTATCCCGTCATTAGAGGTCAGAATGGTTCCATTCGCTGCAACTGCAACGAATATACCATTGCCATAATATACATTACTGAGATATTGAATAGTCCCAGAGGTGCGCTTAATCCATGTTTGAACCTCCGGAGACGCCGGATTGATCAGCAGTTGCAGGTCAGCGCCGACGCTGGTTGATTCACTATCGGTCACCGCAATGTGAACGGTAAAAGTGTCTGTTACGCTGGGTGTTCCATAAACCGTTCCATTCACGGTGTCTATGCTCAAACCGTCTGGCAGGCCGGCGGCGGCCCAAGTATAAGGACTTGTCCCGCCTGTTGCTGCCAGTGTTATATTGTAGGCAATTCCAACGGTCCCATCTTCAAGGCTGGCGGTGGTGATTTTTAATGAAGAATCCGTCGTTGATCCCCCGCCCCCGCCTGACGAAGGCAGGGCGTTGGTCGACACACCGTCGATACAAGCAGCCTCAATGGACTTAACATGGATTCCCTTCAAATAATGGTCGACTGCCGACTGATCCGTTTCCGGAACCTGGCTTTCATCAGCGTTGGCCGGTATATCGCTTACTACATATCCGGTAACTTCAACGGTTATGTTTTTCACCCATGTCGAAGGCAGGTTATCCAGAAAATCTTTCGCCAATTCTTTGCTTTCCGCATCGAAGATCAGATAATCGGGGTAAACATCAGACTGATAAGCGGTATACGCGTTACCCGGCACATATACCACCAGACCAAGTCCGTTGTTATAGCAAGAATCCATCAAGTTGCAACTCTTCGTATGATTTATGGGATTCACGCCAACGCAATCCTTGTCAATGATCCAGCCTGTCCATGTTTGTGAGCTAGCGGAAGAGCCGCCGGATGGCTGAACGTTCGATTTATCTACTATTTGTCCTCCGATGAAAGCGTTAACACCTTCTTTTACAACTACTTCCTTTGCTTCTTGTTGAATAACCACACCCGCGATATTAATTTCAGCCCTTTCAACACTACCCTCCCCTTTAACCTCAACCGGCGCGTTTGCTATGATTTTTTTCAACACGGCTTCCTTGCCCAAAGCAACAGTAGTGCCTGAAGCTTCTTGCGAGATCTCCAAGGTCACGTTTCCCTTGGTTATATCAACATTTACAAGCGCGTGGATGATTACGTCGAAGTCTCCTGCTAATACCAATCCCTTGTTACTATTGAAGGCCGACGAAACCTGGACGGAACTGAACCCTGCCCCTGTCAAATCTTTTTCTGCAAGTTGAGCCGCCGAATTTAAAGACACGGTTCCAAAAGAGGAAGTTCCCTGTGCTACGATTCTGGGCGCCTCACCATTTTTTTTATCGACCAGGACTTCTCCTAACGCAGAATTGTTGACAATAACGGAATGCAAGCCGCCTCCACTGATTAACGTCCTGCCTGTTACAGTAATATTATCCAACTGGACATTGCCGTCGCCTATACCCGCAACGAGGTAAAGGTTTCCATCGATTTCTGTGTTTTTTAGGTTAACATCAGCCGAGCTGATGGTCACATTACCCGCAATTGTTTCTGTGTCCTTTTCAGGACCGTACACTTCCGCAATATTGAAAATACTGCCCGCCGCTCTGGATAATACCGATACAGCCTCCGCGCGGGTAATCGGGTTTAAAGGTTTTACGGTGCTGTCCGCATACCCTTGAAAATACTTTTCAGCAACCACAGCGTTAAAGAATTCCTTGCCCCATTCAGGTATGTCCGAAGCATCCTTAAACTGGTTAATTGAGCTGAGTTCGCCGCTTGCATTCACTTTCATCAAAACAAAAAGAACTTTTGCCGCTTCCACTCTGGTAATGGGATTATCCGGTTTCATAGTGCCGTCTTCATAACCTGATATGTAGCCCGCCGCAATTGCTTTGGCAATTTCTTCTTTAAACCACGCTTCCGCGGGAATATCCGAAAAATTAATTGCCGCTTTTTCAGAAAAACCAAAAGCCCTGCTGGCCACGGCTATAAATTCAGCCCTGGTAATGCTTATGTCGGGCTTGAAAGAACCATCCTCATAGCCGTTTATCAGACCCTTGCCAATCCATTCGTTAACCTGTATTGCCGACCAATGTCCCCGGATATCGTCCGGCTGGGCAAAAGCCGGCACAACAACCGATACCAGCAAAATCGATATTAGAAACATTCTCACAAAAACCTTTTGTTTTTCCCTCACGTTCATGACCTCCGGATATTTATGTTAGTCCATCAAAACTGTACCGGCACCGGCTGTCCATTTTTTACACCCCCTTGAGTTTGGCTGGAATACCTGATTTTTGATACAATAATGATAAGAGGAGACGCGATATATAACAATGACTCAAAAGGGCTATTATTCAACACGAGTTAACCGAAAAACAAATAAAATAAAGCTCACTTCTCCCATGGATTCTTTCGTTGGCTTAAACGTTAGAATCCATGGGGGCGAGCCAATAATGAAAGGAGAGGTATGATTGCCACTTTTTTTACATGGTTAAGCCATATTGCACAGCATAGGCCGCTAATTGCGACCGGTTTTTCATGAAGAGTTTTTCCAATATATTTTTTATGTGATTTTTCGCTGTGTTTTCAGTGATAAACAGCCTTTCCGCCAGTTGTTTGTTAGTAAATCCCTGACCTACATATTTAAGGATTTCCCGCTCGCGGCGAGTTAAAATATCGGGTTTTATTTCATCATCCGTATTCCTGGTTCTAAAATGATGAAATAGCTTTCCAGCCATTCTCCTCGAAAATTCAGCATCCTCAAGAATCAAGGAATGCAAGTAAGATATCCAGTGCTCAGACTCCATATTTTTCAATAAATAACCTTGCGCCCCAAATTGAAGAGCGGTAAATAAATCCGCCACGTCGTCCGATACAGTCAGGATCACGATTCTAATCTGGGGATAATATTGTTTTATTTGGCGTGTGGCTTCCATCCCGTCCCAAACAGGCATGTTAATGTCCAATAAAATCAGGTCCAGATTCAATTCTCCACATTGCTGAAAAGCTTCTTTCCCATTTGCCGCTTCCCCCACCAGCTCAAAAGAAGGATCACCTTCTAAGAGACTACGAATGGCAGCCCGTGCCAATGGGTGATCATCGGCGACAAGGATTCGATATCGTTTCATCCAGATTCATCCTCCTTTATGAGCAATCAAGAGAATTTCCAGCCCGCCCTTTTCCCCGTTTCTTATATTGAAGGAAGCTCCCAACCGGGCCGCGCGTTCCCGGATCATTGATATTCCGTAATTCTTCGCCCGACTTATGTTGTCCATCATGCCCATTCCGTCATCTGCTATCCGCAAGTGCTAACCGTCGGAAAGAGCGGCTAAATCGATCTTAACCTGTTTTGCTCCGGCGTGTTTCCGGATGTTTGTAAACGCTTCTTGAATAATTCCAAAAAGCTGCACATCTTCACCAGATGAAAAATATGCGACGGGGATATTGATATTTGGCACGGTTTCAATTCCCGTAAGCATGCTCCACTCTTGAATCCATTTATTCAGTCTCTGACTTAACGAGACACCTTCTTCAGGCAAGTCGCGCAGATTAAATATCGCCTGCCGGACTTGATGATCAATGTCGGAAGCGGCAAAACGGGCCTCTTCGACCTGCCCTTTTTTCAATTTTACATTTAGAAAAAAGAGCGTTTGGGCGATATTATCGTGCAACTCGCGAGCCAGCCGTTCACGTTCCTCATAAACCGCCCTTCTCGCCTGTTCTTCGGATAGATGCCGGTTGGTCTTTTCAATGACTCGAAACATCCAGGTTGCATAAAAATAAGAAAGGAAAAACGTCAATATGGTAATATAATAGTTACCGGTTTCCATAGGGATGTACCGCAAAAAATAATCATGACGCATAAATTCGAATCCGCCGATAATCAACGGGACAAGGAGTATGGTAAACCATTTTAACGTGCGATATGTCAAAAGGATCCCCATCCTTAATTTCATTTATTAATGCTGTTCTTTTAATAAAAGTTACGGATTAAATCTCTTAAGACTCAACGAATTCAGCAAAACGGATACCGAGCTGAATGCCATCGCCGCCGCTGCTATTACCGGATTCAAACTGCCTATTGCCGCAAAAGGTATGCCAATCAAATTGTAAATAAATGCCCAAAACAAATTCTGTTTGATTTTCCTCATAGTCTTCTTTGACAGCATTACCGCCGCCGGTATCGCCAGCAGATCGCCTTTTAAAAGTACAATGTCTCCAGTTTCAACAGCCACGTCCGTGCCGGTTCCAACAGCAAATCCGATGTCGGCCGAGGCAAGCGCCGGAGCGTCATTTATTCCGTCACCTACCATCGCCACAACTTTCCCTTGCTTCTTCAGCTTCTCAATCTCATCTGCTTTGCGCTCCGGCAGTACTTGCGCGATAACATTTTTAATTCCAATTTTATTTGCTACCGACTGGGCGGTCTCTCTATTATCACCCGTTAGCATATAAACATCTATACCCATTTTTTTAAGTGCTTTAACTAATTCTCCAGCCTCATCTTTAATCTGATCCGAAAGGGCGATAACAGCCTTCAGAACACCATCAACAGCCATAAACACAGCTGTTTTTCCTTTTGCTTGCAGGCTAGACAATATTTCTTCAGCATTCTTAAATTTAATCTTATTCTCTTCCATAAGTTTTTCCGTGCCAATCAAAACAGTATTATCCTGAATAACCGTGATGATACCCTTCCCCGGCACAGCCTCGAATTTTTCAGCGTCATCAAGTTCGCAGCCGGCTTTTTTCTTTCCCAGTTCGTATATAGCCGTTCCGAGTGGATGCTCCGATTTCTTTTCTGCCGTCGCGGCAAGCAGCAAGACGTGATCTTCATCCAATCCATTTTCCTTGTCCAACAAAATAATATCCGTCACTCCCGGTTTTCCCGTTGTGAGAGTGCCTGTCTTATCTAACACAACCGTATTGATTTTACATGCCTTTTCCAATTCCTCACCGTTTTTAATCAATATGCCGTTTTGCGCGCCTTTGCCCATGCCGACCATAATTGCCGTCGGGGTCGCGAGGCCCAGCGCGCACGGGCATGAAACGACCAGGACCGAC